>CABVSA010000067.1 GCA_902500805.1 uncultured Nitrospira sp. | reverse complement strand
CGGACACATCAAGCCCTTCAATCGACGCAATATATTCAACAACCCGGCCATGAAACACCGGAGGAATCGTTGCCTTAATGGAACCGGCGTTGACGGCTGATGCACTGCCTTTCCCAAACGCATGCTCAATGGCCTCGGCCGTCCGAATCGCAGTCGTGAAGTCCGGCTGACGTAGGAGGACTGAGACGGTCTCCCACGAGTCGATGTCGACCGGAAGTTCCTTTTCAATAATGGCTCCACTCGGCACCACACCTGCCGCCTGATGATTCTTCGCCACCGTCGCCCCGCCAGCCCCACCAGTGCCGCCAAGAAATCCTCCTATCGAGACGGGCCCTTGCGCCACGGCAAATACTTGCTGGTTCGCTGCTTTCAGAGGCGTAAGCAGGAGGGTACCACCTTGTAAACTCTTCGCGTTAGCCATTGAGGAGACCACCGCATCCAATGTCATGCCTGGCTTTGAGAATGGAGGAAGTTTTGCGGTGACCATCACCGACGCAATATTCCTCGTCAGAAGTTGAATGGGGTCAATGACAAGATGGACCCCCATCTTGTTCAACATCGACATCATCGCTTGAATCGTAAACTGCCCACCGATCACGCGATCGCCCGTGCTGTCTAACCCCACCACCAAGCCATAGCCGAGCAGTTGGTTTTCACGCACCCCCTCAATCGCGCCGATATCCTTGATCCTCACGGCATCGGCATTCACAGGCCAGAGGGAGCCGCCGCTCAAGAAACACACCAACACGAACCATCGTAACACCATACAGCTATTGTCCTCCGTCGAATGAGGAACGCTTCGTAAGACCGGCATGCGGCTTCGGACCAAAAATGACACGTGACAACCACCCCTGCTCCTGCACAACTTCTTTGCAAACGGCTCGTTGCTGTTCAGCCGATAGTGGCACGCGACCTCGCCTGATCGGAGGCGGAGGCATGGAATCTGCCCTACGGACGACTCCACTTCTGACCATCAGTTGCAACGATTGCGCATTCACCACCCGCCGCTTGGAATACACTTTTCTGGTGACCGTGCGTTTCATCGGAGTCGGCATGACAACACTACTCCTTAGAACGGATAGATCCAATTGAGGACTCGAACTAACCAGCCAGGACGCTGAACATCATCCAAGACACCGAGGCCTGAGTATTCGATTTTGGCATCTGCGATAGCACTCGACGCCACGGTATTCTTGGTATCCACGTCCACACGACGGACGATCCCGCCGATAGTCATCAGCTGCTTTTCGCTGTTGACGGTGACTTCACGCCGCCCCTCGATCCGAAGATCCCCATTGGAAAGCACCTCCGTGACAATCGCAGAGATGGTCCCTGTCAATGTGCCCTCACGATTGGTGGAGCCTTTCCCGTCGAACTTGTTATTGGCGGTCGCATTGATTCCAAACCCACGCTTCGTTTCATCGCTGAAGCGGATCCCTGGAAGCCCGATATATCCCATCCCGCTCCCGACCATGCCGTTCTTAATCGTCGAATCTCGTTGAACCGCCGTATCGGCAGACTTGGACCCTTTATGAACTTCGGAAACCTTCACGGTCAGAATATCCCCGATCCGCATGGCACGCATGTCCTCATAGAGATAGGCTCGTCCGTTTTCTTCCTGCCAGAGCGAGCCAAGCGTCTTCGGAGGAGGGATCAGCGGCAGAGTCACTTTGCTCGACGGGCTTGGCGGACTTGAACATCCGTGCAAGAACATCACGGTCATGATCCCGAGTCCCGCAATGGCAACGCTGGGCGGAATTCGATGACCAGATATCATAGAACTCACCATACACTCCTAGAAATCAACCTGTACCAAACTAGGTGCCACAACCTTCGCTCTCAACTCTCGGCCCGAATCAAGATTGGCCACCATAATGGTCTGTCCGACTTGGCCGCTTGACTTGGTGATGCCGTAGGTCTGAATCGACAGACCTCCTCGACGCGCCTCAATCATGACTCGGTCACCCTTCTTCACGATGAGCGGAAACTTCACAAATGTCGGACGCAATGGCGTATCAGGCGGAAGTGGCCGTGCGGCGCTTTTACCGATCACCTCATCGCGATCAGTCACGAACGGATGATTCCACTGGTGAATTCGAAGACGCGTGGCCTTGAGATCTACGCCGTCGATCACCTCCTCCGTCCTCAACAACCGTGTGGGAACGACGGCATCGATCATCGCCGACACATCCGCCAACACCTGAATCGTTTTCCACACTTTTCCGCTCACTGCAACCGAGATTGGGAAGACCCGTCTCCCAAGGCCGTCGTCCGAACCGTTCGACAATACTTGAAACTCGATGATCCCCGACGGCAGAGGAATCGGCTCTGCCGGATCCAGCACTGCCACGGTGATCGTCTTGACTTTGTGAGACCAGGCCTGCTCCAGATATCGATGAATCGCTCCTTGCAGCAGTTCGGCATTGAGCTCCTGCATGGTGGGTTTCTCACGCTCCTTCTCCACAGATCGCATCTCATGTCCCGCCTTCACCAGTGTGACGGTGCGGGTGTCGACTCTGGTCCCGGCCGAGACCACAGAAGTTCCGCTCACCCACCCCACCCAGAGCGACATGAGTACGATCCCGATCCTCATCATACTACCCCCTACCGTCGCAGATTATTGGCAATGGCCATCATCTCGTCCGAGGCCTGAATCGTCTTTGAATTGATCTCATAACTCCGCTGGGCAATGATCATATTGACCATCTCCTCAGCGAGGTTGACGTTCGAGCTCTCCAGGAATCCTTGCTGAATCGTGCCGAACCCGGTGGTGAAACCGCCGGTGCCTTGTGTGGGAGGGCCCGATGCAAAACTATCGATGAACAGGTTGTTTCCCATCGCCACCAAACCCGAGGGATTGTCGAACCTGGTCAGCTGAATCTGGCCAACTTGTGAAGCTTGAGTCACACCAGGGAGCAACACCGACACGGTACCATCCTGACCGATATCCACCTTGAGCGCACCGGATGGAATGGTAATGACCGGATTCAGAAGATCGCCGTCTCCGGTGACGAGGTTCCCGACATTGTCTCGTTTGAATGAGCCGTTCCTGGTGTACATGATCGTGCCATCCGGGCGGGACACTTGGAAAAACCCGTTGCCATCGATGGCCAAATCCGTCTCATTGTTCGTTTGACGCATATTCCCTTGCAGCCATTCTTTGGCCACAGTCGTCGGCCGAACCCCGGTGCCGACCTGAATCCCAACGGGGAACACTCCGACATTCGATGCGTTGGTGCCAGGGAGTCGCTGGATTTGATAGACCAGGTCCGCGAACTCCGCTCGACTTCGCTTAAAGGAATTCGTGTTCACGTTAGCAAGGTTGTGCGCAATGGTATCGACATTGATCTGTTGCGCCGTCATTCCCGTTGCTGCTGTCCACATGGCACGAATCATGAGAATCCTCCTCGTCTCTCGTCGTTCGTGAAGCGCATCTCGTTCCGACTTCGGACGCTTCACGCTTCACAAGAGACGCTTCACGGCATTACGCGACTCGCCCGATGTCTTGAATCGCCACTTCGGCCATGCGATCGAGTGTTTGAATGAGCTTCTGCGCGGACTCATAACTCCGCATCCCCTCAATCATCTTGACCATTTCACCAATCGAACTGACGTTTGATTCCTCGATATGTCCGGCCAGAAGCTGTGGATTCTTGACAGGTTTGCCTTTATCGGACGCGAACAACCCTTCGGCAGACTTGACCGGCATCTCCTCCTCTGGAAAATCCATGACCTTGATCGCTCCGACCGATTTATCATCCACTTTGATATCGCCTTGAGGAGTGATTTCCAATTTCCCTGCTGGAATCTTGATTTCCCCCTTGGTTCCCATCACAGGATAGCCGAGGCCATTCACCAACCTGCGTTGATTGTCCAATGACAGCATGCCGTTCCTAGTGTAACGAACCCCTTGAGGCGTCTCGACTTCCAAAAACCCTCTCCCCTGAATCGCGAGATCCAGCGGATTACCGGTCAGCCGGATGCGACCCGCTTCAAACGTCGTCTTCATCGTATGCGGGGCTACGAACGCGCGCTCGGTTGCTCCAAATGGTCTGGCCACAATCTGCTGGGCCAATCCCGCACTGTGGCCGATCGCTGGAATAACCGCTTGGTACCGCGGAAAGATTGCCTTGAATGCTTGCTGATCCTGTTTGAATCCGGCCGTATTCACATTGGCCATATTATTCGCGAAGACCTGCATCCGCCGCTCATGAGCCAACGCACCGGAGAGGATGGGATAGATACCACGGTTCATGTGAGCAACTCCTTATCGGTCCCGCCACAAAGACAGCAACCCCTGTGCCAAGATCCTCATCCTGCCTATTCACGGTTTCTGCATTCAAAACCAATGAAATCTGAAGGGATCACGACAATGGTGAATGAAGAACATTGTGCTACTTGATTCAGCAGCCGCCCGGCCAGGAAAAATTCTACCCAGCGAGCGGCATATTTTTCCTGGAACGGCACCCGAGCTCCTTCATGCTCATTGAAGACCCTCCTCTTCTCTTAGCCAATCGGACACGACGGCATGCACAGCCCTGTTCATACTGTGCATGATTGAGGGCAAGCAGGTGTGGGAGTAGCCGGAGTCTTCAAGGCCGACAGACAGACCATGATGCCCATCTGGTCGACAAGAACGCAGTGATCACAGATACTGGATGTAGATCCTGACAGAGTGAGAACGATGCCGTCACATATCTCGCTGGAACCTTACTCCTGCGACGGCCGCTCACGACTCCTAACAGTGTGTTGACAAACCCTACGCCCTTTCTCAAAGTGATCGATCACCACGGTGACTGACCGAATCTAGATGCCTCGCAGGCTGTTCAGAAAGGCTGTCCAGCAAGGCCGCAGCGAGCGAAGGAGCGAATCGTACTCCGGCCCGTACGTTGAGCTTCTGAGCGACGTGAGAACGCCGCTGGCGGTCTTTCTCAACAGCCTGTTAGGTGATCGCTTCGAGGGTGGCCTTGAGTCGGATGATGGCTTTCGTGTGGATTTGGCAGACTCGCGATTCTGTCACTTTGAGGAGTTCTCCGATTTCTTTCATGGTGAGTTCTTCATAGTAATACAGCGTGAGGACAAGCCGTTCCTTTTCCGGCAACATTTGAATCGCCCCGGCAATGGATTCACGTTCGCGTTCATTCACCAGTGAGGAGAGCGGGTCAGGCGTATGGGTGTCGGCCAACATCTTCACCACTTTGTGCCCGTCCGGCTCGTGGAGGCTCAGATCGTCCACGCTGATCATGACCGCCCCTCTGGCACGTGTGATGAACTCATCCAGCTCATCCAGTGACATCTTCAACTCGGTCGCGACCTCCTCATCCTGCGGCGGGCGACCGAGGCGGCTCATCAGGAGGGTGTGGGTTTTTTGGAGCAAGGAAATTCGCTCGTGGACCGATCGGGGAATCCAATCCATCGCGCGGATCTCATCGAGCATGGCCCCTCGAATACGGAACTCCGCATAGGTCTTGAACTTGGCTTCCCTGGTCGGATCATACTTGGTCATCGCATCCATCAATCCGATGGTGCCGACCGAAATCAGATCCTCCGCATCCAGATAGGCCGGCAGCCGGAACGCCAACCGATGGGCCATGGCGCGAATGACATGGGCGAACTCTTTGATCAGTTGCTCACGTCTCGCCCCTTCGGCCGAGAAAGATTTCCGCTCGTGTGGTAATGCTGCCTTACTCATAGTACTGGCTACCCTCTTGCTAGTTGCCGGCGTGCGTCGCCGACCGTTGCCACACCAACTGCATCGAGCTTTTGGGAAGGACAGGCTTCGGCCATTGCACGATCTGCCTGGCTAACTTTCTAAAGGCTTCGGACGCCGGTGCCTCAGGGAATAATTCCAGGACGGCCTTCTGCTGCATGACGGCCATGGGCACATAGTCGTCATCCGGAATGGCTCCAATCAATTCGAGAGCAACATGCAAAAATCGATCCGCCGCGACATCAAGCTTCCCGAATACCTCAGATGCTTCTCGAGGGCTCTTCGCTTGGTTCACGAGTATTTTGAAACGACGTTCGCGATATTGGCGCGCCAAGACCTTGATTAAGGCATAGGCATCCGTGAGCGATGTGGGTTCCGGAGACACCACGACCACGGTCTCATCAGCCGAGGAGGCAAAAAATGTCACACTTGGGGAAATACCTGCACCGGTATCGATCAACAGCACATCCATCCCACCCGAAAACTGTGCTAACTGCTCCTGGATAATGAGCTGTTGGGACTCCGTCAAACTTGTCAGCTGCGGGACTCCAGAACTCGCCGGCAGTACATGGATACCTGCCGGGCCTTTCAACACGATTTCCTCGAATGTATGGGTTCCGGCGAGCACATCTTCAATCGTGAGCCGTGGGACAAGGCCAAGCAGCACATCGAGATTGCCCAGACCGAGATCGGCATCCAGGATCAGGACCCGTTTCCCAAGTTTGCTCAGAGCCATGCCCACATTGGCCACCACATTGGTTTTCCCTACTCCACCTTTTCCGCTTGAGACGGCAATCACTTTGGGAAACGACTCACCGTCCCATCTGATAGGCTCCGACACCGAGCCTGACGATTTGGATCTGAGCTGCATAGTGTGACCTCCAACCACGTTATCGGTGATACGTTCCCGTTGCCGCCAACGCACGCTTCGCTCCCGCTGATCGATCCGACAGTTCGACATGCTCCTGCGCACTCTCCGCGCTGCCGGCCGTGAGCCTGGCGGCGAGAACCTCCGGAGACGCGACCTCAATATCCCCAGGGACTCGCCGTCCAATACTCCAGTACGACAGGGGAACACCGGTCGCATGCACCGTTTCGAATATCGTGCCGGACGATTCCGTTTCATCGAGTTTGGTAAAGAACAAACGGAGATCCGGAAGTGCCCTCACAGCACCGGTCATTCGACAGGCTTCTCGTGCTCTGAGAGAGGCCGGCAACACCAGATGCGTCGTAATCGCATCGTGCTTCAACAAACGACAAAGATCCTGCGCCAGGGCCAGGTCCGTCGGGGCAATCCCCGGCAGATCCATTAACACGAGGTCCATCTTCGCATGACGGCGCAGGCCTGCTTGCACCTGCCGGGCCGATAACGCACAGGCGAAGGGAACGCCGATGATTTTAGCGTAGCGTCTGAACTGTTCCACCGCAGTCTCCCGATAGGTGTCAAAGGTAATCAAGGCGACCGACTTCCGTTGCTCACGGCGATAGTACGCAGCGAGTTTGGCAACCGCCGATGTCTTCCCTGCTCCACTCGGGCCGAGGAACAGTTCAATCGCAGGGCGTGCCTGCCCATGATCCAACGGCCCGGCGACGCGCACACGGCGCACGACCTCCTGATGGAGTGCACGTCTCATCATCTCTTTGTCCGGAATATGTGCCAGTCGATCGGTCTTCAGCACCTCGCCGATGAGCAACTCGGTCGTGGACGGGTGCATCCCTTGATCGCATAAGGATTGACGGACGGTTGAAAGAACCGAGGACAATTGACCGGCCCCTGCTGGACAGGCCTCCGGCGAAAGCTCGTGCAACAACTGACGCAATTCGTCGTACACCGCCCGTACCTTGCGGCGTTGATTCGGTGTTCCTGTCGATGTGGCATGCTTGCTCGACGGCTCCTGTTGGAGCTGCTTCCTCGGTTGCTTTTCACTGATAGGTTCCAACATCCCTCGCAAGGTCTGTTGGAAGGTGTCCACCGGATGAATAGCCGAATGGCCGCCTTCTGACGCTCGTACCGGAGGCACAGATTCTTCAACCTGTGCGCTCTCCCGGACGACTTGTGGACGCTCATACTCGGCTGCCGCCATCACTTCCAACACGGTGTGATTGAAGACGCGTAGCAATCGCCCGCCCTCACGCACCTCTTTGGAAGACAGGATAATGGCATCCGGCCCCAACTCCTCCTTGATGGCTCGGAGAGCATCCTGCATGGTGAGCGCGTGAAATGTCTTAACCTTCATAGGCTATCCTAGGATGACTGTGCCAATTCGAAGTCGACTCGCACCGTATCAAGTGACTGGAGGCGAACAAATGAATCAACCTCGTTAAACCCCATCACCGGTACCGAATGAAGAATGCGATCGCTGTGGCGACGAAGATGCCGGCGAACGGCCTGAGAACAAATGATGATCGGTTGTTGCCCCCGAGCCGCAACCCGTTCAGCCGCCTGTTTAATTCCCGTCAGAAGCTTGTGCGACACAGTCGGATCAAGCTGTAAGGCAGCACCGGGCGGAAGTGCCGCAACTTGATCGGCCAGCGACCGATCCAGTCGGGGATCCAACGTAATCACCTGGAGGCTGCCGTCCGATGCTTGATACTGTTTGGTGATCGTCCTCGCCAAGGCTTGGCGGGCATATTCCGTCAACAGTTCCGGATCTTTACTGTTCGAGGCTTGATCGGAAATAGCCTCCAGAATGGAGCGCAAGTCTCTGATCGGAATCCCCTCTTTGAGCAGATTCCCGAGCACCCGAACGACCGTTCCCAATGGGACCATCGTCGGAATCAGCTCTTCCACCAGCTTGGGATGGGATTTACCCACCTCATCCAGAAGTGCCTGAACCTCCTGACGCCCCAACAATTCATGACCATACCGCTTCACGAGCTCAGAAAGATGGGTCGCGATGGCGGAACTTGCATCCACAACGGTATAACCGGCCATCTGAGCCTGTTCTCTCCCATCTTCCGGAATCCAGAGCGCCGGCAGTCCGAATGCAGGCTCCTTCGTGGCGATGCCCTGGACCACTCCCTTCTGCCCTGTCCCTGGATCGATCGCCAACAGGTGCCCGGGCAACACATCCGCTTTGGCGACCTCCACCCCCTTCAACATGATGGCGTACTCATTCGGTCTCAGCTGCAAATTGTCGCGGATGTGGATGGGTGGTACGACGAATCCCATCGTTTCCGCAAACTGCCGGCGAAGAGCTTTGATCCGATCAAGCAATGCCGTACCTTGAGTTCCTTCCACCAGACCGATCAATCCATAGCCCACTTGCACTTCCATCAAATCCAACGGAGTCACGCGGGTTGGCCCCTCCTCAGCCTTGGGGACCGTAGGCGTCGGGGTTGGAGCCGCTTCCCGGATTTCCTCCTGGTGCAAGTGATAGGCCATCCAAGCCACGGCGCTGCCCAATACCAGAAAAGCCAGATGAGGCAGGCCAGGGACTAGGCCAAGAGCGAGAAGAATCCCCGCTGCGATCCCGACCGGCTTGGGGGACATCAGCAGTTGCTTGGTCATCGCCCCACCCAAGTCCATATCCGAAGCGGCGCGCGTCACGACAATACCGGCTGCCGTCGAAACAATGAGGGCGGGGATCTGCGCGACCAGTCCTTCACCGACGGTGAGCACCGTATAGGTTTGCGCCGCGAGTCCTGGGCTCATCCCTTGCTGCAAGACACCGATGGCGAGGCCGCCGACGATATTGACCAGGGTAATAATCACCGCCGCGATGGCGTCACCTCGAACAAACTTACTCGCTCCGTCCATCGATCCGTAGAAGTCTGCCTCTTCGGTGATTTCACGTCTTCGTCGGCGCGCGTCGGCTTCATTGATCAAACCCGCATTCAGATCCGCGTCGATGCTCATCTGTTTTCCCGGCATCGCATCCAAGGTGAAGCGTGCCGCAACTTCGGCGACACGGCCTGCTCCCTTGGTGACCACCACAAAATTGATCACGACGAGAATCGTAAAGACCACGAGACCGACAGTGTAGTTACCGCCGACAATGAAATTGCCAAACGCCCGAATGACCTCACCGGCCGCTCCGGCTCCTTCGTTGCCGTGCAGAAGGATGAGTCGCGTCGAAGCGATATTCAGCGACAATCGGAACAACGTAATCATCAAGAGAATCGATGGGAACACTGAGAACTCGATGGGACGACGTACTTGAAGGCCGACCAAGAGAATGATGACGGAGAGGGTGATGTCGAAGCTGAGCAACAAGTCGAGGATGAACCGCGGCAACGGGAGGAGCATCACCATGAGAATGGCGACGACCCCCACGGACATGAGAATGTCCGGGTGCTTGACGAAGTGCGATGCGCTGGCTGGTTCCGTGACGGTTGCCATAATGGATACAGACTACGGCCGACTCACGCCGTGCCCCCTCTCGCCCGATACACAAACGCCAGGATCTCCGCCACCGCGCGATACAGATCATTCGGAATTTCTTTCCCGATATCGACCAGCCTGAATAACGTCCTGGCGACGAACTTATTCTCCACGACCGGCACGCTATGATGTCGTGCCAACTCCCTGATTCGTTCTGCAATCACACCGGCACCTTTCGCCACCACGACCGGAGCCGCCATCGTGGCGGTGTCATACTTCAGGGCCACGGCCAAGTGCGTGGGATTTGTAATCACGACATCGGCGGTTTTGACGGCCGCCAGCATACGCTTCTTCACCAACTCACGCTGGACCGTTCGTACGCGACTCTTAATCAGAGGATCGCCTTCCGCCGCTTTGTGTTCTTCCTTAATCTCCTCCTTCGACATACGGAGACTGCGTTCCCATTCATACCGCTGATAGGCATAGTCAAAGACAGCCAGCACCGCGATCGCTCCCGACACCGCCAGCCCGACCTTGAACGCTAGACTCCCCGCAAGCGGCAACACGCCGCTCAACTCAAACTGGATCAGCTCCGGAATGCGCAGCACATCATGGCGCGTAACCCATAGCCCGATTGCTGTGATGATGGCGATTTTGAGCAGCCCCTTGACGAGCTCCATGACGGAGCGCAACGAGGCCAGGCGTGAGAACCCTTTGGCCGGACTGATTCGACTCCAATCGAGTTGAAAGGCATTCGTTCGCCATAACAAACCCGTTTGGAGCAGAGTCGCCATACTTCCCAGTACAAGCACTCCCGCCACGATTGGAAGACTCAAGACACCCACCGTCACACCGGTCTGAATAAGAATCGTGTAGACCTGCTCGATCGAGATGTTTCGGTACCACTCGCCGGGAAACGAGAGGGTCAACCCTTGGCGAGTCATCTCTGTCATTCTCAGAAGCCCCACCGGCAACATGGCACCCAACAAGCCGACGCCCCCTAAGAGCACCGCCGCCGTCGAAACGTCGCGACTCACGGCGACTTGTCCTTGTTTGCGCGCCTCCTCCTTGCGTTTGGGGGTCGCCGGTTCTGTTTTATTTCCCCTGTCCTCAGCCATGTCCCAGTGCCTTCAAAAGTTCGAAAATCGTAAACTGCAATCGTTCGATTTCCCGAACTAGGAGTTCCACTGTAAAAGGCATCGAAATGCTGAGCACCGCCAATCCTCCGACGATCGTAATGGGAAAGCTCAACACGAATACATTGATTTGACTGACTGCCCGTCCAAGAATCGCGAGCATGATGTTGATTATCAGAATGATGACCAGCACCGGAGCGGCAAGCTTGAGCCCCACCATGAACATGTGTTGAGAGAGACGCAGCACCTCATCTCCCGCTCCGGCCGGAAGAGCGGCCCCGAATGCCGGGATAGATTCGTAGCTGGACAAGATCGTGGCGACGATGAGCATGTGCGCGTTCAATGAGAGCAGAACAAGGGACGCAAGGAGCGTAAAATACTGCGCCATCAGCGGTGTCTGACGAGATGTGGCGGGATCAAGGAGCTGGACAACACCGAAGCCCATCTGAACGCCGATCATTTCTCCCGCGACCTCAAATGCGCCAAAAAACAGCCGAACAGCCAAACCAATGGCCAACCCGATCACCAGTTCACTGAGTAGCCCGGCGGCCAGCACCAGGGGATCGTAGGGCACAGGCGGAAGATGGATGAGCGGAGCCAACAGCACTCCCAACGCCAGTACCAATGCGCCTTTCACTTTCAATGGAACCGAGTGTCCGCTCAGCACCGGCAATGCGGCGAGAAGCCCTCCAATTCGAGAAATGAGGACCAAAAATGCTTGAAACTCCGGCAGGAGCACCTGGATGGTTTGGGTTAACGCCATCGTTCCTTCCTAGCGTACATGCGTCATGACGGCTCGTGAAGCGTGAGACATGAAGCGCTCGAATTCGGACGCGAGATACGCTTCACATTTCACGTACAACACATATCGGCCCGGCCGCGCATTGTCATTCGTGGCAACCACGTTCATACATCCAACGAGCTAGCGCACGTAGTTTGGAATGTTCATCAGCAGATTCGCCATAAACGTCGTCATGACGTTCAACATCCAGGGGAGAAACACCAAGAGCGCTCCGAAGAGTGCCAATACTTTGGGAACGAATGTCAGCGTGGCCTCGTTCAGCTGCGTCATGGCCTGGAACGCACTGATGATCAGACCAACGAGCAGACTCAGTCCTAAGATCGGAGCCGACACGAGCAACGTGGTTTCCAACGCCTGCCTACCCAATTCCGTGACCATTTCAGGTGTCATCGACTGCTCTCCTCTGACCCGTGTTTTGAGTCGTTGCCAGCCGAATCCCACACAACTCCCGTTGCCTCAGCCACTCACACGATCATGGAGTCATTGAAAGCTGCGCACCATCGAGCCGACGACGAGATACCAACCGTCAGCCAGCACGAATAGAATCAACTTGAACGGGAGGGAAATGACGACCGGAGGCAGGAGCATCATACCCATCGACATCAAAATGCTCGCGACGACCATGTCGACGATCAGAAATGGAATGTAGATCAAGAACCCGATCTGAAAGGCGATTCGCAACTCACTCAGAATAAATGCAGGAATGATGGCATGGGTCGGAACGTCTTCAACCCGATCGGGCTTGGGGATGTGACTCAGCTGAATGAACAACTCAAGGTCCTTGTCCCGCACTTGTTTCAACATGAACCCACGAACCGGCTCAATCCCCTTCTTCCAGGCATCCTCGTAGGAGATCTGTTCGGCAAGCAACGGCTGCAACGCGTTGGTGTATACAGACTGTCCGACCGGCGCCATAATGAACATCGTCAGGAACAGGGCCAAGGACAACAACACTTGATTGGGAGGCACCGCTTGTGTGCCGAGCGCCTGCCGCAGGAAGGCCAAGACAATAACGATCCTGGTAAACGACGTGACCATGATGAATAAGGCCGGTGCCAATGAGAGCACCGTCAACAGGATCAGAATCTGGATGACGACGGCCATTTGCTTCGGGCCACCGGTACCCAAATCGATACTGACGGACGGGCCGTTTGAGGCTGCCTCCGCTGCTGAGGCCAGAAGCAACATCCCCGCCGCGACGACAATCGTCCAGCCAACAAGTCGTGAATGAACGCGATCAGTGGCCATGCTGTTCCTTGTCATGATCAGCCCAACGGATCGGTTGTCGTTGAAGCCATGCCGCCACATTGGCCTCTGGGACAGGTGTCACCTCTGAGGGAGGCGTCTGAGCCGGCATTCCGAGCAATTCACGAAGATGTGCCGTATTGCTGATCCGTCCCAAGGGCACGAGATCGGTTGCCGTTGCGCCCACGATCAGATACTCGCCGGCGACGTCCACCAAACTAATCGTCTTGCGCGGAGCAAGATACCCGCTCGCTAACACCTGAACCAGCGGCCGGCCACCGGAATTCCCTGTTCGTGGCCCCATCACCCGACGGGCCACGAACGCAGCGATGCCGATACATACCAACACCACGGCCAGGGCCGAGACGGTCCGAATCAGACTATCCCATACGTCGATCACGCTCTCTCCCTTTGATCATTTATCGAAGCTGCTGAACACGCTCGGCCGCACTGACTACGTCGGTCAACCGAATACCGAACTTTTCGTTCACCACAACAACCTCGCCGCGCGCAACCAACTTGTTGTTCACCATCACCTCCATCGGTTCGCCTGCCAGCTTATCCAGCTCGATGACAGACCCTTGCGCCAGCTGCAGGAGATCACGGATCGCCATTTTGGTGGACCCCACATACACCGCGACATTCATCGGAATATCCAGAATAAAATCGATATTCTTCGAGCTGCCGCCGGTTTCTGAATTCTGAACAGGCGGAAACGATGCAAGCTGTGGAGACGTCCCTCCGCCGGACTGGGAATCACGAGGTGTCGTGGATTCTGATTCGGCCATAGTTATTCGCGTCCTCCGGTCCCGCTTACGTCAACACTTTGGTCACGCGACATGCGTGATTGCCCTTGTAGACCCCGGGACTACCCTGGAATTTATGGTACCCTTCGATAAAACAATCGAGCGGATCACCCGGTCGCTGATTCAGTAACACGACATCCCCGGGGGAGAAATTGAGTACATCCTTGACGGTCACCGTGGCGGTTCCCAGCCGAACCGCGAGCGGCAGAGGACATTCCTGTAGGCGCTCTCGGAATCGTTGACTCCAGTCTCCGTTCTGATCGACTTGGTCGGAGACCAGGCCGGAATACAATTTTTCTTTGATCGGCTCGAGCATGGCGTACGGATACACAATGTAGAGCTCACGGGCGGTTTCCCCGAGAACGACCTGCAACGTGACGACCATCACGATCTCGGAAGACGTCACCACCATTGCGAACTGCGGATTACTTTCCGACCGTACATATTCCACCTTCACCGGCGCGACCGCATGCCATGCCTTTTCGAGATCGACCAACGCCTGCAGCAGGAGTTTTTTGATCACGCGTAACTGCACCGGGGTAAAGTCCCGCCCTTCGGGCTTCACGTGAGTTTGCCCCTTGCCGCCAAAAAAGTAATCGATGATCAAGTAGACGAGAAAGGCATCCATCACGTAGAGCGCACTACCGCGCAAGGGGGCCATGTGAAATACATTCAATGAAGAGGGCTGCGGGATTTTCTTGAGAAACTCACCGAACTTGATCACTTGGGTCCCGACCACCACAAAATCAATGGCGTCATGAAACATATTGGTCCAGGCAACGGATTGCCGGCGAATAAACCGGTCGTTGATCATTTCCATCGTGGGCATTCGCCCGCGAATGATCCGCTCCTGATTGAAGAGGTCGTATTGTGCAACTCCCTTTGCAGCCGTTTCATTGTCTTTGGGAGCCGTGTCGACTTCTCCCGAGACCACTCCCTTTAAGAGGGCATCAATTTCGTCTTGTGACAGGATTTTTTCCATGCGGATGATCTCTACTGAACGACGAAATCCGTGAAATAGGCGGACCGCACACCCGGCTTGGGAAGCAGCCCATTGATCCGTTGCGTAATCTCATCGCGCAATTGAAACTTCCCCTGTGTGGTTCTCACCGCATTCACATCCTTGCTACTGAGTAACACAAGGACTGCGTCGCGGACCTGGGGCACCCGTGCGGACAGATCGGCGGACACCGCCTCACTGTCGACCTCAAGCTTGACGGTCAGCTTCAAGTAGCGCACGTCCGGCACGTCGGCCAGATTCACAATGAACGGATCCAGGTCGACCATGACTCCCGGGGCGGCAGTCTGTCCTGCTTTTCCACCCGCTCCGCCTTGCGCATCGGACTTCACCGCAGCCTCGGTCTTGTGTTCCTCGGCATGTTCTGCGTTTTTATCGGATCCGCCGAAGAACTTGACGGCGACGACCGCCCCTCCCACACCGAACAGGAGGGCAATCACCGACACGATAATGAGCAACTTGATCGGGAATGCCGGAGCAAGGGCCGCTCCTGCAGTTTTGTCGTCCGTCTCGGCTGCATCTGCCATAGCTCCTCCTTGAAGGCCTCATCGCCTTCGTGAAGCAACTGCAATGCATATGCCATTGAGCCGGTGGTGACTGTCGACCACGGTTCCCTATAATAGATGTATTTGACAGGTGTTTTGTCAGCGGGAGGTCTGGTCGTCGCTTCCTTCCCCAGGCACCGTCAGGCAAGTCATTGACACCGTCAAGAAACTGACGTGGTGAGAAGAGGTGAGGAAGAGGACTGTGGTCCCAGTAGGTCTGGGGGGCTTGGAACGATGCCCGGGAGGAATGTTCCCCCCGGGCTACAACCGATGCACCTATCGCTTCAAGTTCACTAACTCTTGAAGCACTTCATCCGAAGTCGTAATGACCCTCGAATTCGCCTGGAACCCTCGTTGGGCTGCAATCATCTCGATGAAACTTTCTCCCAGATCGACGTTGGACAACTCAAGCGTGTTGGCAAGCACTCTCCCTAGGCCGGCAGATGTGGCTGCTCCGATCAACGGTTGACCAGAAGTGCCGGATTCGGCAAATGTGTTTTTCCCGGTTCGCACAAGACCCAGCGGATCAGGAAATCGTGCCAGCGCCAACTGGGCCAACGGTCGAACCTGCCCATTTGAGAATCGTCCATTGATCATTCCGTTGGTCTCCACACTGAACGTCTGCAGGGCTCCGGCGCCGAATCCATTCTGAGACTGCTGAACCAGCCCCGAGGCGGCACCGAACTGAGTGGTCAAGTCCATGCCGGTTCCCCCATCGGTCGTCACACTTGTACCGAAGTTGAAGCTGATCGCCTGATCGCCAGTCGCGCCGAGAAAATCGATTTGCGATTGCCCAACCGTACCTCCGGCCGTGCCTCCAGCCGTACCACTATCGTAACTCGTCACGACACTCTCCGTGTCCAATGCACCTGAGGTGTTAAAGGTCAACGTCCCCGAGGCTAACCGCACCAGTCCGAGCGAGGTATTCACATTCGATGTATGATAATTACCCGTGACGATTTCGCTCGTGCTGCCGACCACGTTGTACGTCCACGTATTCGCCGCCGTCTTTGTAAAATAACTCGTCAGGAGATGACTGTTGCCCACGGAATCATAGACGGTGATCGACGAGGAGAACCGAGACGTCCCGGCCGGGTCCGCGAGAGAGAACGTGCTGGCCGTCGATTGTGAATTGAGATTGGCGCCGATATCGACGCTGCTGGTCGGATTTGGAGGAGCCGTGGTCGTCGGAAGCGTCACGCCACTGATGCTGGCTGTGATCAATCCGCTGGTGTTGACCTGGAAACCCTGGAGCAGGAATCCGCTTGGATCCACGATCTGGTTTTGCGAATTCAAATGAAACTGCCCCGCTCGAGAATAAAACGCCGCCCCGGCTGTGTCGCGCAGTACAAAAAATCCGTTGCCGTCTACGGCTAAATCCAATGCGTTGCTCGTGGTACTGAGTGAACCTTGACTGAAGTTCCCCTGCACTCCGTTGAGCGCGACCCCCAGACCGGTCTGAATCGCTCCACCCGCCCCTCCCAGTGAAGAACTGATCAGGTCGGCAAAGACAGAACGGCTGGATTTGAACCCCACCGTACTCAGGTTCGCAATATTGTTTCCCACGACCGATAGCGCATTGCCGTTTGCGTTCAGCCCGCTGACGCCCGTAAAAAGCGACGACAGAATTCCCATCGGTACAGTCCTCCTCTTTGTTATCGCAGCTCAACAATCTCGGACGGATCAATCGACAAATCGCCGACCAGGAGTTTCGCCTGCCCTTGTTCCATGCGTACACCCGACACAGTGAGGCTGGCACGCCCCTCCACGTTCACTGACTTTCCTTCCCCGTCTGCTGCGGAAATGACATACCGATACAGGCCCTTGGGCATCTGCACGCCATCCTGGTTCTTTCCATCCCACTCAGCAGCCTGCGGTCCGGCCAGACGATCACGATACTCCAGATTCCGTATGACTTGTCCCTCCGCATTCTGAATGCTGACGAGAACTTTCGCGGCATTCTTCTCCAGTGAATAGCCGAACGGTGCCGGTCCCTCTCCCAGCTGAACCAGCGGGTGACCGATTGTCACCGTGCGGCCGATCATGGGAAGCAATGTAAATTGCAAGGACGCCGTTTGCGCGTCGAGGCTCTGCTGCAGTAATTGCGCTTGTTTGGCGCTCTGTTCGAGCTGGCTGAACTGCGCGAGCTGCGAGACAAACTCGGTATTGTCGGTCGGATTCAACGGGTCTTGATTCTTCAGCTGTGTGACCAACAGTTTGAGAAAATCATCCTGCCCCAGTGATCGAGGCCCTGTCCTTTCCGGCGCAGCAGTGGTCCCGGTCGTGCTCAGTCCAGCAGGATCAATCATGTGGGGTCTCCCTTCGTCTTATGCCACTACGTTCAGCCGTCCCTGGAGCGGACGGTGCATGTCATCCGACCACCCTCGGAGCTGCTCCTTCGCTTCGCCCTGGGAGGCGTGATGTCCGGATTGTCCCTGTTCTTGAAACAATCCCTGTTGGAACGATCGCCCACCATTCTGACGATCAATGTCAACCCGGAACTGTCCCATGTCGAGTCCGCTCGCTTGAAGCGTTGTTTGAAGCCGGTCTTGTCCATTGATCAGAAATTGCCCAACCTCCGCCCGATCCGTGGAGAAATGGGCGTGAACGGACTCGTTCATCATGGCGACGCGAATGTTCACATGCCCCAAGTCCGGTTGAGCCACATCCAACACCACTGATCGCAGAAGAGAAGGCGTCGGTGTCGGGGTCAGGTCAGGCACGTGGGAGACTGCTTGCGCTGGCGGCACACTGACAGTTGGAGCAGGTGCCGTTGGTACGGAAATGGTCTGACTGTGCGCGACAGCCGCATACTGTCCCGTTGTGCGTCCATTCATGGATGAAAGGTCGACAGTCGTCCCCTGAAACAGCTTGGTCTCAGGATCGCCCTGCTGCCGACCATCATGTTCATGCCCTGATTGGCTGAACAGCTCGTTCTGATCAACCACGACCGGTTGTCCATGAGGGGTGATCCCCTGAGTCCTTGGACCGGTTTTTTCCTGATCCTCTTGAGCAAGTACCAGGAGAGACGGCTGATTGTCCGGTGAATGATGAGCGACACCAGGCTCGCCTCGATCAAGAGCAGCCACGTTTCGATCAAATTGACTCCCCGGCAATAGCTTTCCGTCATGGGTTTGAACAAGGCGAGCCATATTGTGGTCGGAAGATGAAATGGCTCCACCGGATGATGAGGGTTGAATCGCAGCGTGAGCTTGTGCAGAATCGGCTGCCTTTTCCATCACGCCATTCTCACCCACGGTGCCCCCCAACTCAGCGGACTGCGTGACATGAGGATCTTCCCTCAGAAGCAGTGATGAATTCTTAGCCTGTTCCAACACGGCAGTCGGTAAACTCGTTGTTCCTTGCTCGTGTGGACGGCTCTCGGCCAGGCGTACTGAAGCATCAGTCGCCACAAGTGCTGGTGATGATGCTGCAGACGAACTCGGTTCGCGACCGATTTCGCCTACACCGTCGTGCGTCTCCTGTACCTCGCTGAGCATCATCTGAGCTTCCGCCTGGGACAGGCTTGCTGATGCCATCGACACAAACATCTGTCCTTCAGCTGTCGATCCGAAGTTACTCTGCGAGGATGCCGATTCAGATTCCTCACGTGAACTGTCCATTGTCTGGCTTTGAGTGTCGTTTGACTCATCACTGTCTGAGGTACGAGCCTGTGTGGCCTCAGACCGTTCTGTTTCGGTTGCCCCTGAATTGAGGCCTTTGGCCTGCTTGGAATCCGGTCGATCCTCAACCTTGTGGGATCCTCGAGGACTATCCGCTTCCTGCGTATTCCCCTTCTTCTCCTCGATACGAACCCCCTGCAACACAGAAGAAAAGCTCTTCCGAACGCCAGGGCCACTGAAGGAAGCAGATCGAGCAGCCCGCACAGTCCCATCTGAGGTGGCGGCCGGTGTGGCAGAGAGCAGATCTGGCACAATGAAATCCATGTCTATCAGTCCTCGTGAGATTCCGGCAGGACAATCTACAAGCCTCGTGCCAAGTTGCCAGATCTTAAGGAGCCGAAATATCGCGTAGTTGTGATTCAACTCACGATCACGTGGGGGGAAGGAGGAAAATATTACTGGGTAGTAGGCAAAATGGATCGGAGTGAGAAGAAGCCCGCTCAGGGTCGCACCAGAGCGAAGCCGAGGAGTCGAAGGGCAAAACTGCTTCGGTGCGTAACTCGTGAAGCGTTGCACGTGAAGCGTCCGAATCCGGAAACGAAATACGCTTCACGATGTTGTCACGACAATTGTTGAGGACGCGCTCAGGAATACTGCGGGCTAGGGCGTTTGGACCAGCAACTGTTCGGTGAGTTTGGCGGCGCGGTCTGCCTTCACTTGAGAGAGTATGGCTCCTGCGGTCTTGGACTTGACCATTCGCAGAATTTCAATCGCTTTTCTGTCCGGCATCCGCTCAAGACGTGCCGCGGCATCCTCCGACGGCATCGACTCAAAGATTTTGGCCAGCTGCGTCCGCTGATCCTGTGCGCCACGATCTTTGTCCGCTTGGATCTTGGTCGAGTGAGCCGCAGGGCGTTCCTCTTTGGCACGCGCGCTCTGTATCCGCTTTTCCAACGCCTCGTTCTGCTCAAGAAGTTCCTCAACCTGGCTCCTCACGATCATGAGCCGTTCTTCATTCTGGCGAAGAACCTCTTCTCGTCGATCCAGATCGCGCTTTCGTTGATCCAGCATCTCGAGCACTTCACGGGGCATCTCGATTGCCGGTCCCTGAGTCGCTGATCGGACCGCAGCCGTTGTCCCATCGTTGGCTTCAGGTTCATGCGGTGGCCCTTCCGGCACGGAAGGTTGCCCTTCCTGCTTGGTGGAATTGTGCGGCACCGAGGCCTTGGGCTTGGGATCTGAAGAAGCTTGCCCCAACTGAACCATGACCCAAAACAGAATCGTCGAAACGACCAATCCCCCGACCATCGTCCAAAGCGATCCACGCCGATTCTTCCTCAGCCGCGGCGCGAGCCACGGCCACCGAGTCGTGAGGGTGAACGGAGACACCTTCATCGGATTGATTGGCCGCTTCATGAATCGCCTCGATCTCGAATGGGGATCAGGCGACTGGCGGTCTCGTCTTCCGCCCATTGCTCCCGGCGTGCACTCACCGCATGCATGGCTGCCTGACGCTGATCGACAATTCTCTCAAGAAGCTTACACTCCCGCCTGGCTTCAACAAGCCGTTCCTGAGTCTGCTGCCACAGACCGGTCGCGTGATCAATGGAGGCACGGACTTGCCGCAGCGTAGACCGCTGGGCATCCATTTTCCCCTGCCATTGCAACAGGTCCTCGATCGTCAGACCCTGCCCGGCCTGTTGAGCATAGGTCTCAGTCTCCGCCTGAATCTGAACTTCCATGGTGCGATACTGCTCTTCACTGTGAGTAAGCGCTTGTGCGATCTGCGATAATTCCATCATCAGCGACTCGACGGTCTGTGCGCGAACCTTTCGTATCGAATCGAGACTCATGCCGCTTGCCGAGCCAACGCCTCAAGTTCCTGCACCGATGATGTATAGCTGGCAGGCTGATCGATCGCTTGTCGGAGATATCCGTTGATCGAATCCTGGGCTTGAACGGCTTTATCGAGTCCTGCATTCATCCCGGCTTTATACGCGCCCAATAGCACGAGATCTTCGGACTGGTGGTACCGAGCCATGAGTTCAAGCACTCGCCTGGCGGCATCATGATGCTCTTTCCCGACAATATCCCGCATGACACGGCTCGTGCTCTGGAGCAGATCGATAGCCGGGAAGTGATTGCGCGCGGCCAACGTACGTGACAACACAATATGGCCATCCAAAATCGATCGAACGGTATCGGCAATGGGATCACTCAGGTCATCGCCGTCTACCAACACGGTATACAGACCTGTAATGGTTCCCGGTCCGGGCCCCGTTCCCACACGCTCCAAAATCTTTGGCAGAAGCGCGAACACGGATGGCGTATAGCCTTTTGTTGTCGGCGGCTCCCCGATGGCTAGTCCGACCTCTCTCTGGCTATAGGCTAACCGCGTGACTGAATCCATCAGCAAGAGTACTTGTTGTCCTGCATCGCGGAAATACTCAGCAATTGTTGTGGCCACCAATGCGGCTCGTAGACGGATCAACGGGGCTTGGTCGGACGTTGCGACGACCACGACCGTTCGCGCAAGCGCATCGGCTCCCAGGTCGCGCTCAAGGAACTCGTTGACCTCTCGCCCTCGTTCTCCGATGAGCGCAATCACGTTGACATCTGCCTTTGTGTAGCGGCTGATCATCCCTAACAGGACGCTCTTTCCCACCCCTGAACCTGAAAAAATCCCCATCTTTTGTCCGCGGCCACAGGTTAAGAATCCGTTGATCGCACGAACACCGAGATCAAGGGGATCCTGGATGCGGGCCCGCTCAAGCGGATTCGGTGGAGCAGCATGGAGCGGATACCGATGACTCGTCTTAGGCGTACCTTTCCCGTCGATGGGATCCCCGCATCCATCCAAAATCCGGCCCAATAAGCCTGCCCCAACGGCGAGGCTCGCCACCTGCCCGGTCATGGTGATGCGGCTGGCAGGTCCGATCCCGCGCATGTCTCCAAGCGGCATCAACAACACACGGTCTCCACGAAATCCGACCACCTCTGCCATAATCGGCGCCGCACCCACCTCTCTCGTGATACGGCAGAGCTCGCCGATGGTCGTCATCGGGCCATAGCCTTCCACCACCATCCCCACGGCCTGGGCCACCCGGCCGGAGATCTCGATGGGTTC
>CABVSA010000066.1:17079-22675 GCA_902500805.1 uncultured Nitrospira sp. | reverse complement strand
CTCTGAGCACTGCCCCTCGTGATGCGTGATTCGTAACACGTGAAGCGTATCTCGTTCCTGCGCTGCTGAGTTTCATGTTTCATGTTCAATGGTTCACGAGGTGAGTGTCGTGTTTCTGGTTCCATCGTTCAGGTTATGCGGAGTCAGAACGTCTCAGACCTGAAACTTGAACCATGAAATAGTACACATGAAACCATCGACCACGACGCTTCAGGAGAGACGCTCCCCTGGCAATCTTCTATTTTGATTTCTAATTATTAGTATTAACAAATACTTCCAGCTAAGAAGTGTTGATCCACGCTCATGCCTAACGTACATTCAACCGGGTTACATCTAGACCCTGTTCGTGCATCAACTCACGTGACATGCTTCGTGTACTGGCCCATCAGAGAATCCGCATTGACACACCTGTTTGCCTGATTCGACTCATTGGACAAATTCTCATTGTTGTCGCTTGGTGGATGTTACATCCGCTCTGGAGTTGGGCCGACGCATCACTCCCTCTCCCCAGGGCCTCTTCAGCGACAGAACACCAGCTCCGGGTGGAAGCGCTCTACTTGAAGGAGGAGACCGTCAGCATCGCCAGCCGATATGAGCAGCCGATTTCGCAGGCCCCCTCGAACGTGTATGTGATCACTGACGAGGAGATTCGAATGTCCGGCACCACTGATCTCCCGACCGTGCTGCGGCGTATCCCCGGACTGGAAGTCATGCAGGTCACCGGTGGCGATTTCAATGTGAGCGTGCGTGGGAACAATCAACTGGATGCCAATAAACTTCTCGTCATGGTGGATGGACGATCAATCTATGTCGACGTGCAAGGGTCTATATACTGGAAGGCCATTCCAATAACCTTGCCGGAGATCAAACGCATCGAGGTACAGAAGGGACCGGCATCTGTCCTCTATGGCTTTAATGCGTTTGATGGCATCATCAACATCATCACGAAATCACCGGAGGACATGAGGGGCACGACCCTCCAAGTCGGTGGAGGATCCTACGGCACTCTCAATAGCGCTGCCATCTATGCGAACAGCTACAAGCAGTTCAATTACCGACTCTCCTATGGGCACGATCAGACTCAGCAGTGGAAAAATCGTGACGCCTTGGCTTATCAGGATAATAAGTTCAATGTTCAGACCGAATACCTTTTGGCAGACGGCGGCAAACTCTCGTTCTCCGGTGGGCTGGTTAAGCCAGGGGCGTTCGATGGTATCGTGACTGATGCCGTTGTAAACACTGGAGTACCGGCTCTTGGCTACGCCCATGCGGTCTACGATCGACCGAATTTCTTTCTTCGGGCGTTCTGGAATGGCCTCGATGTCAGCGGGCCTGTGACTGCTAATGCGCTGCTGTCCCCGTTCCTTCATATCACCAATCGGAATGGCATTTCGGATGTACGACTGCGAAGCCATACCTACAATATCGAGGCGCAACGAACGATAGATCTCGGAACCACAACGCGCTTCGCCGTTGGAATCAACTACCGGCATAACACCACATCCCATAATTTCCAGGATCGCTATCGCACCGAAGATCGACTGGGGCTATATATCCAAGGGGAATGGAAGCCGACTGCATTGTTTCAGCTGGTCGGTGGCGCACGCTATGAGCTGAACAGCTTTATAAATCCGACAGTCAGTCCACGCGGCTCACTCGTTTTTACACCGGTCCCTGACCACACCTTCCGAGGAACCGTAGCAGTGGGATACCGCCCGCCGACGTTTTTTGAGACGTATGGGGACAATCTCGCCATCATTACCCTTCCTCCCCCCATCCCATCCCCACCGCTGATCACGGTCACTGGGAGTGGCGCCCTCAAACCTGAGCAGATCATCTCCTATGAGCTGGAGTATCAAGGCTGGCACCTCCAACACCGGCTCAGAATTCGCAGTGCCGTCTTTTTTAACCACATCTCTGATCTCATCGTTTCCACAGCCCCAATGCCTATCCAAGGCGGGACCGCTGATATTTATGGTGGAGAGATTGGAGGTGAATTCCTTGTCACGAAGTGGTTGAGTGGATTCGGCAACTTTTCCTATCAGGAGATCGGCCAGACCCTCACGGGAACCGCTCGGCGAGGCGGTCCTCGGTTCAAATATAATGCGGGCATTCGTGGTCGGTGGGAGAACGGGCTAAGCGGCGAGATTGCCTATAACTATATAGGCGCAGCCACCTATCCCATTGCCCCCATCTTCTCGGAACTTGGTGGCTTGGGCGTGATACCACCCGACACCAGGGTCAGCAGTTACCATCTGCTCAATCTGCGAGGAGCTTATCGAATCTGGCAGGAACAGGCATCCACAGGCTACCGGCGCGAAGCCGAGGTTGCGATTTCCGTGTTCAACGCGCTGAACGATCAGCATCGCGAACATCCCTTGGGAGATCTGCTAGGCACCAGGGTACTGGGATGGCTCACACTGAAACTGTGATCGGTTGTTACCGACACATCTCAACAAGAGACGCCAGCGAGGACATACTCTCTCGGAGTTCCACGAGAGTGGGCATCCGACCATCTGACCAGAAATGGGACAGGCTCATCATCCTTCCATGGACTCTATGGTCTAAAACTTGCTTGATATTTCATGATTTATATTCAGATCCATTCGGCCTACTCCGAGGTCTGTACGCCTCTTGTAAGTTCCCCTTGGACTTGAGAAGATATGACACGTAGGCGAAAACCCGCGATGAGATCAACCCTTTCAGGTCTAAAACCAACTTTCATCGTACGGCTCTGGTGGCTCCTCGCTGTTGCTTGGCTCACCGGCCCGATCCCAATCGTCGGCGCTGGAGAGATCGCCATTCTCAAATCATCCGATCTCTCCTATTATGAGCAAGCGGTCCTTGGTTTTCGGGCCGGTCTTCCTTCCACCATGCAGGTTCATGAGTACAATATCAGCGGTCAACTCGCACAAGGGCGAGAAATCGGCAGAGCTTTGCGAGCCTCGCCACCCGCCATGGTGTTTGCAGTCGGCCTCAAGGCTGCCATGGCCGCAAAATTGGAGATTTTTGATACGCCGGTCATCTTTTGTATGGTCCTGAATCCTGAAAGCCACGGACTACCCACGTCCAACATGACCGGAATTGCCGTCAGGACCTCACCCGCAACACAGCTCTCGGCCATTCGTTCCATTCTGCCGGATCACCGGCGCATCGGTGTCCTCTATGATGAGGCGCAGAGCGGCGACTTCGTTCGAAATGCGCATCGTCTTGCCAAACAGGATGGAGTTGAGCTCGTCCCGATGGCTGTGCGCAGTCAGGAGGACTTGGCGCCTGCCATTCGGATACTCCTCCCGAAGATCGACGCCTTGTGGCTGCTCCAAGATCAGACAGTCATTTCGGAATCATCGATTCCATTCCTCTTGGAATCGACCATCGACGCAAAAATCGCGATCTTTACTTTCTCCTCAACGCTGGTTCAGCAGGGAGCGCTCGGAGCGCTCGTAGTGGATCCGTGGGCCGTGGGACAACAGGCAGCCCGGATGGTACGCACACAGCTCCATGATCCCCGAAAACCAGCCGGGGCTCTTCATGATCCCGAACATCCTCAGTTGGCGCTGAACCTGAATACCGCCGAATATCTTGGCCTGAGGCTCGCACCAGATGTGGTCCGTGTCGCCGGCCACATCTTTAGCGGGCCAGGACCGGTCGCACGAAAAACAGACTCTCCGGATCTCATTCCCTAGGGGCCTGTCCGATTTATTTCATGGTGATTCGTCACGAAGCTACCTGGCCATGATCATTCGTGAAGCGTCGCAGAAACGATTTCACGTTGAATGTTTCATGGTTCAAATTTCAGGCCTGAGACTGTCTGGCTCTGCATAACCATGGAACCAGAAACATGACACTCAGAATCCGTAGGTAGCAGCCCCGAGAGTATCGGCAACTGTTCATCGCAAAAGACGGCCATGGTTCACGAACGATTCTTCGGCTCCGGCATTTCAATCGGCGTCAGAACAAAGCTCGTCCTCAGCACGGCTACGATTCTCATCGTGGCCTGTCTCCTGTTGGGATGGCTCTTTTTCCGACAGCAAGTGCGATCAGCAACCGACAGCCTCGTCCAGAGCGGAACCTTGCTCGCGCAACATCTGGCCGGTATGGGGCGTGTGAGCATCCTCGCCGGCGATACCCAGCGTCTCGATCAACTTGCACAGGAGATCCTGGCTGTCAGTCCGGTGGCCTATGTCGCCATCCTCTCCCCGAGCGGAGATCTCCAAACCGGCTACGGGAAGGACGACTGGCAGCACCAATTTTCCGCATCAGCAGCAGGCCGACGGCAATTCTCCGTCACACAACTGGTCTCCCGGTCCAGGACTGACACGGTTGAGTCGATCATCAGCGGAATATGGCTGAGCAGCCATGGCCCCTTCCTTCGGCCGAGCATTGACTTTTCGCCTGCTGATTTGCTCAATCTTCTAGGAGGGTACGAGCTCCCTATATTTTATGACCTGCTGATCCAGGTTCCTCGCCAGTCTCATACCGGGCAATGGGATCCTGCCCTCACACTCACGCTTGAGGAACGTTCTGGTAGACCAGAGGCGACACAGAAACCGACGTCACTAGCTCCCTCGCTGGTGGAAATCGGACTGTCCACATCTGACCTGCAACAGAACTTGCGCCGACTGTTATGGCAAGCCATCCTCATTACGGTCAATACGCTGATTGGTGGAATCTGTATTGCGGTGCTGCTGGCACGCCGTATGACGGTCCCTCTCCAAGCACTGACGACTGCAGCCACGAAACTTGGCGCCGGAGAGACGACACCGACCATTGCCATACAGGCACGTGATGAGATCGGCACCCTGACGCAGGTTTTCAACTCCATGGCCTTGCGATTGCAGACGCGCGAGCATGAATTACGCGAACTCGCCCAGACCTTGGAGGAGCGGGTCAACGTCCGTACCAAGGAACTGGCGGCTGCGAACGCCAAACTCCAAGAACTGGACCGACGGAAATCGATCTTCGTCTCCACCGCCTCACACGAACTCCGAACCCCGCTGACCTCGATGAAGGTTCACCTGGTGAACTTACGGGATGGGATTGATGGAGCGGTCACCCCTGATCAGCGAGGATCGCTCTTGCGCGTAGAGGCCAACCTCTCGCGACTTCGGATTCTCATTGAGGAATTGCTCGATCTTTCTCAAATCGAGCTTGGCCAAACGACGCTATGCCTGGAACCGGTTGAACTTGGGAGTGTGATCGCCAAGACCGTCGAGGACCTTCAGCCCTTCACGTCGGAACGCTCCGTGAAGATCGTCATCTCACTCCCAACTGATCTGCCCTTGGTGTCGGCCGACCCTGACAAACTCAGACAGATTCTCCTCAATCTGCTGCATAACGCCGTCAAATTCTCACCGATGCATACCGTCGTGGATCTCGACGTCACGAGACTCTCAACGGACAACATTCTGATCTCCGTGCGGGATGTCGGACCCGGCATCGCGCCCGATGATGTGGACAAGGTCTTTCAGCCATTCTATCGTGCACCCACGACACATAAAAAAACCAAGGGAACAGGACTCGGGCTGGCCATTGCCAAGCTGTTGGTCGAGCTCCATCAGAGCCGACTCGCGGTGGAGACAGAGCCTGGCCGAGG
>CABVSA010000066.1:0-16979 GCA_902500805.1 uncultured Nitrospira sp. | reverse complement strand
TGTTGGTCGAGCTCCATCAGAGCCGACTCGCGGTGGAGACAGAGCCTGGCCGAGGTAGCTGCTTTTACTTTACCTTACGAACAGTGACACCGGTACGTCTAGCCCACGCAGAGCCCATCGTAGCTCGTGAAGCGTCGTCCGTGACGCGTATTTCGTGAAGAGACGACGCCGACGGTTTCTGGTTTCAAGTTTGATGTTTCATGTTTCACGGTGTGAGTTTCAGGTTTGAGATTTTTTGTTTTCTGCACAACCTGAAACGTTGAACATGAAACCTTTAACCATTGGCCCGGGCGCTTCACGTCTCACACATCACGCTTCACGAGGTGTGCTCCTGGGGGGAAGGAGGCTTGACTGAAACTCCACGTTGCCTGAGTAACCTGGTGAGATAGGTGCGCTGGAGTCCCAGCATCTCCGCGGCCTTCGTCTGGTTCCATCCCGTACGCCGCAAGGCTTCTTCCAGGACTTTCCGGCTATAGCCCTCCATCACCGCATGGTAGTTCATCATCTCGTCTTCTGAAAACGCCACGTCCACCGGCAACCTGCGAGACAACATGATCCCTAGATGCTCTGATTCGATACAATCGTCGGAACAGAGTGTGATGGCGCGAACCAAGACATTTTCCAACTCACGCACATTGCCGGGCCAGTGATAGCCTTGGAGCACGTCAAGCGCATCAGCACTCACGCTGAATGCCCGATGAGCCATCTTTGCCCCATGAAGTCGGATAAAATGCTTGACCAATGCTGGCAAATCATCCAGTCGTTTCCGTAAGGGAGGGATGGTGAGCGAAATCACGTTCAGGCGATAAAAGAGGTCCTCTCGAAAGACACCGTCCTGAATCGCCTCCTTGAGATCCTTGTTGGTTGCCGCAATAAACCGCACATCCGTCCGAATCGGCTGCGTCCCGCCGACTCGGTAGAACTCCTGATCTTGGAGGAGCCGGAGCAGTCGCGTTTGTAGTCCGGCCGGCATATCCCCGATCTCATCGAGAAATACGGTACCGCCTTCCGCCGATTCCACTTTTCCCGGCTCGCGTTTGACCGCCCCGGTATAGGCTCCCTTTTCATGGCCGAAGAGTTCGTTTTCCAACAGGCTCTCGGGTAATGCTGCACAATTCACGACGACAAAGGGCTTCGAGGCACGCGGGCTCCACCGATGCAATGCACGAGCCATCACTTCTTTCCCGGTTCCGGTTTCACCCAACAGAAGTACGGTGGCGGATGCGCCGGCCGCTCGCCTTGCGGTATCGAGGAGTTCAACCATGCGCGGACTGTGTCCAATCACATGTTCATACCGGCCCTCGACTTCGGCTTGCAGAAGCCCAATCTGCCTGGTGAGGGCCATCTGGCCCCTGGCCTTCTCAATCACCGCAGAAAGATGATCCGGCTCAAACGGCTTCGTCAGAAAATCACAGGCTCCCAGCCGGATGGCCTCCACTGCACGATCAATCGTCCCGAAGGCGGTGATCACGACCACCTCCGGCGTATATTGCGGCGGAACGTTCGAGCGACGCTCGGCCAGCTGCTTCAACACATCTAACCCACTCAAGCCGGGCAGTTCGATATCCAGGAGCATCAGATCCGGCTGCTCCTCGATCGCCAGTTTCAGCGCCTGCTCGCCGTCTTCGGCCGTCAACACCTCATGGCCCATCCAGGTCAGGCGTTTCTGGAGCGCGTGTAAAATGTCTTGATCGTCGTCGACCACGAGAACTCGTATCTGCATGGAACTCTCCCGGCTCGGTTGAGTACAGCGCCATTGTAGTGGAAGAGCGACCGAAGGCGAAAGACACTCCAGAAGCCACTCACCATGGAACACATCTAGGCTGCGCAATACCATGCGAAAGCCGTCAAGCATATTTCACGCCGCATGGATGGAGCGGTTCAGATAACCGTAAACTCAAGGGAATTGTCGGCGAACCTGTGCAAACAAGGTCTATAGGACCCAGAAAAGAATGAACTGTCTACAAAAGGATTCAGTATCTAATTGGATTCACATTGAGGACGGTGGTCGCCATTCTTGGAAACATTGAAGCCTTTTTTACCCGTGATACTTGTATTCATGGTCGAGATAGCATATGAAAGGATCCGTTTAAATGGGTAAGACCCCATTGTTCAACAAGCTCTGAAGCAAATACCCGTGCGGCTTTACGCCTACTCAATATCCACTTGAATAACTGATCTGCCCTTCGCTCTGATTGCGATTACACTCGTGAGCTGATGAGCGAGTCGATCGTCTGAATCAAACTGAATCCATACCCATGACAACGAACCGTTTGGACAAGATTATGGCAGTGGTGGCTTGCTGGATGATCGTTCCACTGCAGGCCTGGGCTGAGCCGTCGTTCTCGATTCCGCGAGCCTCTTCAACGACGGAACGACAACTCCAGGAAGAATCTCTCTACTTGAAGGAAGAAATCGTCAGTATTGCCAGCCGACACGAACAGCCCATTTCTGAAGCCCCATCCAACGTGTACGTCATTACCGATGAGGATATTCGACTCTCAGGAGCAACCGACCTGCCTACGATTCTTCGTCGAATCCCCGGAGTTGAGATCATGCAAATGAGCGGTGCTGACTTCAATGTCAGCATCCGCGGCAACAATCAACCGATTGCCAATAAGCTGCTGGTCCTCGTGGACGGTCGATCAATCTATGTGGATTTGCAAGGCACCGTGTATTGGAAAGCGCTGCCGGTCACCTTACCGGAAATCAAACGGATTGAAGTGCTCAAGGGCCCGGCATCAGCACTGTACGGGTTCAATGCCTTCGACGGCATCGTGAACATCATCACGAAAACACCGGAAGACATGAAAGGCACGACACTCCAGTTCGGCGGAGGCGAATTGGGAACCGTGACCAGCGCCGCAGTGACTGCCGCGACAGTCGGACATCTAGGGGTTCGGATTTCAGCCGGACGAGACCAGAACCAACAATGGCGGGATGAAGACGCCCTTGCCTTTCGCTCTCACAAGCTCAATGTGGCCACTCAATATGCGCTGTCTGACAACAGTACGTTGCACGTGTCAGGCGGTGTCGTCGATACCAATCGCTTTGATGGACAGATCGGCGAAACTGTCTCAACAAGCACCAGATTGACACAGGCCTATATCAGCGCCGGACTGGACTGGGGCACCCTGTCGCTTCGGACTTGGTGGTCCAGGCTCTCCAGTGCGTCACTGCCGACTGCCAATCCCCTCCTTTCAAATTTTCTCACCATTACCGACCGGAACGGACAGGCACTGTCCTCGACCGTCGCGGACACCTACAACCTTGACCTGCAACACATGATCAAAGTGGGAGGGACACATCAATTCACCTACGGGCTGAACTACCGGCACATCAGCTTGACCAGCAATATTAATTCTGACGTGTCGCGTGAGGATCGACTTGGTCTCTTCGTGCAGGATGAGTGGCGGGTGACACCACGCATTTCTCTGGTGGCCGGCGGACGGTACGACATGGATACCTTTATCAAACCCACGCTCAGTCCTCGTCTGGCTGTCATTTACCAGCTCTCACCAAACCATTCATTCAGAGCCTCTGCCTCTGTTGCGTATCGCCCACCGACGCTGATCGAAACCTCACTCGACCAACGCGCGAGAACGACAGTTCCCACAGGGTTGCCACCTCCGGCTCCCTCGACTGTCACAAATGTGATTCCCGTACGCGGCTCAGCCGGACTCGATCCTGAGCAAATTATCTCCGGCGATGTGGGGTATCAAGGCTGGTGGTTTCAGCATCGCTTACGGACGCGAGGGGACCTCTTTTTCAGCCATCTCTCTGATTTGATCGGCAATCGCAACGTCTCCGCAACCCAAGCCACGTTCGTCAATGATCAGGGCCACGCCAATATTTTTGGGATGGAAGTCGGGATTGAAGTGCTTGCGACGACGTGGTTGTCCGGTTACGCCAACTATAGTTACGAGCTTTTTGATCACACGTTTCTCGGGACTGTTCGCCGAGGTGCGCCGAACCACAAGGCCAACGTGGGGCTCAGAGGCATCTGGTCTACGGGTGTCTCAGCTGATCTGTCGTATCACTATGTCGGACAAGCCACCTACCCCGTTGCTCAAACGTTCACTCTGTTAGCGCCATTCGGCGTCCCATTCGTCAGTCCTCACGTCAACAGCTATAACCTGCTGAATCTTCGTGTCGGCTATCGGTTCTGGCAGCAGACAGCCGAGGCCGGCTATCTGCGCGATGCTGAAATTGCATTATCTGTGTTTAACGCCATGAATGACGCCCATCGCGAGCATCCCCTCGGGGATTTACTGGGCACGCGCGTGATGGGATGGCTGACGGTGAGACTCTAACGCACAATGCTCTGATGAGTTGAACTTACTCCCTGTTTGCCGAAACGGTTGACGCAAGCCAGATACTTTCCCTTCTTCACTCAGGCTCATAGTTCAGATTCGGCGAGAGCCAGCGCTCAACCGTACGCAGATCCATCCCTTTGCGACGAGCATAGTCTTCGACTTGATCTTTCCCGATCTTGCCGACAGAGAAGTATTTCGCGTCCGGGTGGGCGAAATAGAAGCCGCTGACCGCTGACGCCGGCAGCATGGCGAAACTTTCGGTCAGCGTGATGCCGGTATTCTTCTCAACTGATAAGAGTTCGAACAGTAGCTGTTTTTCCGTATGATCCGGGCAAGCGGGATAGCCGGGTGCCGGACGAATTCCACGATACTTTTCGCGTATCAACTCCTCATTCGTCAGTTGTTCTTTCTTTCCATACCCCCACTCGTCTCTGACTCGCTTATGGAGAAATTCGGCGAACGCCTCAGCCAACCGATCCGCAAGGGCCTTCGTCATGATGGAGTTGTAGTCGTCATGATCTCGATCGAACTGTTTGCAGAGTTCTTCCAACCCCAAACCAGCCGTGACAGCGAACGCCCCAATGTAATCCTGCCGACCAGAGTCTTTTGATGCCACATAATCAGCGAGCGAGAGATTTGGCTGCCCGGCCGGCTTCTCCGATTGCTGGCGCAAATGATGGATCGTCGTGAGCACGGTCTTCCGCGAGGCATCCGCATACAATTCGATGTCGTCCCCAACCGACGCAGCACCAAAGAAGCCGTACACTCCCTTGGCTGTGAGCTGTCGCTTCTTGATGATTTCATCAAGAAGCCGACGCGCGTCGTCGAAGAGTTCTTGGGCTCTTGGCCCGATGGTTGGGTCCTCGAAGATCGTAGGGTAACGTCCCTTCAACTCCCAGGTATGGAAGAAGGGCGACCAATCGATATAGGGAATCAGCTCGACCAGCGGCTGATCCTCAATGGTTTGAATGCCCAGTACGGGCTGTGTAGGAATCTCGGTCTGCTCCCAGTTCGAGACAAGCCGATTGGCACGAGCCTTGGCAATCGGGAGGAGCAGTTTGGCCCCACGGTCCTGGTGCGATTGTCGCATCCGCTCGTAGTCGTCCTTGACTTGCTGTACGAACCCTTCGCGTTGTGTGCGACTCACCAGGCTTCCCACGACGCCCACCGCGCGTGAGGCATCTAATACGTGAACCACGCCCTGCCCATAGGAAGGCGCAATCTTCACCGCCGTGTGGGCTTTACTCGTGGTCGCGCCGCCGATCAAGAGAGGCACCACGAATCCTTCGCGAGTCATTTCTTTGGCCACATGCACCATCTCATCGAGTGACGGCGTAATCAGCCCGCTCAGGCCGATGATGTCGGCATGGTTCTCCCGTGCCGCAGCGAGAATTTTTTCACAGGACACCATCACACCGAGATCGATCACTTCATAGTTGTTACACCCCAACACGACACCGACAATGTTCTTGCCGATGTCATGCACATCGCCCTTCACCGTTGCCAGCAGTACCTTACCCTGTGATTGAAAATTACCCGACCGCTTCTTCTCCTCCTCCATGAAGGGCATGAGATAGGCTACGGCCTTCTTCATGACACGCGCGCTCTTCACGACCTGCGGTAAGAACATCTTGCCTGACCCGAACAGATCGCCGACCACATTCATACCGGCCATCAACGGGCCTTCGATCACTTCGATCGGCTTGGCATATTTTTGACGCGCCTCCTCGGTGTCTTTGTCTATAAAATCCGTGATGCCCTTGACCAGGGCATGAGAGAGCCGCTCTTCCACCGTCCCTTTGCGCCACTCGTCGTCCTTGACCGCCGCCTTTCCTTTCGCTTTGACAGTTTCAGCGAACGTGACCAGACGTTCGGTCGCATCAGGCCGACGATTCAGCAACACGTCTTCCACCAGTTCGAGCAGGTCTTTGGGAATTTCCTCGTACACGGCCAATTGCCCGGCATTGACGATGCCCATATCCAACCCGGCCTTGACGGCGTGGTAGAGAAATGCCGCGTGCATGGCTTCACGCACGACATTGTTGCCGCGAAATGAAAAGGAGATGTTGCTGATCCCGCCACTGACCTTGGCCCCCGGCAGATTCTGCTTGATCCAGCGCGTGGCTTCGATAAAATTGACCGCGTAATTATTGTGTTCTTCAATGCCAGTCGCCACAGTCAAAATATTCGGGTCGAAGATGATGTCTTGCGGAGGACACCCAACCTGCTCCGTCAGGATCTTATAGGAACGTGAGCAGATGTCCTGCTTCCTCTCCAGCGTGTCGGCCTGGCCTTTCTCATCAAACGCCATCACGACGACCGCCGCGCCGTAGCGACGGATCAGTGTCGCCTGATCGATGAATTTCTGCTCGCCTTCTTTCAAGCTGATACTATTCACAACTGCTTTACCCTGGATATTCTTCAGACCGGTCTCCAGGACCTCCCACTTGGAGCTGTCCACCATGATCGGCACTTTACAGATATCCGGCTCCGAGGCGACCAGCCGAAGGAACTTCTCCATGGCCGCCTTGGAATCGAGCATGCCCTCGTCCATATTGATGTCGATGATCTGGGCCCCGCCCTCGACTTGTTGACGCGCGACCGACAAGGCCGCCTCATAATCGCCTGTCAGAATCAGCTTGGCGAAGGCCGGCGAGCCGGTCACGTTTGTGCGTTCACCGATATTCACAAAATTCGAATCAGGCCTGATCGTCACAGCTTCCAGTCCGCTCAAGCGCGTGTAGGGCTCAACTGTCGATGGGACATGCGGCTTCACCCCACGCACCGCTTCTGCAATGCACTGAATGTGGGCCGGCGTCGTGCCGCAACAGCCTCCGACGATGTTCAGCCATCCATTCTTCACCCAGTCGCGCAACTGAGGCGCCAAGGTTTCCGGTGTCTCCGGAAATCCGGTCGGCAACAAAGGATTCGGCAGACCGGCGTTGGGATGGGCACTGATGTAAATCGGCGCGATCCGGGACAGGTCTTCGATCAGCGGACGCATTTCTTTCGGCCCCAACGCACAATTCATCCCCACGCTCAAGAGCGGCACATGGGAGATTGAATTCCAAAATGCCTCGACCGTCTGACCGGTCACCCCGCGGTTACTGCCGGCCTGGATGAACGTCACCGACGCCATAATCGGAACCCGCCTGGCCCCTGACGCAAAAGCCTCTTGAATCGCAAAAAATGCAGCCTTGGCATTCAAGGTATCAAAAATGGTTTCGACCAAGAGCAGATCCGCACCCCCGTCGAGCAACCCGCGCACCTGCTCGCCGTACGCCAGAACCAGTTCGTCATACGTCGTGCCCCTGGCAGCAGGGTTATTCACATCGGTAGAAATCGATGAGGTCTTGGTTGTCGGGCCGATCGCCCCGGCGACGAAACATCGCCGCCCCGGCTGTGCCTGTTCCACGGCGACGACAGCTCGTCTCGCACACTCGGCGCCGGCTTTGGACAACTCATACCCGAGCTGGTCCATGCCGTAATCCGCCAGCGAGATGGCTTGGGAGTTGAACGTGTTGGTCTCGATGATGTCCGCACCGGCCTCCAAGTACTGCCGATGAATGTCTTCGATGACGGACGGCTGCGTGAGATTCAGCAGATCGTTATGCCCCTTGAGGTCCTTCTTCCAATCCTTGAAGCGCTCGCCCCGAAAGGCCGCCTCATCCAGCTTCCGCTGCTGGATCATCGTCCCCATCGCACCATCAAGGATCAGGATCCGTTCGTTCAGCATCTCCACGATGGGCCATTTCTCTTGTCTGAGCATTGTCACCTTCTCTCAGGATCGGATAGTTGATGAGTGAGTCGTCGCGATCATACTGGAAGGGCTTCCAACGCGGCAAGCCGGCGCGCATTTTCTTGACATGAATTTGGATGCCTCGCTACGATGCCGGTGATGTCCCTCTCGACCATCCCCCGCTCCAGCACGCGTGCCCTTGTCTTGTGCATCCTCGTGCTCGCTACTCTCCCGTCGATCACAATGGCAACTCCTTATTTCGAAGACGGTTTCCTCGGGCTTTCCCAACAAGAATTGCACGAGAAGCTTGGCAGGCCTCACGCGGTGCGTGATCGGAAGTCCGCGCTCAGGGTCTTCACGTATTATCCGATCACCGATTGGGCCACCTATTTCAGCAAGCTGGTCTCTCCGGAAAACGGCGAGGATGTGTATACGGTTACCCGCGAAGGAATCGAGATCCGCTATTCATTCAGCTATGCGGTCGACCCGAATGGTGACGATGAGAATCGTCCGCTCATCGTGCGGTTGGTCGACATCGAGTTTCCCCACCCGGTCTCTCTCGCCAGGCTCCCCTCACTGATTCCTGAATTTCACCCCTCATCGGACCCAATCAGTCCCACGTTTCGATCCAATATTTGGGTACTGCTGTTTCAAGGGCCTGCTTCACCGGATGCCCGCTTCATCGTCAAGGAACCAGGCAAAGATCAGCTCGATTGGACCCTCAGTTTTCAACTTTTCTCACTGCAGGGACTTCCTGACCGCCTGACAAGAGAGTCACGAATCGATCGCGTCGAGATCGGAGCACAGAGCGTGGAGTTCATCACCAAGCGATTACGACACACGCATGACCCGATCCTCAACCCCTTCTCTCCTCAATTTGAGAAGGAATCGATCCCCCCGCCGCGGTCGTTGAAAGCCATCCCGGTTCCCCGCTATGCGGAGTAACTAGGCGTATCTCGTGAATCGTCGTACGTGAAGCGTCTTTATCCGAAACGACATACGCTTCACGAACTACGAACGACGCATAAGGTCGCTGTTGCGTATCGGTGGTCGTCTTAGAAGGGCCCAAAAAGTAACGCGGGCTAAGGCGAGACCTGAAGACGGTTCTGCTGAGTTTGTCCTGCAGCGACCGCTTTCTCTTTCATGCGATCCATGGGGCCGCCGTCGCTGGTGTACATGAGTACGGGTGTCCCGATCCCCAAGACGATCAAGAGGCCCAGGGCCAATAAGCGCACCATCGGGCTGTTTTTACTGAAAAACATGATGAGCAGCAGGACCACCGCAGCGATGCCGGCTTGAGTCACAATCTTTGACTGCTCCGGTGCCAACCCCGCCACGTCAACATGCACCGATGACAGCTCCCAGCCGAAATTCTTGGCTTGTGCTTTGACGTTGTCTTGCACTGACTGCAGCATCGAGGGCGGCTTTGTCACCGCATCGGGTTGCTCATGTGCTTTCACCTTCGCTCGAAACTTTTGGGGAATGGTTTCCAGCGCATCGGTGTAGACCAAATTCCCCTGATCATCGATATACGAATAGATCGTTGTCGCCCAGGCTTCGACAGAAAGTCCCTGCCCCAACACGACACAGAGCCACATCAACAACACCCAACAGCACTGCTTGACGATCATGTCTCGACCTACCTCGTTATATGCTCACCGCAGAAAATCTCAGGACAGCACCGATGTGTTTGCCCTATTTTGCCCTATTAAGTATAGCTAGCCTTGCATCTAATTGATTTTATAGGATATTAATCGCACTTCCTTGACTCTGGCGCGAGTGCGCTGTTAGCATCTCAATTTTTTCCATCACACCATGGCTGCTGAATCTCAACCGCTGTCCCTTGATTCCGACAGGAATGAGCCGTCATTCATTCGCCGTCGCCCTGTGCGAATCATTATTTATTCTGGGCTTGTTCTCTTTGTCTTGATGGCGGTGGTGTGGCCGATGATCGTGCAACTCGGCGATCCGGACTTTCGCAAGCACATTGAGCAACATCGCGTCATGGTGGGAATGAGCAAGGAACAGGTATTACAAGCCTGGGGTGGCCCGCAGACGATCAATACGACCTTCACCAAAGATGGAATCCGGCAGGAGGAGTGGATCTTCGAAGATTGGGAAAGCACCTCGGTGGTCCGTCACCGCTATCTCTATTTCGAGGAGGGCATCCTGAAGGGAGGATGGTACGAAGGATCTCGCGAACGACAAACTCAGAACTTCCCCACCGACAAGCCGCACCCGAAAATTCAGCCCTAACAGAATGCTGAAAAAGTCCTCCAGCGGCGTTCTCGCATCACTCAGAGGCTCGACGTACCGAAGCGTACGCCTCGCCCCTTCGCTCGCTGCGGCCTTGCTGGACGGCCTTTTTGAGCATTCTGAGGTGTAGAGTGCCACAGTTCCTTCTATCATCGTGCAACGATGTGCGAAGCAGAACCGCGTTTTTCAGCAAACTGCTAAAGCATCGCTCGTGGTCGAGGCACACGACGGCATCTGAAATAGCCAGCCAGTTGAACAACCTCCCACGAAGCGGCCCTGCAAAGACTCGCTCGTTTATTCCTCACTCAAGGGGATGTGTCTCGAATGGAGAGCCGGAGTCGCCCGAGAAGTACCTCAGCACGGGCATGATCGGCGGCATCCACCATTACGCGGCTCCCGACAAGCGGCACTCCGGGATACAGACTGCTGACATGTTCGCCATGGACGACATACGTGATGCGATTGCCGTCCAGCAAGCTCTTGATCATGGCGAGCTCTCCAACGTCCTGCGCATTCATGAGATGGATCATCCGCATCATGGCTCCCTTGATCGAGTCTTCACCTCCGAAACCTGCCCATCGATTGCACTTTCCTCATCCCCGTTCTACACTTAAATCGGACGTTAGGGCGTTTCCGTGATGCGTGCACGCCGCTCTTGACCCGGGCCGCCAGAAATCGTGAGCACGCGTTTCCATTCACGGACTTGGTAGATGGCCCAGGCGTTCGGCTCGCCCTTAAAAAACGCGGTAGGATCTTCGCCGCTGGCATTGAGAAAGATGGGTTCGGTGAATCCTTCTTCTAAGGCATAATCAAGCAAGGACTCGGTCGTAAACCCTGTTCCCCGAAGACTCACATCGGCCAGGAGCGTCAGGATATCATCAGGATTCTGAATGGTGATGGCTTTCATTTTCTTTCCTCTGGATTCCGAATTGTAACGACACCACCTCAAAGAGGCAAGACATCATGTCGGTTCACATGACGAAATCGGCGTTCCTTAAATCATTACTCCAACTCATGGACAACAAGCACCATTGGGCCTGGGACCATTTTGCGTCCGGCCGACTCACGCATGCCCAACTGAAGATTCACTTTCAACAAGAATACGCCGTCTACGTTCGTGACTTCCCCGTCTTCTTAGCCAGAATTCTTGGGAAAAATCCACCCCCTTCCGCACGACATATGTTGGCTGAAAATATCTACGAGGAGGAAACCGGAGGGCTTTCACTAGGAACGTCGCACCCAGAACTCTTCTTAACGATGATGGAGGGACTCCGATTCAGCCGAAACAGTTTTGAACGGGTCCGTCTCCTGCCCGAAGCCCGCCGCTACCGGGCCTGGCTTGATCGTATGTCCCATCACCGTGAGTGGGTACTGGGCGCTGCGACCTTCACAATTTTTGTGGAAGGCAGTGTGAAGGACCGCACAGAACTCACGACTCTATCAAAGAGAAAACAGCCGAAAGACATCGAGGCCCTCATCAACGTCCATCCCCTCGTCCGCTATCATGGCATCCATCCAAGCCGAATGAATCTGATCCGTGCGCACCAGCTGGTTGAAGCCGGACATCGTCACGATGCCTATCACATGGTCGTCAATTACACCCCACCGGCAATCAGACAATCGGTCCTGACGTGCCTTCGCAAAAGCCTCGCGCTTTGGCTGAAGTATCGCGATGCAGTCGTCAAATCCTGCGGGATCACAAAGCCTTCATGATGGTCCGACTGTTCGCCTGCTGTACGCTTCTCCTCGCGTGTACTCATCACGAATCAACAGCCCAGGCCGAAGTTCCCTCAGACATGGTCGTGATTCCAGCCGGAGAGTTTCTCATGGGCAGCCCGGAAGACGGTCTGAGCTTTGATGACGAGCACCCTCAACGCCTGGTCTACGTCTCATCCTTCTCAATTGATCGCGGCGAAGTCACCAACGCCCAATATCAACACTTTGTCGACAGCACCGGACATCCGCCACCAAGCCATCTTACCCCACAATTCAACCTGTGGAACCAGACAGTCCCACTCCCGGGAAGCGACCAACACCCCGTGGTCAATGTCAGCTGGCACGACGCCGTCGCCTATTGCCGGTGGCAGGCGAAACGGCTCCCGACCGAAGCGGAATGGGAGAAGGCCGCACGTGGTACAGACGGTCGGCGCTATCCCTGGGGAATGGACTGGGACGTCTCCCTCAGCAACAGCGCAAGTTATTGGGCTGGGCAAACGATCGAATTCACAGACGGAGCAGCGTGGAAAGCCTTCTGGATGGCCGGCGACGGTGCACGTGTGTCACAGGAGCGTGGACTCAACGGCGAAGTGTTGACACTCCCGACCGGAACATTCCCCCAAGGAGCCAGTCCCTATGGCCTCCTCGATATGACCGGGAACGCCGCGGAATGGGTGCAGGATTGGTATGAACCCTATTCGTACCTCAACGCCTCCCTCTCCGATCCCCAAGGCCCGAACGGGAAACTTCTCAAGGTCGTGCGCGGTGGATCCTGGCTCAAGCCCGCACGAAATATCCGCGTCTCCGACCGTGACTACAGCCTGCCCACCGACCGCGCCACCGGGATCGGCTTTCGCTGTGCGAAAGACACATTCTAGTCGGCCCACCCTGCGCCGGCCTCATACACATCATCCATCAATCCTCAGAGCAGAAGCCCCAGCCACACTGGACTCATCACGCTTGTGGTTTCACAAGAACGACTTCAACCTGTTCAACCTTCACCACCGGCATGATAAGCCCAACACCTTCTGCCTCATGAGAGAAATCGTAGATGATGGACTCCGTCGGGATGAGCGTACCGGCCATGACGATGGACACCTGCACAGATTCATGGCGTCGAAGACTTCTGTCAATCCAATCAGCGAGTTGCTTGTCCGGTCGCACGCGCAAATTGCTGGGAAACTCCTCAGGTTTGAATCGGACCAGGCCCCAGCTTGTCGGAGTCAACTCTGGCCCGACCGCCACCGAATAGGACCGGGTATCGGCGTCGAAGTGCGAGACCTCTCCGGTCCACACAAATGCGATTCGCCACGTCAAGGTCGTATTCCCTTCACGCGCCGCATCACGCTCGTGATTCAAGGTGAACAGCCGCTCATCGTGATCAGGATCATGATGACCATGGCCATACACCGTTGCCCAATCGGGCGGAGTCCCCTCCATCGCAGCAAGAAAGGATTCGAGAGCAGCCTGAGTGACGAGGAGATGTGTCCCGGAAGGAAAAAACTGGTCGAGTTGGAGAAGGGAACTTGTCCGCAGCGGACGAGGCCCTGGGTCATCGTCCGATCGTGCAGGGACCGCTGGTAGGAAAACCGTGCAGAGCAACAGGAATGAGGCTAGCAGTGTGTTGACAAACTCTACGCCCTTCTCCAAACAGGCCAACCCTCCCCGTGACTGACCGAATCGAGATGCCCTGCAGGCTGTTCAGAAAGGCCGCAGCGAGCGAAGGGGCGAATCGTACTCCGGCCCGTACGTTGAGCCTCTGAGCGACGTGAGAACGCCGCTGGCGGCCTTTGTCAACAGCCTGCCAGCCACCTCAGCAGCTTACCCGCCGGTCGCACAGCTGAGCGCCCGTTCATAGGAGGCTCTCAACGAGAGCAGACCCGGATGATCATCGGACAGCACCCCAGCCTGAGTGAGTACCGCAAGCCGTGGAGCAGGATTGAGCCGGCGCAGGTCGAATCGCGTGAAGCCATCCAGGCTCAGTGCCTGCTCGTAGATGCCCAGCCATGATTCTGTGACGGCGCGCAAGCCCGCATCCGTGGCCTGCATACGACCCAGTCGGACTTGCTGAAGCAGCTTGATCAGCGGGTCGGATTGAGAAATCGTCGAGATTGCTTTGGTCAATGCTTGTCCGTCCGGCATACCCATCACGAGTCCACACGCTTCATACTGGCTTGTCCCGAAACCGCTTGGGCACAAACGCTTGTGGAGCGTCGCACGTGAGGCGTGAAGCGTCCGAATTCAGAAACAAGATACGCTTCACGAACGACGAGCGACGGATTTTAGCACAACAGCCTGTCATTGGCTGCAGGAGAAGCATTCACGGATACTATGGTCCGGTCAGTTCATCGAGCAGGCCCCGGGACCACGGGGGTCGCCGCAGCTGCCGCACGAGCCGGGAGTTCCGGAGGAGGCCCAAGTGGCCGTGGCGCCGACACCAAAAGCCGAGAACTGTTTCTCAAGCTTCGTCGCCTTGCATTGGGGACAGACCGCCTCTGCTGCCCCCTGCATCAACAACTCAAAACGGTGATTGCATTCGCGGCAGACATATTCGAAGATAGGCATGGCAAACAACTCCTTGGTTGTAAAGGGTATTATAAGATCACCTCCAGAGAATCGCAACGAGAGGGGCAGGATGTATCAGGAAGAAAAAACCTTTTGTCTTCGCGTGACGCTCGAAGCGTCGTTCCCGGATGACTATGACGGGGAGGAAGACGAGTCCAACTGGATCCGAGAGTGGGAAGTACGGATGAAACCTCAGTTGATCAAGTCGGTGTTCGACACCCTCCGGCAACAGAGCGGGTGGTCGTCGCATGTACGGAATCGGGGCGTCTCACCGACCGATGAGATCGAGATTGTCCTGAGCAAAGATTTCTCAGCACCCGTTCCCCTTCGCTTTGAACGATGACGTCTGCCACAGAGATCGGCCTCTACGTTCATATCCCCTTCTGTCAGCATCGCTGTCATTTCTGTGCCTTCTACCTTGAGATCGCACACGTTGATCGCATGACGAGATTTTGTTCAGCCCTCACACATGAAATTCGATTGTCTCGCCGTCACCATCCGCTCAATGGCCGTATGCTCCAGAGTATCTATTTTGGCGGCGGGACTCCGACCGCTCTTCCACCGGATCAACTGGTTTCACTGCTGAATGTGATACAGACGACCTGGCCCACCAGCCCAACCGTCGAGATCACGGTGGAGGCCCATCCCTCTTCCGTCACTCACGAGGGCCTGACCACCTTGGCACAGGCCGGCTTCACCAGAATCAGCTTCGGCGCAGAGTCGATGCGGGAACAGGATTTTGTCCCCATCGGTCGGCATGGGCAGGTCCAGGATACGGCAACCGCCGTTCAGGCGGCACGCGAGGCCGGGTTTCTCAACATCAACCTGGATCTCATGTACGGGGTTCCCGGCCAATCGCTCCAGGATTGGCAACGTACCCTGGAGTTGCTCCTGCTCCTCGACCCCTCCCATCTCTCCTGTTATGCCTTGACGATCGAGGAAGGAACCAAGCTCGCTCAGGACATAGCTCGGCACCGAGTGGCACCGGTCGACGACCACCTGCAATTGGAGATGGAGTCTTCAACAGAGCAAGTCCTGACACAAGCGGGGTTTATCCAGTACGAGATCTCCAACTACGCCAAACCGGCATGGCGCTGTCGTCATAATTTACTGTATTGGACCGGCGGCGAGTACCTCGGCCTTGGTCCAAGCGCCCAATCCTATGTGAACGGAACCAGGTTCGGCAATGTGGCGGATCTTGATCAGTATGAAGGCTACCTGAATGAAAACCGCCTGCCCATAACCGATTCCACAAGACTTTCACGCGGTGAGCGAGATCGCGACGCCCTCGTGTTCGGCTTACGCCTTCTGCATGGGGTCCCGCTGCAAGCAGTTGCAGGGGCCGACCGGGATTCTGAGATCGAGCACTTGATCACAGGCGGGTTCTTAAGCACCGATCACGAACGTCTTTGGCTCACTCCTTTGGGGCGACGGTATGCAGATTCAGTAGCCGAACGCCTGTTCTGAACTGGAGCTACCGGGGTACATTCAACGCCTCACAGCCTGGAATCGCGCCTCTCGTCAGCTGGTGTCCCGTACCGATTGACAAGTTACTCATGTTTGGAGAAGACTACAGAGAAATTGCAGGGAGTCTCCGTGCCGATCAATATGGATCCAGCGAAAAAGCGTCGGCGTGCCCACACACCGAGCGTCCCGGCATCCGACCTTACGAGCGGAGGCACCGATTCGGCTCAGCCGCCTCAGACCTTTGGGATTGAGACAGAGGTCGATCGTGAAAAAGATCTGGCTGATGCCGAGTTGAGAAACCTGTGGGAAGCGACGGAAGTGATCGATATGGACAAAGTGTGAGAATCAAGAAAGGGATCAGGTCACCCGACTGAGAAAGAGACGCGCTTCCTCGTCCGTGCGACAATCTCCGCTGCATGCCAACACCAGCCACACCAGAAACCATTCCTGATATTGGGGAAGACATTCACACCGGTACCGGAAGCGGATTAGAATCCCGTGTCGTCGTGTACAATTGCGACTGTCATACCTATAAGCAGGTCATCGAGTTATTTTGCCGTTTCATTCCCGGCATGACCTCGGCCAAGGCATTTGAACTCGCCTATCGCATCGACCATGAGGGACAGGCGATCGTCTTTACCGGATCAACTGAACGAGCGGACGATATTGCGGCGAAGCTCGCAGGGGGTGGGCTCAAAGTCGTGGTGCAGTAACCCTCTCGACAACCTACTTATGTTTTGCCTTAGGTTTGGCTGCCGCTTTTGAAGTACCGGAAGGCTTCGCAGACGAACCTTTTAACACCGGCTTCGCCGTTTTCTTGCCTCCCTGTGCCTGATCCGCTTTGCCGCTCTTGTTCGCAGCCTTCGACTTGCTCCCCGAGGAGGCTTTCACCGGGGCCATATAGGTGGAGGTACGATTGA
>CABVSA010000065.1 GCA_902500805.1 uncultured Nitrospira sp. | reverse complement strand
TCACAAACCTTCTTCCGTTCCTGCCTAATCGCTGACGCAGCTGCGTGTCGCGAGAAAGTTCCAGCACACGAGCAACCAACTGCTCAGCTTCCTCGGGCTCAATACAGAGACCAGCCTGAGCCGCCCGGAGCAAGTCCGCACTCTCCCCCTCTACACCCAGAACAATCGGCTTCGCCATCGCCAGACTTTCAAAAATCTTTGACGGGATAACGGTCTTGAATAAATCAGACTTTTTGAGCAGAACAAGACTGACGTCTGAAAGAGCCCAGAACTCCGGCATACGGCTTTTTGGTTGCTGATCAAGCATCATCACGTTCTTCAATCCCATCGCGTCTCGCATTCGAACAAGCGCCTGCCGTTCAGCTCCATCACCGACCATCAAGAAAACAATGTTTGGCGAATTACTCAATCGACGGGCTGCATCCAAGATCGTCTCTAAATGGTGGGCCATGCCATGGGTCCCAAAGTACGAAACAACAAACTTTCCCGTGAGTCCAAGTTCTTCGGCAAGCGCGGAAGCACCTTCAACCGGCCTATGCTGAGCAAAATCCACACCATTCTTCACGACAGTAATCTTTCCCGCCTCGATCCCCTTACCTACCATGTAGGCCTTGAACGAATCGGTCACAGGAATAATGTGGTCTGCGTTTCGATAGGCAAATCGTTCGATCCATTCCAGGATCTTAACGACTGCCTGACTCTTGATCGCCCCAACGGCGACGATTGATTCCGGCCAGAGGTCACGGATCTCCAGCACCCACGGAATTCTCCTCATCTTGCTCACGAAGTACCCGGCGAGACCATTAAAGAATTGTGGAGAGGTAGAGAGAACGACGTCTGCCTTCGGTAGAAGAAGCGAGAGAACGACCGCAGAACACATGTACGAAATGTAGTTCAGGGTTCGTTTGAGGAAGCCTTCGTTCGCCGTCACGAAGGTCCAAACCCTCACCACGTTGATTCCGTCTATTGTTTCTCGTTGATAGAACCGATTACGGTAACCCTCGTACACTCGTCCTTGAGGATGGTTTGGTGCACACGTGACAACGGTCACGTTGTGTCCGTCTTTCACCCATTGTCGGCAATGTTCATAGGTCCTCGTCGCCGGTGCGTTCACCTCGGGCGGAAAGTAATGTGACAGGAAGAGAATCCGCATGTCTGTATGACTCGGTGTAATGAACCGACGCCTTTGTGATTCGGTAACTCAACTGAAGAGGAAGTTTCCCAGAACAAGAAAAGGCTATCATGGGATTCTTGTAGCTCAAACCAAACTCGGGAAAATAGCACCCCATTTCAACCGCAACCTGAGAGACGCTCAATACTTCGACGATTGCAATAAGGTTTCCACAGTGCTCAACTCGAAAGCTCTCATCTCCCGACCTTACGATTGTGAAATCAGGATGAATGTGGATGATGGTCTCCATCTGATGAATTCCTGTTCCTGTCAGTTCATCTGTGACGACCCAACGCCCCTGCTCGTCGTAGCCGATACGCCTGTGGTGAATCGGCTTGCCCGTCAATCTCCTATATCCATCATGGGCTCCCTCAAACAGAACTGCCCCGTCCTCCGTCTTGTCGATACGACCCTGGATCGGCCTCGCCCGTCGTGCCACCCGAAACACACCCCATACTTCAGATTGCTCCTCACCATCGACGATGGCAGTATTGTGAGCCCTCGTGCTTCTCGCATAGGCCCGTTCTTGACTCGGCTCATAATTAAACACGCCGCTATCAACAACCACTCGCCGTCCATCAATTGCAAGTTCATAGCTCAGAGTATCGCAATGCGCATGGCCAGGCTGGTAGTCAGGACCAATCGACCCACAGTCAATAATGATCATGTCGTTTGCCTTACGGCAGGCATAATACCCGCTCGCCGAAAACGAAGTGACCGTCAGACTCGTCGATTGCGGTGGCTGCGTGTATCCAATCACCCGTTCAGCGTAGTCAAATATCTGAGATGGAGCAGGAGCAATACCGAATGCAGAATCGTTGAAGAGAGGGATACCTCCGTCCGGTAGACAGATGCCGTTTAAAAAGTCCAGAGCAGTCGTTAGTTTGCCGATAAACTTGTCGGTGCTCTCATGTGAGAATACCGAGGGTGAGCTCTTGGTGAGATTCAAGATATCGAGATAGTCAACCACACAGATGGAGTGATACATAGGGCTTCGCTCAAAGTGCCCACCGTCTGGCAGAAACTGTTCCTTAATTTCTTCCTTGAGAATCTCTAATCCTTTTCGAAACCACCGATCCCCATCAGCGCCATGGAAATAGAAGCCAGCAAAAAACAGCGCCACGCCATTCTTGAGATAGTGATTCGCCAAGATGTGGTATTCGATGTTCTGTTCTAGCCACAAGGCCTGTTGATAGAGGCTTTGCTCCCACTCACGTCGCAGCACCCCTTCACTGTGCTCTTCGACATGAGCACCAGTCGGCAATAGAAAGAACTTTATCCAGTTCACAATCCTGAGCGAGACTGTATAGGGTTCCCAAGCATCCCCCGTCCCTGGTGGATTGTGCTGGATCCAGTCGCTAATGAGGAAACACTTGTTCTCAAATGAACGCTGTGGATCATGAAGATAATCGAAATAGTGCAGGTTATAGCGCCAGAGCTTCGGCATATCCTTGCAAACCCAATCAGCATTTTGCGACGGAATGCACTTTGACTGCCTCAGGAAACAGAAATGCAAATCGTCTCCGGTTGGCGTGGATACTGAAATACCAGGAAGCATTGAGACGACGCCCGAACGCCTTCCGGCGTCGCCTGTTTTGGTTACAGACCGAAACTGCGGAAGGATTCGTCGGTGAAGGAAGTACGCGACCTGTGAAGGACGAAGATGCGCGAGCGTCCTAGCATAGAGGCCCAAGTGCTTCATGAATAGAAGGCACCTATGTGAGTGAATCCACGATATCGAAGGTGACTTGCGTCACCTCCACGAGGTCGCCCCAAGGAATTGGAGAGCATTCGCCTCGGCGAATTGCATCCACAAAATCGGCAACGCAGGCCGTCTGTCCCTTGTCCTGGCTCCACAGATTCATTGTTTGAAACCCGGACCAACCGTAACCACGGAGTTTTCTGAAGTTGTCTAGCTGCAGCACCTTACCACCACAAAAAACCTCGAGCTGCTCTTTCGGAAATGATTTATGCCCATTGGAGAAATAGTGGACCGTGCCAATTGATCCATCCTCAAATCGTAACGTGATCGTGACTTTGTCATCGCCCGCCGACATCGCCTGAACAGCAACAATCGGTGAAGCGGCTAGAAACCGGAGCAGGTCGACAAAATGGCAACCTTCCCCAATGATCCGCCCTCCACCGATTGATCGGTCCTGAGTCCAGTGGTCACGGGGAATATGGCCCGCATTAATCGTCATGACAAAGGTCTTGGGTTCCGCCACTCCATTCAGCAACTGTTTCATGCGCTGAACTTGTGGGGCAAATCGACGATTGAACCCAACCATCATGAGTGGAGACGATGGCTGTTGTCTGATACAGGCGTCATAGACCTGACAGAGTGTCGTCAGTTCTTCTCGCGTGATTGCTAACGGCTTTTCAAGAAACACATGCTTGCCCGCCTTTAAGGCTTCAGCAGCGAGTGCTGCATGGCTATCGTGCCTCGTCGCGATGATCACGGTGTTGTTGTCGGAAGACTCAATCACACTTCGACCGTCGCTCGTGATTTCTAAAAATCCAAACTTGCTCCCTGCGTGGGCAGCGCTTACACCTGTGCTGCTTGCAACTGACCTAAAAGCAACCCCCGTCTTCTGAAAAGCCGGCAACAACACCTGGGTGGCGTAGTTTCCCGCCCCAATGCACCCGACGACCGGAGTAGCAGGAGAACGTTCCCCCTCGAGCAGTTCCTCCGATCTAGCAATTGTTCTTCGCAGTAATCGACTGTGAGAAAACGCATCTGGTTCAGGATAGCGCAAAATAATCCCAAGCGAGGGGGTTCGACTCGAAATCAAATCATAGGCGGTAGTAGCCTGGTCGAACGGAATTCGATGCGAGATGAGCACATCCGTCTGAAGACGCCCATCAGCAAGCATGTCAAGGACCGCCTCGAAGTTACGCTGCTCCGTCCAACGAACGTAGCCAATGGGATAGTCGTGCCCATTGTCCTCATATGAGCTGTCATAGCGCCCAGGGCCGTAAGAGCAAGACACCTGAAAACTCAGTTCCTTTTCGTAGAAATCTGCGCGAGACAATTCCAGTCCCGTGACTCCGACAAGCACAATTCTCCCTCGCTTCCGACACATCTGCGCAGCTTGATGCACCGGCTCATTGCTCTTTGTGGAGGCGGTGATGATCACCGCATCCACGCCACGCCCACGGGAAAAAGCCATTGCAGCCCCTAGCGGATCGGCATTCTGATTCAGATCAACCGTTTCTGCTCCAAGCTTTTGAGCAAGCGCTAATTTGCTCGCGTCGTAATCTAGCCCCAGCACTCGACACCCATGGGCCTTCAACAACTGAACAGTCATCAGTCCGATCAGTCCCAACCCAGTGACCACCACAGCCTCACCCAAAGTGGGCTGAATCAACCGGATCCCTTGTAATCCAATCGCACCAATCACGGTGAATGCCGCGGCCTCATCACTCACGCAATCAGGGACTTTCGCACAGAGGTTCTTAGGAACACAGACGACCTCAGCATGCTTTCCGTTCGAGGACACTCGATCCCCGACTGAAAAACCAACGGCTCCTTGGCCAACCTCCAGCACTGTCCCAACGTTGCAGTACCCCATCGGTAACGGTTGGTCCAGCTTGTTGCGCACGGCCTCGAGTGTCGGCATCACCCCGTCTGTTTTGACCTTATCCAGCACCATCCGAACCTTTTCCGGCTGCTGACGTGCCTTGTCAAGCAAATTGGCCTTGCCGAATTCGACGAGCATGCGCTCTGTCCCTACCGATACAAGAGACCTCGTTGTTTGGATCAGAAGATGGGCCTCTCTGATCTTCGGACTTGGAATTTCAGCGATGTTGGTGATACCAGAGGCAAGATTCTGCAATATTTGTTTCATGACAGTTCACTCACCACAAAACGAAGCTTTCCCGTTTGACTGCGTTCAAGAGAATCGACATATTCCAGCCTAACTGCAATGCTTCGTCCTACACGTTTGTATGCTTCATCAAGAAGACGTCGTTCATCATCGGGACCATACCCTTTTCTTTTTACAACCTTGAAGATGATTCTTTCTCGGTCTGGTTGGTAAATCTGGGCTTCCCTAATCTGAGTTAGATCTTTGAAAATATGATCCAGCCTTCCCAATCGGACTCCTGACGGAAGTATGACATAGTCCTCCTTCCTACCATCAATGGACTCCACCACTCGGCCAGACATCCGGCAGGATGGGCTCCCGCTCGGAAGCCGCACACGATCGCCCGTGTCGTACCGAATGAGCGGAAAAGCGTGATTACTCCAATTGGTTCCAACAATTCTATACACATTGGACTGCTCTTCTACCGGCAGGAATTCTACGAGTGCGAAGTCTTCATCCACATGGAGGTGACCCTCTGGACATTCAGAAATATTTGCAACGGACTCCGCCTGTCCGTAATGCTGGCGAACAGGGCAGCGAAAAGCCTTTTGCATCAACTCCTTTTGTTGCGGAAGCAAATTCTCTGCGCCAGTCGTAACCACCGTTGGCGTTCTCTTTAACGGTTTTCCTCTTTCCAAAAGATACCCGGCAATCAGCGAGAGCACCGAGGGATAGCCATGGAGCCAAGAGGGCGCATACTTATCGAGTGCCTCGAGATACACCTCAGCCGTGGTGGGTGACAGATGATATCCGCTAAATAGAATCTGTCGGCCAGGATAGTTGAGTCTCCAGAATGGTGGAGCAGACTGCGTCAACGGGACGACCGATCGACCACCAAAATACCCACACCACATATCTTGAGTCAGACCGTGCCATGCTCGATACCGCCACCAGACAGCCCATCGCTCCTTCTCTGCAGTCGACGTTTCATAAAACACCAAGCCGCTTCCGGTCGTCCCACTCGTATGGCTCGATAAAAGACGGTCCTTTTTAATACTAGGATTTCGAATCATCTCCGCGTGCTCTTGCACTTCCGCCTTTGTCAAGACTGGTAGTTTCTTCACTTCATCCTCTAGATTCTCAACCGACGCGTTGACCCCATACCGCTCACATCGTTCCTTCCAGAATGGGGAACAGAGAGCCGCTTGAACGTGAGCTTGCAGACGAACCCTTCTGAGCTGCCTCTGCTCCTCTAATCGCCATCCTACACGTCCATCTAATGTCTTCTGGATTTTCCAGAACTCATGGTTATATCTACGGGTGGACAGTCTCCAACCCTCAACGGAGCAAGCCACATGTTGGAGGCTAATAGGAAGGGACTTGTACACATCCTCGGTAGTCATTGGCCGGTCTCTTGACAGAAACTCGAAGACCTAGATAGCGTCATTCTTGGGACCATCCACGAATCCAAGACCCAAACACCCCCTGCTTCCTAATCGTACATTAGATGGTCGTGACACACTGCACGCGTGCCCAAGGGGATTCGTATTCCGCGCACTATTGGACGGTTCTGATATTCACCTTCGTCAACGCAAACCACCCTTCAGCTGGGTCGCCGATGCAAAACAGACCAACAAATGTCGCCCCTTCACCCATACATCTCTCAGTTTATTCCCAACGTAAGAACGAGAATCCTGATACACGGGAAGGAGAATTTTCTTTCGACGGTGGCGCTTGAACCACTTCACATATTCGTGGTGCTCCATCCCAGCAAACGGCGTCAGCTCGGCGATGGCTACAGATTCTCGCAACACCTCCGACAACTCATAGTCAACAGCACCAGTCCTTCGATTGTACGAAAACCAGTGACAATTCATTTCCTGAGTGGGAAAGATCCATTCAAATGCGAGCTGGCGCAGTGCGAAATCAGGGAATCGAACATTTCGGCCAAATATCTGACCTTCGGGAAAAAACCAATTGCCGAGCCCATATACAATGGGCATGCTCTTGTACAATTCGATCCCCTGGACACAATGGCTGTGGCATCCCACTACAGCGGAAGCTCCATGATCGATTGCCATGTAGGCAATTTGACGATGCATCGGTTGGGGATAGAGCTCCAACTCATAGTCCCAGTGCATGAGCAAGACAATGGGCTTCCCTGGAAATGCCTTTCGTGCGTTCTCAATACCGACAAGAACTGTATCCCATGAAAGTGGGTTGACACCGGCCCTATTCAGGGATGCTATCCGACATCCAATGATGTCCCAACCGAAACTTAAAAACACAACATCACCTTCTGCATCCTCTAAAAGGACGGGGCGTGACGCCTCTTCTAACGAATCGCCTGCACCACATGATAGGACCCCGTGTTCGCGTAGCAGTTGAATCGTCATCCGTGGAGAACGATCGATATCGACAATATGGTTGTTCGCAAGCGAGACCAAACGAACGCGATTTCTCTGGAGGTAAGCCAGTACGCGCTGATCATTGTATAAGTGTGTACCGCGAGGCCTCACACCCGCGTGAAGAATGGCCCCCTCAAGATTCGCAACAACCGTGCTCGCACCAAAATACCGTTCGGTCAATGGCGGCTCCCCACATGCCTCCTTTGGAACAGCTATATCTCCCACAAAAATCATGTGTCGCCTGGATTACCTTCTAGTGGTTCAGAGCCTCGGCTTGGTCATTTCTACGGCGCGTCTTTCCCTGACTGTTGAATCGATAATACAAGTCATCAATGCAGTTCCTGTACAACTCATACTTCATCTCTTGGGTTGGCAACGTTCGAAGGATGCGTTTACCCTCTTCCACCAAAGACTTCCATAACCCCTCATCCTCGCAGAGTCTCCCGATCGTATGCGCAGCATCCCTTGCATTCATTGGTTCAAAATAGGCACCCGCGGCTCCACACACATCCCTCGCGAACCTTAGATTTGTCGTCACAATAGGAAGGCCCATCGCCATGGCCTCGGGGTAATTTGCGGAAAAGGTCTCTAGAACTGAGGGAAGAAAGAGCATCTGGCAGGCTTGATACAATTCAGGGCCTCGGCTGATTGGAACAGGCCCCACATTGACGATCCGATCGTCCACGCCAAGCGCAGCAGCCTGTGAGAGAATCTTCTTGAGACCAGAACTCTCCGCCGGCAAGGTCAGGACAAACTTGACCTGACGACCCGGGCAACGAATCTGGAGTTCCTTTGCAACAGCCGGAATGATCTCAAGATTCTTGTGCTTATAATAGGCAGACAGGCAGAGAATGTTTAGAGTCCCATAGAGCGATGGCACCTCTGCGATCGCTTCTGACCGTATGTATTGGTCGGCACAATTATTTGGGACCACTGTGATGTTCCCTTCTGGAATACGCAGTCTTCTGACCAACCCTGTTTTTGCAGTCAAGGATTCCGTAACCCATGCATCCGCCCTTCTGAACATCAGTGCTTTATATAGGATAGTTCCTAACAATTTAGTGGCCACGATGGGGCTACGTACCGTCCGCCATGCCCATTGATCTCCATGCGTCACCCACCCATCTGCGACTCCACAGAGATGTAGAATTTCAATATTTGCGTACGCCGGGCCAAAGAACGTGAACACAAGATCAGGCTTAACTGTTTTCACCAGCGCTTGAAGCATCTTCCGGCTTCGATTGCTTCTTGCCGGAGATTCATCGATGACCGACATCTGTTGTGATTGAGGCATTCGGCCGGACCTCTGAAGTTCCGCCGCTACGTTCGGTGACATCACAAAATACCATCTAATGTGATCAACCTTGGTGAGGGCTGTACTAATAAACGCCACCGCCGCTTGCAACGCTCCTCCCTTTACAAGGGTTGAACAATTAAGCAAAACGTGCAAGGCACCCCCTCCACTCGGGCTGTTTGCATGTATGTACGACGCTGAAGTCTCTAATCGCTGTTCGTATGAGTACGGCACTCACTTGCGCTCAAGCCATCCTCGAACGCAAGACAGCTGCAGCAAGATCATCCTTGGATGTGGCATGCGTGAGCGAGCGTGATGGATAAACGCGGCTGGGTGCTACTAAATGAGCATGTGCCTTATCAGTTCTCTTCATCTGCGCGAAAGAGTATGGGCACCGAAACACAGAACCCACGGTTCCATTCTGGTTGCCTTAGGCTACGGCCTCGGGCACCGCTCTGGATATAGCGGCCCTGAATGCCTCGAGATCCTCTCCTTGAGGTTTCCATGATGCTGGTTTTCGACAAATCACTAACAGGCCGCTCCCCAATGTGGGGACGATCGAAGTTAGCATCAGATAGAATTCCCGTAAAGGAGTCCGCAATTTCTTGCAAGCGAGATGTTCAAATGTACGTTGTGTTAGAATCTCAAACCCTGCCGCCTGACAGATGAAGGCCGCCTCACTCAAGGTGTATTCGCGCACATGCCCCCGCCACTGCCCGGACGAATAGTAGAACGCATCAATGGATGGGTAATTAGTCCGCCCTAACAGAACTGAGAGCCGCTTTCTGAGATTCACCGAGTTCGGCATTGCGATGACAAGCAATCCCTCTCGACGCACGAACCTGCCCATTGTGTTGAGTAAGCCGCGAGGTGACTCGTGGAGATGTTCTATGACTCCAAGCGCACACACCACATCAAAAGACTCTGGCTCAAATGGGATGGCGTAATCCGTGGCTGTCTGATGACAGAACTCAATTCCCGTCACGGCAGCAAACTCCTTAATTTTTTCCGCATTGTCATTTCTTTGATGCCACGGGTCAGTGAGATCATCCGCGGCACAGCACTGGAAACCTAGAAGCTTAAACATCGCCGTCTTGTCCATTGGGCCACTCCCAATATCAAGCAAACGCCTATGATCAAAATCCGGTAGATACTTACACAACTCTCGGACAATCACGGTGATCTCTTCCAGCATTGATCGATCACAGTAGCCGGGAAACGGGAACATCGTTTGAAGCTTCTCAAAAACATTACGAAGCGCCTGATCAGTTACCGTATTCATGTAAGCCCTCTCATCACACACCCACGGTCATTGGACACCTTTTGCCTTCCCCACTCACCTTACAGCCCCCGCGCGCGAAACCAGAACGCGCGGCACGAGAACACTTGTTCCATCACTCCTGTAATAGACACAACTTCTTTCGAGTTCCTTCCCCTCGGCCTTGCAAGATCTCAATCAATGGATCGGTGCTGCCGCCTTCAGGAATCACCTGAGCTTCATACGTCCTTTGCAAACTGCACAATGTAGCCCCCCCTAAACCGAAGCCCAGAGTTGTGACGATCGAGTTGGCAAATACATCCGCGGTATTTGACCAGAACATTAGACAAATCATCCACATGCCAAAAAACAACGCCCCGGATGCTGCAGGAGACCCATTCTGGTTGCGATAGAAATACCAGGCTCTAGTAACCACCGTCAGATACGCCAGGATTATGGTCATAGCAATCAGAAGCCCCACTTCTCCTGAGAGTCTGATGAGTGAACTCTCACCCAGGCCTTCCAGCTTGATACCTTCATACACCAGAGTGCCGCCAAAACTACGCGCTCCGAAAGTAAAATACCCCAGTCCCTCTCCTGAGATGAGATGGTCTTCCATTACGGTCTGGATCGGGAGCCAGAGGTTTCCTTCCAGCCGGATAGGGATTGCCGTGAGAACACTGGCGAACCGCTCATAGACGGCAATTGCCATGTCTGGCTTTGCAACCCAGGCCCCAGAGAGTCCACTAATGATGACCAGGCTCAGAACTAGAACCTTCCAAACACCTGCGCCATGCTGTCGGGTACACACAACCACAATACTGATGGAGAGGACGAGAAACAGAAGGGCTGCCCTCTGGCCAGAGATCAGGATTACGGTCAAATCAAAGAGCATGAGCGCATACGGCCCTGCCGAGCGCCTTACGCCTGAAAACAACAGATAGCACCATTTGAAGAGGACGAGGGTAAAGATGACCTGTCCGAACTTGCCGGTATGGGTAAAAATAGAGGTCGGCCGAAACATACCTGGGATCAGAACCCCTTTATCTGTTGTGGCAAAGTCCCCGACTCCCAACGCCGATGTCCCCCAAACCGCGTTGATGGGGTGATCTTTGCCCAATGCAATTTGCGTGATCGCCATAATACCGATGATCACGATCCAGATATTGACGCAGGAGAATATGCGCTCATAGCCGTTTTCGACCACGGACAAATATCTGGCCGACACCAGCATATACACCAACGGCAGAAACGTTGCTCGCAACCCCACCCCATAGACTCCTATATGGTTTCCACTCATTGCATGGTTGACTGCCGTGACGGACAGAAAGACTCCGCTCAGCACGAAGAACGCCATCGGAACGCTTTTCACCTTCAATCGACCTTGAAGGCCAATGGCGATCAGGGTCATCAATACCAGTACATCTCCGCCTAAGAAGACGAGATCTGAGTGAATCAGGTATTTCCTGACAGTTTCTTGCAGAAGAGGCACATTCAGGACGAATAACAGCCACCAATGGCCCATACTCAATACTTCCGCTTCACTTTTCGTTTACCCTTGATGCAGCTTCATCGACCAGCTCGGCCATATATTCCCACCCAGAACATAGCGTGAGGACACATACACATACCCCATTAGTAACGACACTTCCGTCATGATCCTGCTCAGGATGGCTCCGTTGATTCCATAGTGAGCAATAAGTACGTAGGCAGAGGAGACACCGATGCATGTTGAGACAACTTGGCAGTACAGTCTATACTTCCCATACTCTCCGGACATGAGTGCGCTTTCCACGCTGCTTGAAACAAATCGCAGTGCGATACAAATGGACAAAACGGAGAGTATTTGACCGGACTCACTATATTTTTCTCCGAAGAATAACTTCACAAGCGACGCTCCCCACCAATAGGTAGCGACAGTGCACCCAATTCCCAAGACGGTCATGACGGCACAGCCCAGACGATAGACAGACAGAAACTTTGGCCAATCCCCGTAATACCAGCGGTGTATTTTTGGCATAAGGAATTTCTGATAGATCGCTTGAGGGACAAGAAACACCACCAGCAAAAATGTCCCCGCTATGGCAAATTGTCCAGCTGCAGCGGGGCTGACCAGAGCTGCGAGCAATACGATATCGGCTCGACCATAGAGCATGGCCAGTGCGGCCGACCCAGCATACGGCCAGGCAAGATTAATGAGTGCCTTGTAACTTGGCCCGTGGCTTGAACTCTCTGGAGCAGAACCGTTGTCCAACACGTGCCCTGATAACCGCATCCTCGTTGGCGCCAGTGAGAATAATCCAAACCCTGACGCAGCAATGAGGGCCACCGAAACGATACCGTAGCCTCTCGCAACGACATCGAGCGCCGGAGCTGCAGAAAGATAAATAGCAACGGCAACTATCAGGCGACCCAGATGTGGAAGCAGTTGCCAAGCTGAAAGTGCCCCGTATCGTGCTTCGAGTTGCAGTTTAGCAATGAGTAGTTCCGCCATGACTTGCATGATCACCATCAGCTGCAACCACCCAAACACCTGCAAAAGACGCGAATCATCGAACAATCCAAGAAGTATGACCCAACATATGGCCAGAACAAACACCCCCCAGACCATCAGGAACTTGAGCGATTGTCGTATCCAAGGAAACCCGCCCAGTCCTTCTTGGCCGACAATCAACAACCAAACACTCGGCATCCCGAATCCTATGACACCACTCATCACGACTACGATCGACATTGCCATACTGAGCCATCCAAACGCTTCGACCGTTAGGCTGCGCCCAAGTAGTACTTGAGTGAGAAAAGCAAGGAACCCGGACCCTGCCAAGCTTACAAAGATTGGGACAATGGCCTTGAGCCCGGCCTTAATGTCTGCTGTGCCAGTCAACTTGTGTACTCTTTACCAGTCGTTCAACGGTATGACGATGGGCTGTTATCAATTGATATCTAGCGATACACCGGATGGCGCCGTATGACTGAGAGAAGACAACTGAAGGATGTGATGGACTAGTTTTGACCGCACCTCTTGCAAGTTCGGAGGAAGAGAGGCTCTCAAGCTTTCGAGGTATCGGCGAGCTTCAACGGCCGCAGTGGTGTAAGGCTTAGGAAGGGTTTCCAGCATATCCTCCAGGGTTGTGACATACCGGACATCGTCAACACCTTCTCGAAACCCTTCCCATGCGAGCGTATCAATCACACCATCAACAGTGGGATAAGTAAAATTATGATCCCGATAACGGGCGTGGTCGAAATCATTCCATGTGAAGGCCATGGAATCTTGATAGGCATAGGGCATGGCTCCATCATAGTTATTTCTCCATAATTCAAGCCCATAGTTTCGTCTGAATATCTCCGGATTCTCAGGCCCAGTTGGCGGATTAGCGTAGGAGAAAACCTTGTGCCCTATCTTGTGAATGTTCTCCGCCTGTGCCCGCTGCAGTTTGCCGGCCATCACAAGCAAATCCAACACGTCTCCCACCAAAGGAAAAGCTTCGGCCTGTCCGGCCGTAAACACCTTGACCCCTTCATTTCTGACGAGTTGCCAGGCTCTCCTCTGAGAAACCAACTTTTCCCCTTTGGCTTCGTCCATGCCGTACAGGTACACTTTCTCAATACCGTACACACCAGCTATTTCCTTGAGGACATTCACTCGTCGTTTCAATCCATCAAGTTCGCCTAATGTCTCAGGATTTCCGGTGCCACTGCCAAGATAAAACAGCGCGGACGTATCTAGTCCGACTTGTTTACGCATCTCCAGTGCATTTCGGAGTTCCGCTTGGTCTAGACGTTGATACATCGTCGGGTTCGTCACACCATGTGCCAACATATTGCGTAACTCTGCCAGAAATTGTGCCTGGCCCTTCCGTTCCGATGAAATGCTCGGAACGTCCGAAAGCGTTCCCCGATAGTAGATGCTGTATTGGATCCTTGAAGGATGAAGGTTTACGGGAAGGACCTGAAGGGTGATCTCGAGATTCTCACGCAGCCCCTTGTCATCTGTAAGAATCAGCTTCCCACTATAGCTCCCATCCTTAGCGTCAACAGGAACATGCACTGTCAGCCACAGTTGTTTGGCATCACCACGACGAATTGTGATGGGTTGAAGCTCAGTCGTATCGTTAATGGGAAATTCGGTTATAGAGCCCACAATACGACCGCTCTGCGCTGCTGGCTCGCTCACTGATACCAGCTTGGTACCGGAAGGAAACTTCAATCTGAGGAAATTGGCCCTCGAGTCCTCATTCAGTTGAACGAGACCATCATCTTTGAGCAGGAGCTCTGGCACCAAGACATTCGTCTGCCCCATATGAGACAAGCCGACGGTATGCCACCCGCCACCTGCCTGGAACCACACTTTCACAAACCTTACGTCCAGATGGGAACTTGCAATAGTCCCGCTATTGCCAACAAGGTCACTGGCTGAAATCCTCAAGTTCTCTAGATCACGAACCATGGGCCGCACAACAAAGCTCGCCGGTTCGTATTCATCTCGACAAGCGACCATCTGTACACTTGTAGCCGGCTTTCCCGGAAGAGAAGCCATAGTGGGAAGAATCTGTTCTCCACTGATGGGATTCACGACATGCACAAGGACAGGACCGAGATTGGACGTTGCAGCATTTCCAGGAACACTAAGGTAGGACGCTGCACCAAATGCCAAGAAACCGGCACTCACTGCCAGGGACAAGGATCTCAATATCTTACTGGGTGTCTTCACTTTAACCTCACGCGTGGTTGCATTGCCATCAACGTCGATGTTGGGCGTAGCCATAGACACCCCCTCATCAATTCTGTCCGTCTGAAGCTGGCGATCTGATCCGCACGTTCCCTGAAATTCACTTAGCTAAGACCAGTAACGAATAGCCCCCTAACACACGAGCGGTGAAGGGCACGCTTAGCTTAGAACAGAGATATCGCGGAACATTAGCAACAGCTTTTCGGATTGACGGGTGCTCCTTAAAAAGCTCAATGGCCGGGTTGGTGTAGAACCAATCTACAATTTCGTGTCCTGTATCTTTCAGTGCGGCAAGAGCTGAGTCAGCGGTAAAGTAGTGGAGATGCCCAACTGCATATCGACTTCTCATGAACGTATTTCTTAGTACTGACGACACATGAAGATCGAGCGGGACATGGTAGACCTTGTATGCGGCCTTCTGCTTACACTTCTCCAGGAATCCCATATAGTCCGGGACATGTTCATAGACGTCGATTGCAATGAGCACATCAAACTGTGCGGCATTGCTCTCCGAAAGCAGATCTTCGCAATAGAATTGGATCTTTTCCCCTTCCGCTTGCTTAGCCAATCCAATTGCTTGCGGAGAAATGTCATACCCCCTGAATTCTGTATGGGAGAGACTCTCCATCCTGGATAACTCCCGCAGAATAGCTCCGACACCACACCCAATCTCCGCGATCCTTTGAGGTTGCACATGATTCCTTGCGAGAATTTTCCAGATTTGAGACGCTTTCCAATACGAATCCTCCGCATGCCACGTCCGAGTCACTTCTAGGTACTTTCCACTCGTATAAATCGTGCTCATCTTCCTCCATCTTCATACTCCGCCCCTATAGTGCTCTCCGCCGCCTTGCCATCACACCGTGATAGATGCTGTTCCTCTGACATACCCTGGTGGTCGCACATGGAAAAGCTGGGCACTTGCATCGGGTTCTACGCCTGGAAGATCAACAGAGAGGGCACGTTGCATGATGGCTGTATAAATTGAGCACCGACGGTCGCGGGCCGATTGAGTCAGAATGGTTTCATGATGATATTGGTTGCCTCAACTTGTGACAACTTAAAATCAACTTTTGACAGGACCAGTTGGGTTAGGAAAAGGAATTCTCGTTGCTGATACTTAGGTAGGTTACGAGGCACACATGGAATCTGAGGAGTTGCTTAAATAAACGCCGTCGCGGAAAGGAACAGAGAGGTAAAATATTTTGGGGCCATGTTACTGAATTCCACCCCGAGTCACCTCAATACTCGCTCCAAACACTCCACAATTCTCTCCGCAGCCCTCCCATCCCAGAGCGGTGGAATCGCCCCTTTCTTCCATTGTCCCGCCATCAATCGTGCGAGAGCGGGAGGAAGCTTGCTCGGATCAGTGCCGATCAGTTCATTGGTTCCAAGCGTCACGGTTTCAGGCCGCTCGGTGTTGTCGCGCAGCGTCAGGCAGGGCACACCAAGTACCGTGGTCTCCTCGGTAATCCCGCCAGAATCAGTAATGACGCCTTTGGCATGCTTAACAAGGTAATTGAACTCGAGGTAGCCCAATGGATCGATATAGTGCATGGAGGGAAGTTTCTGTCCCCCCTCTCGCAGATTCTTGGCTGTTCTGGGATGGACTGGAAAAATCACCGGCAGACCTTGCGTACCCTCTGCAATCGCCTGGAGCAGCTTGAGTAGTTGCTGTTCTCCATCAACGTTTGCGGGACGATGCAGGGTGATGACAAAGTAGCGTTGCGGCTCCAGCTTGAGCGACTGCCAGCAAGCCGGAGGCCTCAAACGTGGAACATTCTTGAGCAACGTATCGATCATCGTATTGCCAACAAAAACTATTTGGCCGTCAGTAGCGCCAGCATGACGCAAATTCTCATTCGCCGTCTCGCTGGTCGTAAAAAACCAATTGGTGATCGAATCAGTCACTACTCGATTAATCTCTTCCGGCATGGTCCAATCACCGGATCGAATCCCACCCTCGACATGAGCTACTGGCACACCCAGTTTGCGCGCGACGATAGAACAGGCCATAGTCGACGTCACATCACCGACGACCAGACAGAGGTCGCTCTTTTCCTTCAACAGGACCTTCTCATACCCGACCATAATGCCGGCAGTTTGCTCGGCCTGAGTCCCCGATCCCACCTCAAGATTGATGTCTGGATCCGGGATCCCAAGCTCTTCAAAAAAGCTGCCCGACATCGCCCGGTCGTAATGCTGACCGGTGTGAATCAATCGATACCGGAGCGATCCTCCACGAGATTCCGCGGCCTTGAGCGCCTCGATGATCGGCGCGATTTTCATAAAATTGGGACGTGCTCCCGCAATGATATCAATACGCTTCACGCAACACCTCGTTCTCTAGTGGTCCTGTCATGCAATTGGTGTGATGGTAATCACTCTCACCAGTCTGAGCAACCTATACTCGCATTTTCGTGCAATGAGAAGAGAGCACCGAGGAAGCGATTCAATAGATGACGAGGACGATCAGAAGTGCACTTCGCGGATCGACTGACTATTAGATTGAAACCACTGGACGGTTTTCTTTACTCCATCGCGCAAGCCATGCTTGGCTTGAAACCCAAAGAGTTGCTTGGCGCGGCTGACATCAAGACAGCGGCGCGGTTGGCCGTTCGGCTTCGTGGCATCCCACTGAATCTGGCCGCTAAACCCGACTTCAGCCGCAATCAATTTGGCAAGATCGCGAATTGAAATCTCCTCACCGGTCCCCAGGTTGACCGGCAGATTGCCATCATAGTGCTCAGCTGCTAAGAGAATCCCTTCGGCGGCATCCTCCACATACAGGAATTCTCTGGTCGGTGATCCGTCTCCCCACAGAGTAATCGCCGTGCGCCCCTCCTCCTTTGCCGACGCGCACTTTCGGATCAAGGCCGGAATCACATGGGACGTCTGTAAATCAAAGTTGTCTCGCGGGCCGTACAGATTCACTGGAAAGAGGACGATCGAGTGAAATCCGTATTGATCACGATAGGCCTGCGATTGCGCCAACATCATTTTCTTCGCCAGGCCATACGGAGCATTGGTTTCTTCGGGATAGCCATTCCAGATATCGTCTTCCTTGAATGGAATCGGAGCGAATTTGGGATAGGCACAAATGGTCCCGGTGGCCACAAACTTCTTCAAGCCCCGCTGACGGCCGACCTCAATCAGCTGCGTCCCCATCATCAGGTTGTCATAAAAGAATCGTCCCGGGTTGGCCTGGTTCGCCCCGATGCCACCGACTCGCGCCGCAAGATGGATCACCAGATCGGGCTTGGTATCGCTGTAGAGTTGCTGAACGGCGTCCATCTGCACCAGATCGTAGTCTCGACTTCGTGGGACAACAATCTCGGCACAGCCTTTGGCGCGAAGTTGGTCCACCACACATGATCCCAGAAATCCGGCCCCCCCGGTGACCACGACACGTTGCTCGGACCAGAACGACATCATAATAGTTTGAGGTTGGAGGATAGAGGTTTGAGGTTTCCTAAATCGAGGACGCAGGCCTTATCCCCCGTGACGACCCTTTCCTCGGATGGCATTCATAAGCCCATTGAGCTTGCGATCAAGCCTTTCGGCTCGGAGCCGAATAGTCACTGACTCAGCTTCAGAAAAGATCAGTCGCTTGCCAAATACTTCGTTCAATGTAACGGTTTCATAGAGAGATCCCTGGGCAATACTCAGATACTGCAGGAATTCTTTTCTGTGTTGGCGGCCTTTCCCTTCAGCGATATTTTGCGCAACAGATGTCACTGCCCCTTCCATTTGAGAGATCACCCGCAAATGTCTACCTTGAGGTACATGTTCCAGGAGCCCCAGGACGAAATCCGCAAGATCAACAGACTCCCGCCATACGTCGAGTTTCTCAAACGGAAAGATGTATCCTGGAACTGACGCCTCCTCTTTCTCCTGCAACCTCAAACCTCCAACCTCAACCTCTCTTCCTGGTCCCATCCAAGCGCTCTTTCTCTGACGCCAAATCCGCGTCCACCATCATGGCGACCAATTCTTCAAAGCGCACTTTGGGCTGCCAGCCGAGTTGTGTCTTCGCCTTGCTCGCATCCCCGATAAGGAGATCCACTTCCGTTGGACGATAGTATTTCGCATCGATCTTCACGTGCTTCTTCCAGTCTAGCTGCAGGCGATCAAAGGCCAGCTCAAGCATCTCCTTGACCGTGTGCGTCTCCCCCGTAGCAATGACATAGTCTTCCGGCGTTGGAGCTTGCAGCATCATCCACATCGCCTCAACATAGTCACCGGCATAGCCCCAGTCGCGCTTGGCATCAAGATTGCCCAGAAACAGATCCTGTTGGATGCCGAGCTTGATTCGGGCGGCCGCTTTGGTAATTTTCCTTGTCACAAAGGTCTCCCCGCGCCGCGGCGATTCGTGATTGAACAAGATCCCGTTGCACGCAAAGAGATTATAGGCCTCGCGGTAGTTCACAGTAATCCAGTAGGAGTAGACCTTCGCGGCTCCGTACGGACTTCTGGGATAGAACGGCGTCGTTTCCCTCTGTGGAATCTCCAGTACCTTGCCGAACATCTCGCTGGACGAAGCCTGGTAGAATTTCGGCTTGAGTCCGGACTCCCGAATGGCTTCCAGAAGACGAATCGTGCCGAGTCCTGTGATCTCTCCCGTATATTCAGGAATGTCGAAACTCACCCGGACATGACTCTGAGCGCCAAGGTTATAAATCTCATCGGGCTGGACCGTACGCAAGATGCGATTGAGAGAACTGGCATCGTTCAGATCACCGTAGACCAAATGGAGCCGCCGATGCGGCACATGCGGATCCTCATATATGGGATCGATACGCCCCGTATTGAACGAGCTGGAGCGACGAATGATCCCGTACACTTCGTATCCTCGACCAAGGAGAAATTCCGTGAGATACGAGCCATCTTGACCCGTGATTCCCGTAATTAGCGCTTTCTTCACGAGTGAGAACCTCCTCCCCTACCATCGGACAGAGGGATTATTGCGGGCTATGAATGGACTAGTCTACCCACATCATGTAAATAAATTGTTAATAAAAGAATCTTGCGACGAATACGACTGACAAGCTACCATATTCCATTCAAGAGCGGAGAGGCAATACGTTGGGAACAATGGCGCCACAACACTTTCGCCGTGCCGGCTTGTTGCTGTGCATGGGGGTCTCAGGGTTACTCGTCGCGCACACCATTAACGCGTTTGTGGCCGATACCCTGTATGTGATTCCTGAACGGGCTGCGGGATCCGGAAGTGACGCCTCGACAGGCACGCCGTTGCCGGCATCCTTTTCGCCGACGCAGGCCATGGAGCATATTCGCGCCAGCGGCCTCTTTGTACTTCCGCCGCCGACTGACAAGGGATCAAGCAGTGTCACATCGCCCGGTCGACGAGGCTCCAACGGCCCAGTGGTTCGAGCGTCTCTCGGGCTGGCAGGGAGGCTTCGGTTGATCGGCACAGTACTCGGCGATGAACGTGGCGTCTTTGCCATCGTTGAGGAACAGGCATCCAAGCAGCAATCCTTGTATCACTTGCATGACTCCGTACTCGATCTGGGTGAAGTCGCCGAGATCCGTCGAAACGGGATCGTCATCCGTCAAGGTAATGTTGAAGAATTGTTGGAGTTGGGAATCTCAGAAGGCCAGGCCGCACTGACCAGTGCTACCGGCACCGCTCCCAACCCTCAGGCGGGTCCCGCCCCGATGGTACCGCTTCGCAAAGTGGTGGATCGCCGTGAGGTGGAACAGGCCATGAACGATCTGCCGAAACTCCTTTCGCAGGCGAGAGCCGTACCGAACACGGTCAACGGCGCTATCAATGGATTTCGTCTGGACTACATTGCACCCACTAGTTTTTATGAGAAAATCGGGGTCCAGGCCGGAGATGTGCTGCAGCGCGTCAACGGAGTCGATATTCGAGATCCGAGTACCATGTTAAACTTGCTTCAGCAACTCAAGAATGAGCAGACCGTGAAACTTGATCTTGTCCGAAACAACCAGCGCTCAACCATCACGTACGAGCTCCGCTGATCCCACCGTCGACCTTGATACGATCTGAGCCACTCAACAACTTGGGAGTTTCCAGTTTCTCATTTCTGGCTTCAGTCTCGAGTGCGATATTCCAGATGGGGAGTTCAGGCTTCGAGTGGCCGGTTTCCTGTTCCCACTCAAGACCTGAAATATGAAACCTGAAACTCGGTGCCTCACCCCTAAATGTGTAAGATCTTGATTTCTCGTAACAGTTTCTCCTTCTCCTTGCCAGGCCGTCATCCGGGAGAGTATCTTTACGCTGGAAGAGCAAGAGTCGATCACGCAATTCCATCATCTCCAGTACAGATGATCACAGGTAAAGGATCAGGGAACCAGTGTCTGAACAAGACGAGCACCAACACCCCACTGTCAGTGTGACGCGGCCACGCCTAGGGGATATCCTCAGGGAGAAGTTTCACCTCTCGGAGCTGAAGCTTGAGGAGGCCCTCGCCTACCAGCAAGAAAAAGGCGGCCGGTTGGGAGAGGTATTGCTGCATCTGCGCGCGCTGCGGGAAGAACAGGTGCTGGAAGCGCTGGCCCAGCAATTCGACATGACCTGGATCCCCCATCTCGACACCACCCACGTCGATCACGAAGTCATCAAGAAGGTGCCGATCGCCTTTTGCCGTCGATACCGGGTTCTACCGATGCGTGACGAAAACGGAGCCATTCTCACGGCAGCGAGCGATCCGTTGGAAACCGTCGCCATGGATGACCTTCGCTTGCTGTTGGGAAAACCGATCGCGCCGATCCTGACCAGCAGTGTCGCGCTTCTCGCGAGACTCAATCGCGCCTACGACGACATTGCAAATCCGGCAGGCGCCGAAGAAGTGATGGAGGATATCGCGGCGAACGAAAGTCTCGATCAGTTGGCGCACGAGCTCGACGAACCCCAAGACCTGCTTGATGCGACCGACGAGGCCCCGATCATCCGACTGGTCAACTCCGTCCTCTTTCAAGCCGTTCGGCAACGGGCCAGCGACATCCACTTTGAATCGTTCGAACGGGGGTTGGTCATCCGCTATCGGATCGACGGCGTCCTCTACCCGGTCCTTACACCGCCTAAACATTTGCAAGCCAGTATCATCGCGCGCCTCAAGATCATGGCCGGTTTGAACATCGCCGAGAAACGCCTGCCACAGGACGGTCGGTTTGCGATTCGAACCGCCGGAAAGGACGTCGATCTCCGCGTGTCCGTTCTCCCCACCTCCCATGGTGAGCGGGTCGTGCTGCGATTGCTGGAAAAAGAAAATCGCCTGCTCAATCTCTCCGAAATGGGATTTTCAAAAGAGCGCCTGACGGTCATTCACCAGCTCATCCAACTGGCGCACGGGATCATGCTCGTCACCGGCCCCACGGGAAGCGGAAAAACAACCACCCTGTACGCCGCACTAACCCACATCAACTCGCCGGACAAAAACATCATCACCGTCGAGGACCCGGTCGAATACCAGCTGCTTGGCGTCGGGCAAATGCAGGTCAATCCGAAAATCAATCTCACGTTCGCTGCCGGGCTGCGATCGATACTTCGCCAAGATCCCGATGTGATCATGATCGGAGAAATCCGCGACCGTGAAACGGCGGAGATCGCCATTCACGCGTCTCTCACCGGACACTTGGTGTTCTCGACGCTCCATACGAATGATGCCGCGAGCGCCGCCACGCGCCTCATCGACATGGGGATCGAGCCCTTTCTCGTCGCCTCATCGGTCGTCGCCGTGCTGGCACAACGGTTACTCAGACGGATTTGTCCCGACTGCAAGCGCCCCTATCGGGCCAGTGAGGAGGAGCTGAGCCGGCTGGACTTGCCGCCTGGTTCCGCGGTAACACTGTATCGAGGTGCTGGCTGCGCAGCCTGTTCCCAGACCGGCTATCGCGGGCGTACCGGCATCTTTGAGCTGATGGTGCTGGACGATGACATTCGGCGACTCATCGGCGGCAAGGCAGACTCGACGGCGATCAAACAGGCGGCGATCGCGAAAGGTATGGTGACATTGAAGCAAGAGGGTGCGGAGCGAGTCATCCAGGGCCACACCACCTTGGAAGAAGTCATGCGGATCACGCAACAAGAAATCGACGTGGACTGATGCAATTCCAATTCTTCTCTCCCGCAAACGTCCGGTCCCATCGCCATCAGACCGTCCACACCTCTTGGACCACTCCCGAAATCGGTTGATCATGCCTGTTTATCAATACCAAGGGTACCGGAGCGACGGAGGGACAGCGACCGGAATCATCGACGCTGAAAACGTCAAAGTCGCGCGGTTAAAACTTCGCAAAGAGGGGGTCTACCCAACCGACGTCATCGAGCAAAGACAGTCGT
>CABVSA010000064.1 GCA_902500805.1 uncultured Nitrospira sp. | reverse complement strand
GCGGCGGATGGTATGGCAGCCAAGGAAATAAAGTCAAGCAAATGAAAGGGGTATAAGCCTAACGCAATCTTGACAGAGGAAGGACCCATCCAGTAAGTTCCCATCACGGTAACCCATGTGGGTGAGGTCCACCCTGGATACGGATGGAAGGGTGTGTCCACCTCAAGGGTGTTTCCTTGCTCCGTTCCTCATACCATATATAGAAAAACGTCCATTGTTTGAACGAGATAGATCTATGAATATTCCTGGATTTCCAAACCGACAGGGGCTCTACGATCCTCAACATGAGAAGGATTCCTGTGGGATTGGGTTTGTCGTCAACATCAAAGGGAAAAAATCCCACGACATTGTCCGTAAAGGACTTCAAGTTTTGGAGAATTTGACGCACAGAGGGGCACAGGGTGCAGATTCTCATACCGGAGACGGAGCAGGTATTCTGTTACAGACTCCGCATACCTTCCTGAGGCGGGTTGCAGGCGATGCAGGCGTGGCCTTACCGGATTTGGGCGAGTACGGAGTCGGCCAGCTGTTTCTACCTCCCAATACCGACTCGCGACGGCTTTGCGAGAAGGTATTCACTGAGATCATTGCAGAGGAAGGTCTGCGCCTCCTCGGTTGGCGTGATGTGCCGGTCAAGAGCGATCAGATCGGTGCTCTTGCACGAACGACCGAGCCGTTCATGCGGCAGGTCTTCATTGCGCGAGATGCGTTCAACGAAACGCAGTTCGAGCGAAAGCTGTATGTGGTTCGCAAGCGAGTTGAAAAGGCTGTGGCAGAGTCGGCCATTCAAGGGCGAGAGCACTTCTATGTTCCGAGCTTGTCCGCCAACACCATCGTCTATAAGGGGTTGTTGTTGCCGCATCAAATGGCGGCCTACTATCAGGATCTCACCGATGAACGGATGGTAAGCGCCCTGGCGCTTGTGCACTCACGCTTCAGCACCAATACGTTTCCCACCTGGCCGCGGGCCCATCCCTATCGGTATGTGTGCCATAACGGCGAGATCAATACGCTCAAGGGGAACGTCAATTGGATGAAGGCGCGCCAAGGCCGGCTTCATTCGGAGCTCTTCGGGAAGGACATGGACAAGCTTTTTCCCATCGTTTCCGAAGATCAAAGTGACTCAGCCTGTTTGGACAACGCTCTGGAGTTCTTGCTGCTCGGCGGACGTTCGCTGCCGCATGCCATGATGATGCTGATTCCCGAGCCATGGGTGGCGAATCCGCAGATGGATCTGGATCGCCGTGGGTTCTATCAATATCATGCGGCCATGATGGAGCCGTGGGACGGGCCTGCGGCTGTGTGCTTCACCGATGGGAAGTTGATCGGCGCCACGTTGGATCGAAATGGACTGCGCCCCTGCCGGTATCACGTGACGACCGACGGGCTTGTGGTCCTTGCATCGGAGGCCGGTGTCTTGCCGGCCGATGCGAAAGAGATTCGGATGAAGGGCCGACTCCAACCCGGACGAATGTTCCTCGTCGATACGGTGCAGGGCCGCATCATCGATGACGAAGAGATTAAGGCCGGTATCGTCGGTCGCAAACCCTATCGTAGCTGGGTCACGCAGTATGGTGTATCGCTCGATGAGTTGCCGGATCCGCTGAACGTTCCGCAGCCGGATCACCCGACGATTCGCCAGCGGCAGCAGGCCTTCGGATACACGGTTGAAGAACTGAAGATGGTCATCACGCCGATGATCGTGACGGGCGAAGAAGCGATCTCCTCGATGGGGACCGATACCCCGTTGGCGGTGCTGTCCGATCGGCCTCAACTCCTGTTCAAGTACTTTAAGCAGCTCTTTGCACAGGTCACGAATCCGCCGATCGACCCGATTCGGGAACAGCTCGTGATGTCGCTGGTGACCAACATCGGTCCGAAGCCGAACTTGATGGATGAATCGCCTGAGTCGTGCCGCCGCATTAAGGTGCAGCAGCCGATTCTGACGAACGCCGATTTACAAAAGATCCGTGGTATTTCGGACCCCCACTTCAAAAGCAAGACGCTCAGGATGTTATTCCGCGTCGCTGAAGGACCGGATGGGCTTGGTGAGGCGGTCGATGATCTCTGCAAACAGGCCTCGCATGCCATCAAGGAAGGGTACAAGTTCCTGATCCTGAGCGATCGTGGTGTGAATGAAGAGTGGGCACCGATCCCAAGTTTGGTCGGGATTTCTGCCGTCCACCACCATCTGGTTCGAGAGTGTACTAGAACCGAAGTAGGGTTGATCTTGGAAACGGGTGAACCCCGTGATGTGCATCAGTTCGCCTGTTTAATCGGTTACGGTGCCGGGACGATCAACCCGTATCTTGTGTTTGAATCGCTCGTTGATATGGAACGTGACAATTATCTGCCCGAAGGGCTCGACGCGCAGACGGCAGAAGGGAAATTCATCAAGGCGATCAATAAGGGCCTGCTCAAGATCTTCTCAAAAATGGGAATCTCCACCGTGCAGTCATACTGCGGTGCACAGATCTTCGAGGCGATCGGGTTGAATCGTGAGATCATTGATCGCTACTTCACAGGAACCCCGTCGCGCGTGGAAGGGGTCGGGATCCGCGAAATAGGAGAAGAGACGCTGCGTCGCCACCGCGTGGCCTATGAGCCGGCGGCGATCCGCCAGCTCGATTTCGGGGGCGAGATTCACTATCGCATCCAGGGTGAGCATCATAACTGGAATCCGGAGACGATCTACAAGCTACAACATGCCAGCCGCTCAAACGACCCGAAGACGTACGCGGAGTTTGCGCAGGTCGTGAATGATGAGGGCAAGCGGCGCTCGAACCTGCGTGGTTTGCTGGACTTCAAGTTCGATCCTCAGCCCATTCCGATTGAAGAAGTGGAATCAGCGAAGGAAATTGTGAAGCGCTTCAACACCGGAGCCATGTCTTTCGGTTCGATCAGCAAAGAGGCGCATGAAACTCTTGCAATCGCGATGAATCGGCTTGGCGGCAAAAGCAATACGGGCGAAGGGGGGGAAGACCCGGAGCGGTTCCGTCCCTTGCCGAACGGCGATTCCAAGAATAGTTACATTAAGCAGGTAGCGTCGGCTCGATTCGGAGTCACGGCGCATTATCTTGTGAATGCGCGGGAACTGCAGATCAAGATGGCGCAGGGGGCCAAACCGGGAGAAGGTGGTCAGTTGCCCGGTCATAAGGTGGACGAGAACATCGCCCGCTTTCGCTATGCCACACCTGGCGTGCAACTGATCTCGCCTCCGCCTCATCACGACATCTATTCGATCGAGGATTTGGCCCAGCTTATCTTTGATTTGAAGAATTCCAACCCTGATGCCGGTATCTCGGTGAAGTTGGTATCGGAGGTCGGTGTCGGGACGGTGGCGGCCGGTGTCGCGAAGGCCCATGCAGACAAAGTGCTCATCAGCGGAGATTCCGGCGGCACAGGCGCGTCGCCGCTCTCATCCATTAAATACGCAGGTATCCCTTGGGAGCTTGGGTTGGCAGAGACGCACCAGACATTGGTGCTCAACGACCTGCGAGGGCGTATCCGTGTTGAAACAGATGGCCAGATGAAGACCGGCAGAGACGTGGTCATCGCCACGTTGCTTGGCGCAGAAGAATACGGATTCGCAACAGCCCCGCTGATTGTCGAAGGCTGCATCATGATGCGCAAGTGCCATCTGAACACCTGCCCTGTCGGGATTGCGACGCAAGACCCTGAACTACGCAAGAAGTTCAACGGCAAGCCGGAACATATCGTCAACTACCTGTTCTTTGTTGCAGAAGAGGCACGGCAGTTGATGGCGAAGCTTGGTTTCAGAACGATCAACGAAATGGTCGGTCGTGTCGACAAGCTGAAGATCACCAAAGCGGTCGACCACTGGAAGGCCAAGGGGCTTGATCTGACGCCGCTACTGACGGCGCCGGATGTCTCCGTGGATGTGCCGCGGTATTGCGTGCAGAAGCAGGACCATGGTCTCGCCGATATTCTTGATAACAAGCTCGTCGAACTCTGTAAAGCTGCGATTGAGGTAGGCGAGAAGGTCAAGGTTGAACTGCCGATCAGAAATATCAACCGGACGACCGGCACAGTGCTCTCCAGTAAGATTGCGAAAAAGTACGGGCCTGAGGGGTTGCCGGAAGACACGATTTCGATCAAGTTTTCCGGTTCGGCCGGTCAATCGTTTGGGGCCTTTTTGGCGAAAGGCATCACGCTTACGCTTGAGGGAGAGTCCAACGACTACATCGGGAAGGGGCTGTCCGGCGGGAAGATCATCGTCTTTCCACCCAAGAATATCCTCTATAGTCCGGAAGAGACGATTTTGATCGGCAATACCTCTCTGTATGGGGCCACGCAGGGCGAGGCCTATTTTTATGGAATGGCGGGCGAGCGGTTTGCCGTAAGAAACAGCGGAGCGCAGACTGTTGTCGAAGGGACGGGCGATCACGGTTGCGAATATATGACGGGTGGCGTGGTGGTCGTCCTCGGTATGACCGGTCGAAACTTTGCAGCCGGGATGTCTGGAGGAGTGGCGTTCGTCTTGGATGATACAGGGACGTTCCAGAGTCGCTGCAATACGGGAATGGTCGAACTGGAGACGCTGACCACGAAAGAAGACAAGCAACTGCTCCATGGGCTGCTTACCAAACACTTTATGTACACGGGGAGCCGCAAGGCCAAGCAAGTGCTTGATGCGTTCGAGGCCGCGGTACCGAAGTTTGTGAAGGTGATGCCGGTTGATTACAAACGCGTCATTGAGGAGCGGAAGCGTAAGGCTAGTGCTGTGCACTAGCTGGTGGGAAGTGAAAAGTTAGAGGTAAGGGGTTAGAAGAGAAGAAGATGGGTGATCCGAAGGGTTTCATGAAATACGCCCGCGAGGGCCCAAAGCGTAAGCCAATCGAGCTGCGTGTGCTTGATTGGAAGGAGATGTACGAGCCGATCCCTGAGGATAAGCTGAAGACTCAGGGCGCCCGCTGTATGGACTGTGGTGTGCCGTTTTGCCAGGGCCATACCGGTTGTCCGGTCGTGAATCTGATCCCGGAGTGGAACGATCTCGTCTATCGCGGCCGTTGGAATGATGCGCTGAAGGCGCTCCACACCACGAATAATTTCCCTGAGTTCACGGGACGTCTCTGCCCGGCCCCCTGTGAAGGGGCCTGTGTGCTTGGGATTAACCAAGATCCGGTCTCGATCCGCGTCATTGAATGGAACATCGTCGATCGGGGCTTCAACGAAGGGTTTGTCACGCCGATCGTGCCGGTCGTGAACACCGGCAAGACCGTGGCGATCGTCGGTTCCGGTCCGGCTGGATTGGCCGCCGCACAGCAATTGGCTCGGGTCGGCCATGATGTGACGGTGTTCGAGAAGTCAGATCGGATCGGCGGCTTGCTTCGTTACGGTATTCCCGACTTCAAGATGGAAAAGTGGGTGATCGACCGCCGTCTGGAACAGATGAAAGCCGAAGGGGTGAAGTTCCAAACCGGCGTCGCCGTCGGCAAAGACATCACCGGCGAACAGTTGCGGCAACAGTTTGATGCAGTTGGGTTGACCATGGGGGCCGAGTTGGCCCGCGAGCTGCCGATCCCAGGGCGCGAGCTGAAGGGTGTGCATCTGGCGATGGAATATTTAACCCAGCAGAATAAGCGCACGTCCGGCATTCCGATAACTGACGAGCCGATTACTGCAAAGGGGAAGCGCGTCGTTATCATAGGCGGCGGCGATACAGGGTCGGACTGTCTCGGTACGGCACATCGCCAAGGTTGTCTTGAAGCGCATCAATTCGAATTGCTGCCGGAACCCCCACCGCAGCGAGCTGATTCGACTCCATGGCCGCTCTGGCCGATGCAGCTCCGTACGTCCCATGCTCATGAAGAAGGCTGTGACCGGCAATGGAGTGTGTCCACGACGAAGTTCTCCGGCCACGATGGTCAAGTGACCAAACTGCATGCCAATCGGGTCAGGTTCGAGAACGGCAAGTTCACGCCTGTTCCTAACAGTGACTTTGAGATGAATGCCGATTTGGTGCTGCTCGCCATGGGCTTTACCGGTCCTGTCAGGAATGGGTTGCTCGACAGCCTCGGTGTGAAATATGACGCACGTGGTGCGGTGGCCGTCGATGAAAACTTTATGAGCAATCTCGACGGCGTCTTTGCCGGCGGCGACACCAAACGTGGTGCCTCACTTATCGTCTGGGCCATCGCCGAAGGCCGGAAAATGGCGGCGGGCATTGATAAGTATCTGCAAGCGGGGAAGTCGGCGAAGAAGGCTGCCACTTAACGGAATCTGTTTCAAGAACAGATTTGCGCACTCATACTCCTGGGATATCGATTCAGTTTGCCTGAAGGAGAGAGGCCTTATTGTGGCTGATGAATCGCTTTCTTCATTAGGCCCGTTTCCCATCCATCCGAGAATCCTGATCTGGAAATACTTCTCCAAGCGTCACTAGCAGCGACACCCATGCAGCGGATAGCCTGGTTGGAAGAGGCGCTTCAGCTCTGGCCTATGCAAGCGGAGCGTTGAAGTCAAGACGGTTTATTAGTAAGGAAGAATGGGAGGGGATGGGTTCATCTCCGGAATGATCGTTGAAGCCCTCTTTGATCTTGCTCCGTGTGAGTGGAGATGGCAGGTGGCTCGATACTTGACGAGATCTGTGACTTGTTCACGATCTCCTTTGGCATACCGAAGAGCCGGCAGAAATGGAAGCTTCTGCCGGCTTTGTTGTGTCGAGGCGACGACTAGCGACCGTGGTGCCCTCTGCCGCCCATATCGTGCCGCATATCCCGGCGGTCATGGCGACGGTTTTGACGATCGTGTCGCAGGTCTCGGTGATCCTCCCGTAGATCGCGCCGATCGCGGCGGATGTCACGTCGATCTTTCGCAAGTTCTTCAGGACTAGCGCCGGATCGTCTGTCCTGACGTAGCTCTCGTCGATCTTCACGAAGGGCACGACGATCTTCTCGGATGTCTCGCCGATCATGTCGGAGGTCCTGTCGGTCCTCTTGCATCTCCCCTATCGCTCCTCCACCTTCATCGCTTTGGGCATAGGCGAGCGGCTGGAGTGCTGCTAGGCTGAGCGCCAGGCTCCCGAGCATGACCCATTGTCTTGATCCCATGCGTTCCTCCTTGGTTGCCACGGTAACTATCATTCTCCTAAAGGATAGCAGACGGGTCATTGAGCCCATTCGCGGCGCATTTATGCCACCTCCCATGCCCTGTCAAAGGTTCGATCAACTGAAGACGAGAGACTGATCTAACGGGGTTGTAAACCTGAGTGAGAGGGATCTGCATTGAGCCGTATTGAGAGGGAGGCGCCTTCGCGGCGACTGGGGTAAGGGCCGATCTCGATTATCTCGGGCGCATCGAAGAAAGCGATGTCGAACTGGTGGTCTTCGTGCCAGTGATCGGATGAGACTTCATCAGCGAGCAGCGATTCTGTTTGAGGCTTCTCAAGCTACAACAGCGAAACGTGAAAGTGTTGGTCAATGGAGGAGATACGATGTAAGAAAACAGAATCATGACCTCTTTCAAAAAAACCGTACAAGGTATTCTTGGGAACTTTGGCCTGGAGGTGCGGAGAAAGCAGGTTAGGGAAAAAACGAAACTTGAAATACTCCTGATGCAATACCAGGTCGACATGGTGTTCGACGTCGGTGCCAATATCGGACAGTATGGTCCCTGGTTTCGATGGATTGGTTTCGACAAGACCATTGTGTCATTCGAGCCGATTTCTCATCTATTCGAACAATTGAGACAAAACGCCAGGTCTGATCCAAAGTGGTTGGTGGAACAGGTTGCCTTAGGTGAAAAAGAGGGAGCTTGCGTGATCAATGTATCCGGTGGACACGGTGGGGCCAGCTCCCTTCTGACGATGGCCGAACACGTCGTCAAGAATGCTCCTGATCAAGCCGTCATCCGACAAGAAGAAATCAGCGTTACCACTGTTGAAAAGATGATGAAGAAGTATTACCCGGAAGGTGATCGCCTCTTTCTGAAAATCGATGCACAGGGGTATGAACGGAATGTGATCCAGGGCATCGGCAGCGAATTACACCGCGTGATAGGACTGAAGGTGGAGATGTCACTTGTGGAGAATTATCGTGGTGAGGTGCTGTTGCGCGATATGCTGCCCTTCCTGGAACAAAGGGGTTTCCATGTGGTGGAGTTTGAGAACGGCTGGTCGAATGAGAAGACCGGTGAAATGTATCAGGTCGATGGCGTGTTGTTCAGAACCGATAGGCCGGCCGGCACCGATGCCGGCGAAAATGAGAAGGCCGACGCGCTTACGCCAGGGCGGCGCTGAGAACCAGCTCTTCTTCGTGAGCGTGATCAGAAACGGTCGTGACTTCTCGACCTTCGATCAGATCAGTGATGCGCTCGCGATGGGCTTCGGCGTACCTTAGAAACTCGATTCCAAATTGGTTGTCCTTGTGCCACCGCACGATGGAGACGTCGATACCAAGAGGAGCGTCACTTTCCGGAGCTTCAATATGCAGCGCGAGGTAGGTGCCTGGCGTTAGCGTCAGGTTGCTTTGCAGTCGGCATCCCGTTGCAGAAAGATCGAAGAGGACTCCTTCTGCTGCGCCGTGGTCAGTCTGGACACTGGCAGAATACCGCACGTACTTTCTTGGGCTATTCCTTAGCCTCATAGGTGCCTCCTTGCTCGTCTCTAACTGGTGTCTATATCGGCAAGGTTGGAAAAAACTTGATGGGTTGAAGCAGAGTGTCCTCCCGTTTGATTCCTTATAGACTTGGCCTATTGAAATTCTTTATCCTGCGAAGACTTTGTATCTCGGAGAACTAATCAATGACTCATCAAACCTATCCGCGAAGCGCAAAAGTCCTGCTGGGCGGTATTGCTCATCTGGGACGGTTCATCGATAAGATTCGTCTGCGTCATGCCGGACAGATTCAGGACTACAACTACATCACGGTGGGGTTTGACAAGTACCTAATCGACTTTCTTGGCATCGATGCTAACGCATTTGAGCAGCGAGTATTAGCCGGCGGAACGGATGAGGAGTTGCTTGCATGGGTGAAGATGAGCGGCTGTAAACCCTCTAATGAAGAGGTCTTACAGTGGAGCAAAAACCTTCTTGCTTCTGGTCCGAATGACGATGCGGCTCGCGAGCGGTTTCGGATTCGACTTCAAGAGGTTGCGAGCAAGCGCGGCGTTACAGTTGAGTCTCTTCCTTCCGTAAGTACTTGGGTGGATGTGACTGAATTGGATGAAGAACGTCTGTAGTATGATGAGAGATGAGTCGACCAGGAATCGTCTGCCTATCCCTCGTGCTGGTGCTCGGTCTGCCCCTACTTGGTGTATTGTGGGCTGGTGAACCGCTAGGTCGCTATCTCGAATTTCCTCCCCGTACCAGCTATGTGCAGCATGAGCCCTTCTCCTGGCCGGCATTCATCGCGCTCGCACTTCTGATCGCCATATTTCTTGGGTCAGTCCTCTTTCGTATTGCTGTTTCAAACCATCAGCTATTGGTTACCAACCATCGGCCATCAGCTTTTGTGGGAACGCTTCACGCCTCACGTTTCAGGCTGCCTTGGTGGGGTTGGCTCGCGCTCGGATGGACCTGCCTCTGGTGGGTCATAGCCTGGAGTCGGGTTCCCAGGTTGGTCGTGGTCCAGGAGCATACATTCACGCCGCTGTGGCTCGGCTACATCATGATTGTGAACGCCTGCACATTCGCTCGCACTGGCCGATGCATGATGCTCCATCGGCCTCGGTACTTTCTGTCCCTCTTTCCTTTGAGCGCTGCGTTCTGGTGGGTCTTTGAGTATCTCAATCGATTTGTCCAGAACTGGTATTACGTTGGTGTGGCTGATCTGTCGTCGTTTGAGTATTTCTTCCGAGCGACGACTCCATTTTCCACCGTGCTGCCGGCTGTGATCGGCACGGCGGAGCTCCTAACTTCGTATCGTGTCATCAGTTATGGCCGGGATCGATTCCAACCCGTTCAACTTCTACAGAAGAAGTGGTCGGGCTTGGTACTTGTGGGCCTGTCCTGCTGTGGATTCTTCGGTATTGGACTCTGTCCCAATTATCTCTTCCCACTGGTCTGGGTTGGACCGCTGCTGTTGGTCGTCTCGCTTCAAATACTCGCCGGAACACCGACCGCTTTTTCATCCCTTGCGCAGGGTGATTGGCGAGGCATCGGGGTGCCGGCACTAGCGGCGCTGATCTGCGGAATCTTTTGGGAGCTGTGGAACTGGAAGAGCCTGGCTCACTGGGAGTATGCTCTTCCATTCGTCCATCGGTTCCAACTGTTCGAGATGCCGCTGCTCGGCTATGCAGGGTATCTTCCCTTCGGTCTCGAATGTGTGGTGGTCGCCGATCTTTGTTTGCGCCGTCAGTTTTCTGGTGGGGCAGAGTATGACTCTCATGAATAATGCCCAAGGCTAACAATAGAACAGCCTCTATGCCTGATCCTCGCCTGCTCCAACTTCTCGGAGTTATTGCTTTCCTGAACGTACTGCATCTCATCGACCATCTTCTTCGTGGAGATTTCCATTGGCCGATCGACGAACAATCGATTGGATTTCTCGTCGTGGCGACGGTCATCCTGGGCGTGATGGGATTGGGAGTCTGGCTGTATCGGGCAGGACAGGTGGGTGCCCGTTTCTGGACGGTTGTCGGAATGCTTGGTCTAGGGCTTGGTTGGCTCTCGCATTTCAGCCCGACGACGGATCAGCCACTGTCGGTCATCTACCAGGGCTATACGGCTCCCTGGGCGGGAGTCTTAGCTGTTGGCTGTCTTATCCTTCTCATGCTGTCTGTTTTTGGAGCCACGGCCTTTGCAGGATATCTCTGGAAGCGACGGAGCCATTCGTAACTGGAGCTGTTCCTATCTCATGTCCGTCCAGAGGCCGATTTGTGAACGGAACGCCAATTGACGGACGGTGGTTCGGACCACGGTGACGTCGTGTGTCTGGTCGATCGACTGTACTTGCTCGTTTGGTGAGAAGCGAATTGAGAAGAACCCTCCTGTGAAAGCAGAAAATGCCAAGGCTCGCTCAGGCGTGATCGCGACGGCGACATGGCCTCGCCCGTGCAGTTGATGAACGGTTTCATTCGGCCCCAACGCTTCGCTGAACCAATGTCCACGACTTTCTTGAAACCCATGGACCCGTCGATTGGTCTGGACCAAAAGCACGCGCGGTAATACCTGATGTTGCTCCACCTGTTCCTCGACGCCCAGCTGCACCTCCGTCCATCGGTGTAAGGCCGAAGAAAAGCCCAATAGCCTGCGAGTGGTCTGAGCAAATCCTGCTGGTCCGTGAGCCGCAGTGGTGACGATCGTTTCATTGACTCCCAGTGGCTCTTCAACGGGACTCCCGCCCCCTGGTAGGGCGACGACCCTATCCTTTACGACTGTAATCAGGACATCGACAGAGCGGACTTGGGTGTAGACAGGACTTGGGCATAGGGCAGCTACGATTAGGAGGAGAAGCCCCCAGTGGCTGATGGAAAGGGCCATGGGTATCCTGTGTGTAGGGCTGTTCCCTCGTCGCCTTGCCATGTTGCATCATACAAGGAATGGATCTGGGCTGTCTCCAGGCGCACTGGCCTCATGCTACCTGCCGATTGTGTGATGGGGGTTGTAGGCATACTCAGAAAGCAAGACCGCCGTCGGTCCATCAGGACCAACGGCGGTCATTCATCGTGAGCCCTAGACTGGTGAAACGTTAGACCGATGGGAGTGTCAGCAGTTTCTTCATCTCGCAGTGGGCCAGTACGACGTCTGGGGCACGCTGAAGCGCCTCAAAATAACTCCGCTCATATCCATCGCCAACTTCAGAGGGGCGAATGAGTCCTCTGATCTCCGTCAATAAGATCGCGACGTCATCAACCGTCGGTTGATCGTGTCCGTCGAGCAGTTCGTCGATACGAACAACCATGTTTGATAATGGATGGAGCCAGGTAAACCAGGGGTCGTTCATCACCAGCTGGAGGAGCTGCCCAGTGGAATCCACTCGGCCATAAATCCGCTCATAGGTCAGTTGCTCGGCGACAATCAGGGCTTTATGCAAGCCTAAGAGTCCATGCCGAACATCGGCCAAGGTTCGCCGCAGTGGATTGGTTTCTCGGACGTCTGTGTGCTTTGATGAAATAGCCATAGTAGTTATTTTAGCAGCCGGGTTGAAAGTTAAGGATTCAGGTACCATCCCTCTGTGAGTGACCCACTGGGATTCTTATCGGATGGCAGCCGGTCGTTCTGTAGTCATACTCAAACTCGTAGCTGGAATGAGTGTAAGCCTTCGCAGTCAAGTAGCTCCGATATGATGAGAGGAATCGATGGTGCCATGAAGTGTCCCTCACTGTTCAGCAACTGCAGAGGGTGAGATGTCGGAGACCCGTTGCCCGTATGAATGCTGATCAGATTGCCCTTTGAAAGGCTCGTTCTTTTGAGGACTTAGCAGGTTCCCATAGAAGGAAAATAACTCGCCGGTCAGTCGGGCCGTGTTTTCGGGGTCCGTTGGGCGCTTTCGTCGGATATAGTCGTTCAACAGACGGCCCTCTGCCGTTTTGTGGACATGGGGCTGGCTCAGATTCATCCGGTAGCGTGCAACGGCTTCAGCCACTCGGCTGATGAAGATGACCGTTCCGTCCGGCTCGATCTGCTCGACAATGCCGACGTGTGTCAGCGGATCATTCAGCAGACCGTCCCCATTGAAATCCCAGGTGTTATCGAAGAACACCAGATCACCTGGGCGTACATCCAGGTCTTGATGAAGCATGCCATGCTGGCGCACATGGTTGTGGATGAGTCGGACGCCGTTCGCATTCATCTCGGGGTGGCTACTTCGGTAGAGGTCAATCCCGTGCTCCAAAAAGATGGCACGTGTCACTCCCGCACAGTCATAGTTGATGCGCCGACCTTGAATGGTGATGGTCTTTGACCCTAATAACCGTACAGCGGAGTGAACGATGGCGGATCGACTCGGTAGGGAGGTGGGGATGGAGGCGGGAGTTGGTGCGTAAGAACTGAACGGCACCGGCTGGCGAAGGGTGGGCAACGATGATCGGTCACTGTTCTTGCTGAGGTTTTGCATTGAAGTGGATGATTCAACGGCCACTAGCTGTGGCTTCTTGGTCGAGGTGGCGCAGGCTGTTAGAGCTACGATTGCGAGGACAATCATGATGGCGATAGGTGGCATCGGTCCTCCTCTTGCTACCGTACGTTTACAAATCGCCCTTCCGCAGTCTGTCGCAGTGCATCAATATCTTCTCGCCTGGTCACGGACAGGGGAACGGTATGGGTTAATTCTTCAATGAGCAGATCGGTTGTGAGCAGCGTTTTTTGATGGAGTGCCCGATAGAGGGCGGCCACCACGGCTTGCTCAATTTCAGATCCGCTGAACCCATCGCTGGCGCTGACGATTTTGTCGAGGTCGAACTGGGTGCTGTCTTGCTTGCGCAGGCCAAGATGAATTCTCCAGATCGACGCGCGTTCGGCATCGTCCGGCAAGTCGACGAAAAAGATCTCATCGAATCGGCCCTTCCGAAGAAGTTCCGGGGGGAGCGATGAGAGATCATTGGCCGTAGCAACCACGAATACGTCATGCGTCTTTTCCTGCAACCATGTGAGAAACGCCCCAAATAGGCGACGACTCAGGCCTGCATCGGCCTCACCATTGCCACCTCCTGCGACCATCGCTTTCTCGATTTCATCGATCCATAAGACAATCGGAGACAACGACTCAGCCATTTCGATCGCCTTCCGAAAGTTCTTTTCCGATTCTCCGATGAACTTGTCGAATAATCGGCCGGCATCAAGCTTCAGCAGGGGGAGTTTCCACTCTCGTGCGATGGCCTTTGCTGCCAGGGACTTGCCGCAGCCCGGCACGCCGACCAACATGATCCCTCGAGGCGGAGTGAGGTTGAGTGATTTGGCTTCCGGGGTAAACCCAACTTGGGCGCGCTCCAGCCACGCTTTGAGATTGTTGAATCCGCCCAACTCGAACCGGTTGTCCTCCAGAGGGTAGTATTCAAGCAGACCGCCGTCTTTGATCGCTTGCATCTTGCGTTTCAAGATGGTCTGCACATCCTCGGCCGAGAGGGTACCTCGCTCGACGAGACAGTGGGCGATCACCTGACGGGCTTGATGGAGCGTGAAGCCTTGTAATGCACGGAGGATCGTATCGGATTCATCGCCGGCGAGATTATTGCCTGACGTCTGGGCTTTGCCGAGCGAAGTGAGCAGGTTGTGCACGAGGATGGTGGAATGTGGGCGAGAGACGGACTTCGGGCCGAGCGACTGCAGCAGACTCCTGAGCATTGACCGCAATTCCTCTTGATCGGGGAGCTTCAGATCCAGCCGGATGGCGATCTTGTCGAGATCCAGTGGCAGCGCGATCGGGTGACCGGTCAGGACGCAGGTAGCCCGCGTTCGACTGTAGACGGCTGCAACCTCCCGTAGTTGGCGGCACACGGCAAAGTCCTGGAGATGTGGCCCCAGGTCTTTCAGCCAAAATACTGCTTCGACCGTTAACCCATGGAGGTGCTGAAGGACTGCCAAGGGAGTCGCGGTTAGTTTGCTCAGAGTCGAGCCATCATCGGCGCGGGTCAACCCCCTCGTCACTGACCATTCGAAGAGCGGCATCCGTTCCTGAGCTGTGACGGATTGCAGGAGGGCCAGCACCCGCTCCTCTTCCACTGTTTCAATGATAACGAGAGGGTGAGAAGAGCGGATCAGCGTACGGAGATCATGGACGGTCGTTGAGAGAGCCATCGGACGAAAATGCTAGCACGAGGCTCTACGCTGACCAAGAAAACCACAGAATGTCACGAGCCCTCAGTATTCATGACGGTTCGTGACCCATCGATCCCACTCAGGCTCGACCGAGAGTGATGTCGAGGGGGGCGAGAGACGAAACCAACTTGGATCGTGCATCTCGTGAAACGTCTCGGCTACCAGCTTCATGGTTCACGTTTCATGCTTCAGGTTGTCCGAAAAGTTAAAACCTGAAACATCAAACATGAAACCTAGAACTCAGAGTTGAGCGACGGCTAATGCTGTAGCGGAGTATCGACGGCTACAGGAGCAGCGTTCGCGAACAAAGCGGGGTCAGGTCTTTTGAGGGCTTTCAAGTGCCTTATTGATTTCGCTGATCAGGCGGCGCTCGATTTCACTGGTTTCCTCGTGACTCACGCTCAAGATCCGCCCTCCCTGGGCGACCCGTTCGAACTCTGCTTTCACCCCAAGCTTCGTGACACTATCTGGAAGGGCTTCAAGGGAGACGAGATATTGGTTTCGTGATCCCGTCATCTCAAGCGTTGCGGGGGTAGAGATTTTACGCTCAGTCACATAGACCGCCCGTTGATCGGTCTTGACACTAACTTTGAGATGATATCCGTTCCGTGCCAGGGCGTCTTCAACTACTTTGGCCACGGTCGGCATGGGCCGCGGCAGGGTGTCGGATTGTGCACCTTTCTCCTCGATCTTGAGGGAGTCTGCCATCTGTGCGGCGATCATTCGTTTCGTTTCAGCTAACTGCAGCTCCATTTGCTCGTTGAGCCGTTTCGCGTCGGCCTTGGTCACTTCCATGCTGCTCTTGGCATCGCGGAGTTCCTGATTGAGCAGATCGATCTGTTGCTGCATGACCTTATTGCCGTCTTGCAAAGAGCCTAAGAGAGATTCTTGCTTCGCCAGTTGCCTCTTGAGTGCATCATTCTCCACACGGAAGGGATTCTCCCGACTACCATCGGGTGCGCAGCCGAGCGCAATCATGAACCAGACGATGCCAATTCCCAGTGACTGCGGACTGCCCAGTGTTTTATCCTGCACGTGTGCTCCTCTCAGTTGACTGGTAAGATTATCTACGCTTCGACTCAACTTGTAAATGCGATATCGGAAATTTGATTGTTCGAAATGGCTCCTCGATCGGTGTACTGTCATGAACAAGATGGTTGCCTGTGCGATGCTATTGCCATTTCTTTTCATGGGGTTGTCGCTAGCGATGGAAGGAAGGCAGGTTGGTGTTGCTGTTCTGCCGGAGGACTATCACCTGTACGACCGGATCATTGAGGGCAAATTTCTTACATCGCAGATCCACTTGGTCCTACTGGAACGTATGACGGTGTCACGGCTTGTGCCGAGCCAACCTGATTCCATGACGATGGCGTTTTTTCAGCAGCAAGAGTTCTTCAATGGACTGGTACCGCAAGAGCTAGTCCGCGATTTTATCGGTGCCAACCAAGCACAGAGCCGACTCGAAGGCAGATTTGGATTTGGTGTGCGCTATCGATTTGTATCTGAAGAGACGAGCGATGACATAGAGGCACGCCTGGCGGTTCCTACTCCGAATGGTCATAAAATGGGGGTGGACACCCGCTCTGTGCTCGATCGTCTGGCGTTCTCTCGTGTGGGGCGAACGCTGAAGAATGATCACGCTCTCGTGTACGTCGAGAATAGGCGTCGTGATGGGACTGGAGCAGGGTTCCTGGTGTGGTTTCATCGGCGAGAACAGGCATGGGAGCTCGTTGATGCGGAAGTAGTGTGGACTATGCGCGATAGCGCAGATGACGCCGCACGTCCCTAACTTGCGCCGCACGGTCCTATGGCGGTAGCATGCGACTCTATGGCTTCGCTGATTCGAAAAACGTTTTCAGTCCCGCCGCTTGGCTGTAATTGCTCGATCGTCGGTGACCCCGTCACGAAGCAAGCGGTCGTGATCGATCCTGGCGGAGCCCCGGAGCGCATTCTTCAGGAAGTGCAGCGACTGGGATTCACGGTTAGTCACATCTTGCATACCCATGCCCATTTTGATCACTTTCTGGCGTCCAGCGAGATCAAGCGGGCGACCGGTGCAACGATTTGTCTCCATCAAGATGATCTCAAGCTCTGGGAAAACCTCGAACTGCAATGCCGCATGTTTGGGGCGTCCTATGTGCCGGCTCTCTCACCGGACTACTGGCTCGTCGATGAGGAAAAGGTGATGCTGGGACAGGTGCCGATTCTTGCGCTCCATACGCCGGGGCACACGCCAGGATCGATGAGTTTCCATGTGCCCAATGACAAGCTTGTGCTGGCTGGTGACACTCTTTTCCGTGGCAGCATCGGCCGGACAGACTTATGGGGCGGAAACTTTGAGGCGATTGAAGAGTCTATTCGAGAACGATTGTACACCCTTGATGACGCCACGACGGTAGTCACTGGGCATGGGCCTGAGACCGAAATTGGGTGGGAAAAAGAATCGAACCAGGTTGTCCGTGTGTGATGGTGGAGAGGGACGTGCCCCTTCGAATTGCAGCTGTTCCACAATGTCACCCTGCCGGGCTGCAGTGAGTAAGAAGGTGAGTTGTCCGGAGACCGCTATGCGATGGGATCACAACGCAGACGGCATTTGTCAGTCACTGCGCTACTCTTTGGCCATGCGTTCCTTGAGTCGTTCAATCCGCTTCTCAGTGGCTTGTTTAATGAATGTCATGTTCTCAGCAAGATGTTGTTGGGCGTTGATCTTTCCCTCTTCCCGGCGTTTCTGCTGATCCAGTCCAAACTGGGCAATGACCGGCCCGTCTTCCTTGTTCAGCCCTTTCCAGATCTCTATACAGCGCGGTTGTTCAGTGGGCAGATACTTATCGCAAGGTGGATCAGCCGCTGATGTTATTGCAGGTGTGATCGCAAGGCTGAGGGTGAGACCAACCCAACGATACCAAGGTCGATTCATTCTGTACTCCATCTGAGTGGACGGTTTCTCGAACGAGACACCTTACCATAATTGATGGTGTTCAGGACGCACACGGAATCGATACGAGGCATGTGGAGATGGTACTCAGGCAGTGGAGAAGAAGAAACAAGTGGGTATGGGCGAGTCGATAGATTTTGGGGCCCCAGTTCTGTTTGCCCTGCGCTGGTCAAGGACGAACAGACTGCTCGGGGATAGCTCTTAAATCTTCATGGCCTCGTTGACTTCTTGGAGGGTCGCTTTTGCGACAGTGGCGGCACGTTTGCTGCCGGCCTCAACGATCTCATCGACCTGAGACAAATCTTGAGTGAGCTTCGCACGCTTGTCCCAGATCGGCGTCAACTGTTCCACCAACCGATCCGCCACCAGTTTCTTGCAGTCGATGCAGCCGATCGAGGCGGTTCGGCAGTCTTTGCTGACTTGGTCTTGAATCCCCTGGGGAGAGTAAATCTTATGGAATTCATAGACCGGACAGAGGTCCGGATTGCCGGGGTCGGTCCGTCTCACACGGGCAGGGTCAGTCACCATGGTTTTGAGTTTCTGTCGAACAGCCGGTTCTGTGTCCGAGAGATTAATCGTATTATGGTAGCTCTTGCTCATCTTGCGGCCATCGGTGCCGATTACCTTGGGAAACTTCGTCAGATATTCCTTCGGCTCGGGAAACACCGATGTCTTGTAGATATCATTGAAGCGCCGCGCAAGTTCCCGCGTCAGCTCCAGATGCGGGAGTTGATCCTTGCCCACCGGCACGAAATCGGGCTTGTACAAGAGAATATCGGCGGCCTGCAGAACTGGATAGCCCAGAAAGCCGTAGGTCGTGAGATCTTTCTCTTTGATCTCCTCCTGTTTTTCCTTGTAGGTCGGATTGCGCTCGAGCCAGGAGACGGGGGCCATCATTGAGAGTAAGAGATGCAAGATCGCGTGTTCGGGGATTCGGGATTGGATAAAAATCGTGGCACGTTCCGGATCAATGCCGCCAGCCAACCAATCGATCAGCATGTCGTGGACAAACATCCGAATACGGCTGGTGTCGGCATAGTTCGTCGAGAGGGCGTGCCAGTCCGCGACGAAAAAGTAGCAGTCATACTGTTCTTGTAAGGCCTTCCAATTCTCCAGTGCTCCCAGGTAATTCCCAAGGTGCATCAGGCCGCTGGGCTGCATCCCACTCAACACTCGTTTTCGAATTGCCGTCATTCAGTTGCTCCTGGGCGTAGGCCGAGTGCGGTGGACAGAATGGTTCCAGACAAGGTCTTGACAAAGGTTCCCGTGATCATGTGAAGGATCCCCAGCTCCTTGTCGAACACGATCAGTCCCACCAAGATGAGCATCCCGTATGGCTCCAACCTGGCTAACGCCATGGCAGGTTGAGGCGGCAGTACCGCCGTCAAGATACGGCCACCGTCGAGCGGTGGAATGGGAAGCAGGTTGAAGAGCGCAAGGAAGACATTGATCATCACCGAGTAGAGCGCCATGATGGCAATCGGTCGAAGAAACATGGTCCCAAATAGATTGGATGTCGTCTCGGCGTCCCCGGTGTTACGGATGGACAAGGAGGGATCGATCGTTAAAATCAAGGCGAGGAGCAAGGCGCTGGCGACGGCCAGCAATAGATTCATTCCTGGTCCGGCCGCTGCCGTGAGGGCCATGTCGCGCCGAGGCTGATGCATGTTCCCAGGGTTGATCGGGACCGGTTTGGCCCAGCCCAGGAGAAAACTTCCCGGCAGCATCAGGCAAATCAGCGGGAGAATAACGGTACCAAATGGGTCAATGTGCGCCAAAGGGTTGATGGTAAGACGACCTTGAAGTTTTGCGGTCGAGTCGCCGCACTTCTCCGCCATCCAGCCATGGGCGTACTCATGGAGGACCATGGCAAACAGGAGCGGGAGTCCCATATACGAGATAGTGTGGAGAATTTGTGACAACGAACTCATACCCCTGCGCTCAGTTCAGTTGCACAAACTTACCTTGTTTCACTTGAAGAAGAAAGAGCGGTCGGTGCAGAGCACCGTCAGGCCCGAATCCGGCCGGTCCCGTCAGTGTCGGGAGATTGCGTGAGGTCGCGAGGTACTCGTGCAGGGCGTCTCCGCTGGTGGCTCCATGGCGAATTCCATCGATGGCAATTCTTGCGGCATCATAGCCCTGCATGGTGAAGAGTGAGGGAGGGGATTCAAAGCGTTTCTGGTGTCGTTGGACAAACTCCTGGACACCGGGATTGGGGCTATCGATGAAGAAGCCATCGACGAATGTTGCGCCGTCGACGGCACGATCCGCGGTGCGCGCAAAATCCTGGGAATTCCATCCATTCGTGCCGAGAAGGGGAGCCTTGATATCATGAAAGGCCAGTTGGGCGGCGAGGAGGCCGATCTCCTTTGAGCGACTGGGGATGAAGATCGCATCAAAGCCTGGTGTGTAGAGGACTCGTTTTTCGTTTCGGCTCAGCGGTTTGCCCGTCGGATTGGTCACTTCGACGGGGACTGCCAACCCATACTTTTTCAGGTCCTCGGCCTTGAGCCGCTGGATTTGGGGAGCAAAATTCGTGTCTCCCTCCTTGAAGGCTTCCATAGCGATAATTTCGCCGTCCAATCGCCGCACCTCTTGCGCAAACAGGCGGGCTAGCTCGCGACCGTAGACGGTATCGGGATAGAGAATGCAGAACCGTCGATAGCCCTGTTCCTTGGCAGCGTAGGTTGCGATCCGTTCGGCCTGCATCCCATAGGTCAGTGCCGTGCTGAACAGGTAATTGCCCATCCGCCGGACATTCGGAAGGGTGGCGGCCGGTGTGATTAACGGGATTCTGGTCTTTTGGGCCATTTCGGCCATGACCGGAAGATTCTTCGACAACATCGGACCGATGACGATAAGCGGACGATCCTCGTGGAGCAGCGTCGAAAGATCGTCCAGAAAGCCCTGCCGGTCGGCGTCATGGTCCTTGACGATCAGTCCAACGGGTGGCGACCCTGGCTGCTCACGAGCCCGTTCTACCGCCAGTTGAATGCCTTGGAGGACATCCGTGGCGAAGCTGGATAGTGGCCCTGACAGAGGCAGGACGGCAGCAATGAGGTGTTGATTGGCTTTCAATCTCGTTTTGATGAGATCCAGAGATTCGTTCACTTTTGAGACGGAGGAGTGGGCCGGAAACTCCGCGAGGAAATGCCGAGTTTCTCGCTCTGCTAAATGGTCTTCACCCCGTCCGATGTAATAGTCGATGAGACGAAGTGAGGCGAGGTCACCGGGATACGAGCGAGGGTAGGCTTCGCGTACGCGAGTCAGACCACGCTTATCCAGTTTATCCGAGATGAACTGCCGAATTTGTTCACGTGTCTCGGTCATTTGCGCATCTGAGCTGCCGACCATTCCTTCCAGTAAGGTGTGGATCGCTCGCACATAATCTTTCTTGTTGGCCAGGATCTCGGCTGTCAGCTGCTGCACCTCACGTTTCGTGCCCTCGTCTTGCGTGGCAGTCCGAACCTGTGCCAATAACGGCAGGGCCAGATCAAAATTGCCCATCGCTGCATGGGTGCGGGCCATCAAGAGCTTGCCTCGGTCTAGCAGGTCGGATTCAGGAAACTCCGTCTGAAGTTGGTTGAAAGAACGAAGGGCTTCCGCATAGTCTTTGATGCCGTAGAGGGCGGCACCGAGTAGTAAGTAGGTGTCGTCAAGGTGTTCAGGAGGAGGAGTCGTGGTTAAGAATCGACGGAGTATGGTCACCGCCGATTCGGACGCGCCCTTTTCAATCAACTGCTTGGCCTGGTTCAATATTGGTGGGATGGGAACGAGAAGTTTAGGGGACTCTGTCGCTCCTGCCGGTTCCGAGCGTGTGAGACCAAGGGCCTCACCGAGCGTGAATGTCCCGCTGATGGTGAGAACCAGCAACAGTCGAGCAGCGTTGAGCAGTAGGCGATGTGAATAGGCGAGCATTCCGTTCGGCCGATGGTAGACCGTACGCAGACTAGTATCGGAAAGGCGGTGGCCTGTCAAGGAGAACTATAATGGGAGTGTCATTGTACGGAATGCGCGAGTTGGCTATAGTTCGGGTACTTGATGTCCACGACTGCCCCATCGACCGCGCTCCTCGACCCTCTGGTTGAACGATATCTTACACAACTGAGAGTTGAGGGAGGATTGGCCACGAATACGGTCGAGGCCTACCGGCGTGATCTGTTTCGATTGCAGCAATATTTGCTGATGCATCGACTGCGCATGAACGATGTCGTCTCATCGCAGGTGATCCGCTCGTTTTTAGCCGCTCTCAAACAGGAATCGCTTGCGACTTCGTCGGTTGCCCGGATTCTTTCGGCCACCCGAGGTTGGTATCGATTTCTTGTGCGGGAACGTGTCTTGGAGGGGAATCCTCTCCGTGAAGTCGCGGTGGCGCGCCGGCCTGTTCGATTGCCGAAGACGCTGACGAGGCCTGAGGTGACCGCTCTGTTGGAGTTGCCATTGCGTGATCGGGTAGAAGATCAGCGCGATCGGGTGATGGTGGAACTGTTGTATGCGTCAGGTCTCCGTGTCTCAGAGCTCGTGGGGTTGACGCTGTCTCAAGTGGATCTCAGTCTCGGCTGCCTTCGAGTCCTGGGGAAAGGGACGAAGGAGCGCATGGTCCCGATGGGACAGACTGCGCGAGACCTGTTGCGCGAATACCTTGATCACATTCGTCCGGTGCTTCTGAAACGCCGCTCCACGCGAGTGTTGTTCGTCAGTCGCCGCGGGCAGGGGTTGACCAGACAAGCCTGTTGGAAGCTGCTTCTGCAGCGGGCACGCCGCGCCGGGATTACGAAGTCGATCTCGCCGCACATGCTGCGACATTCGTTTGCCACGCACTTGCTGGAAGGGGGTGCCGATCTTCGAGCCGTTCAAACGATGCTGGGGCATGCCGATATTGCGACGACTCAGATCTATACGCATGTAGAACGGAGCCGGCTGAAGCATGTTCATAAACAATTTTTCCCTAGACAGCTTACGCGACGAGAGTCGGATGGAACAAAATCCTAAAGACGAGAGACTTCTTCCGTACGTATGACGTGATCAAGGGAGGTGAAAGAGGTGCCTGCTGGTTGACAAGGCAGTATGGACTTGATAGGCTCCGCGCAGGTTGCTAAGGAAATTGGGCGGATAGCTCAGTTGGGAGAGCGCTGCCCTTACAAGGCAGAGGTCACAGGTTCAATCCCTGTTCCGCCTACCAACGTGGAATCGTGGTAAGCAGAAGCAGGGATGAGTGCTTTTGTACGGAGGATGCATTCCTCAGCTCGGGGTTGATCGGCGCCAAACTGAGAGCATCTTGTCATTTTCAATCTTCCGCCACAGCTAGATTTTGCGGGGCCGTCGTTCAGCCTGGTTAGGACGCCAGATTGTCAATCTGGAGGTCGCGGGTTCAAATCCCGTCGGCCCCGCCATTTTTCCCCAGTGTTTGGTACAATCCACGTTGCACAGAGCGACTGAAATTTAAGGAGGCACGTCGAGACTCGTATGTTTCAAGCTGGCCCGCTGGGAGTCATCATGTCGTTGGGGATCGTCTCCAAAGTGGTCCTCTTGCTACTATTGGGTTTTTCCATCATTTCCTGGGCCGTCATTTTCTATAAGTGGGCGAGCTTTCGTGCAGCCGATGAGAAAGACCGTCGTTTCATGGCGGTGCTCTTGCGCGCGAGAGATGTGGAAGAGGTGACGCGGCAGGTGCAACAAACCACCGGAAGCCCCTGCGCAAAGATTTTTCATACCGTGGTCCAGCGGATCGGCTACCTCCCTACGGAGATGAAAGAGAACGGTGCTCTTGGCTTTGATCGGCATGTCATGGAGCGGACGGCGGGCCACATCGCTCAGACTCAAATCGCCAAGTTGGAATCTTTCCTTCCGTTCCTGGCTACGACGGGGAATATCAGCCCGTTTGTTGGGCTGTTGGGAACCGTGATGGGGATCATCGATTCGTTTCGGGAAATCGGGGCCCAGGGCACGGCCAGTATTGCGGCCGTGGCCCCTGGAGTGTCCGAAGCCTTGATCGCCACCGCTGCCGGGTTATTTGCGGCGATCCCCGCAGTCATTGCCTACAATTACTTCCTGACACGCATCAGGCGTACTGCCTTGCAGATGGATTCCGTTGTAGTGGAGCTCCTGGCTCTGATCCCACCGCAGACGAAGTCCGTCGATCCGGTTGCCGTCGGAGTCAAGGGATGATTTTCGAGACACGGCAGCGTCGGTTCCTGGCCGAGATCAATGTGATTCCACTGGTCGATGTGGTCTTGGTGCTATTAGTCATCTTCATGGTGACCGCGCCGATGCTGTATCGTGGAATGGACATCAAGTTGCCGACTTCCGCCTCGAACACCATCAAACCTGAAATTCGAGCCGTGTTGACGATCGAGAAAGATCAACGGCTGTATCTCGATAAAGATCAAGTCAGCGTGGCTCAGCTCGAGCGAAAGTTACAGCTCCTGAAGCAAGAACATGCGGATGTCTCCTTGTATTTGCGTGCCGATCGTGATGTGCCGTATGGGGTTGTGGTTCAGGTTATGGATGGAGTCAAGAAGGCCGGGATCGAAAAACTCGGCATGGTGACCGATCCCACAACCGGACCTGAGCGGATCACGGAGGCGACGTCTCCTCCACCTAACCAGTAGGATTAAGGTTCACGGTGCAGGCTTGGACATCAGCCGGTATGATATCGGATGATGAGTGGCAGGCGAAGCTGGCTCGCCGCCTGAGCCGTGCCCTGTTCGTCTCCCT
>CABVSA010000063.1 GCA_902500805.1 uncultured Nitrospira sp. | reverse complement strand
AAACTTCGCAAAGAGGGGGTCTACCCAACCGACGTCATCGAGCAAAGACAGTCGTCCGGTCGAGCGACGGCCACAAGCCGCACCACACCCTCGCGGGTCATCGGCCGATCATCGGTACTCGCGGCCAACGATTTATCCCTGCTCACCAGACAGTTTGCCACACTGCTCGTCGCCGGATTGCCCCTGGTCGACGCCCTTGGTGTGCTCGTCGATCAATCCGAAAAAAAACCGATCAAATCCCTGCTCGCCGATATCCGCGAGCAGATTAGAGGAGGGAAAGCGCTGAGCGCGGTCCTGGAAACCTACGACAAGGATTTTTCTCCGATCTATGTCCATATGGTACGAGCCGGTGAAGCGAGCGGCGCCCTCGATCAGATTTTATTCAGACTCGCGGAGTTTTTGGAAAAACAGCAAGCGCTCCGGACCAAGGTCACCAACGCGATGCTCTATCCGGTCATCATGTTGATCATTGGAACCGTCATCCTGTTTTTTCTCATTACCTTCGTCGTTCCCAAGATTACCCAGGTCTTTGCTCAACAAAAACAAGCCCTACCGTGGCCGACCGTCGCCCTCATGTCGACCAGCCAATTTTTTTCTGACTATTGGATGGTGCTGATCGCGATGGTTCTCGGCGGCATCTATGGAACTCGGCGATTTATCCGCACGGAACGAGGCCACATGGTGGTGGATCGCCTCACATTGAAACTTCCGTTGATCGGAGACGTTGCACGGATGGTCTCCATCTCCAGATTAACGGGCACCTTGTCCACCATGTTAGCAAGCGGCGTGCAGTTGCTCGATGCCCTGGATGTCTCAAAGCGAGTCATGAACAATCGAGTGCTCGAGGAAACGGTCGAATCCGCCAGACAGAATATCCGCGAAGGTGAAACGATTGCGGATCCCTTGAAACGGAGCGGAGAATTCCCCGCCCTCGTCACACACATGATCGCCGTCGGAGAAAAAAGCGGTGAGATGGAGGAGATGTTGCGCCGGGTGAGCCACATCTATGACGGCGAGGTGGAACGAGTCATTACGCGGTTGACCTCACTGATGGAACCGATCATGATTCTTGTGATGGGCGTCATCGTGTTTTTCATCGTCGTAGCAATACTACTTCCCATCTTTGAAATGGGCCAGATGGTCCATTAACGACAGGGCTGAATCATCAGTGATGAGCGGCAAGAATTAGGGAGGCATTCGATGAGCGAACAAGCGCAGACCACCGATCAGCCGACAATACCGTGGAGACGGGAGCAGAAAGCCTCCGATCTTCACCCTTCCCCCTGTACTCCTCACCCCTCAGGCCGTTATCTCTATGACGATCGCGGCTTCACCTTCATCGAAATCATGGTCGTCGTGGCCATTTTAGCCATTCTCGCGGCGCTGGTCGTTCCCCGCATCATGGGACGGACCGATGATGCCAAGCGGACGGCGGCCAAAGTACAGATCCGCAATCTCGAGGGAGCGCTCCAGCTCTACAAACTGGACAACGGCATCTACCCCACCACGGAACAGGGCCTCAAGGCGTTGGTTGAAAAGCCGTCGGTTGGAGTCATTCCCAAGAAATGGAAAATAGGCGGCTATCTGCCCAAGCTGCCGGAGGATCCATGGGGCAATCCCTACAAGTATCTCAGCCCGGTCCAGCGGGCGGATCAAAAACTTGACTACGAAGTGACCTCGCTCGGCACCGATGGGGAGGTCGGGGGTGAAGGCGTGAACGCCGACATCACCAATTGGAACCTGGACAAGGAATAAGCCGTCAATGGTCACCAGGGGATGGTCGATGGTCAATGGTCAATGGTTAATCGATTCGGACATGGCACATCCCCAGTCCAGCCGTCACTCGTCACTCGCCACTCACCACTGCCCCCATGCTTCATTCCCCCTTACTCCTCACGTTTCACGTTTCACGTTTCACGTTTCACGCTCTTCCGCCGGCTTCACGCTCCTGGAAATGCTGATCGCCTTGTTTCTGCTTGGCGGAGTCCTCGCCGTGATCTTGCCTCGGATTAGCTTTGAGGAGGACCTCCGCTCGACCGGGAGGAAACTCGTCGGACTGCTTCGGACCTTTCAAGCGCAGGCGGCCAGCGATCAAACACCGCTCAGGCTCTACCTGGACTTGGACCAGGGACTCTACTGGATGATGGTGATTGAAGGAAAAGAAGAGCGTCTTCCTCTAGATCCTGCATGGAAATTGCCGAGACCGCTTCCGGAGTCTATTCGCTTGACCGAGGTCTCCATTGGACAAGACAAACGTATGTCGGGACGAGTGGGAGTGACATTCTTTCCCAACGGACGAATCGAACCGGTGACCATGTATCTCATGGACAACAAAAGTAATCTCTTGGGGGTGGCAGTTGATTCCTTGACCGGGGCCATTCGGGTCAGTGACGAACGCTTTGACCCACCACCAAACCGCTTGATCCCTGACCGAGTAAAAGTTCTCTTAAAAGCCAGCGCCCAGACCGGTGGAACAGCACAAGGAGGGCCTCTCGCCCCCCGCGGGGTGCAATGATCTCTGCAACACACTACCCCACGGCAAGTGAACATGGATTCACGCTCCTCGAAGTCCTGCTGGCCATCGCCTTGCTGGCCATCGCCTTACCTGTCCTCCTTGGTTTGAGAAACTTTGACCTTGATCTCCAAAGCCGGGCTACCGAACTCACCGCCGCAACTTTATTGGCGCAAGAGAAACTGCTCGAGATCGAACTTGCCGGCCAGTATTCCGTCGGAGAAACCCTGGGCGAGTTCGCGCCGCTGCCGCTCGGATCTCAAACCGCACTCCAAGCCGTTCCACGAGCCGTCGGCTATCGGTGGAAACGCACCATCACGCCGACTCCGCTCGAGTTTGTTCGAGAGGTCCGCATTAAGATATCGTGGCCGCGCGGCGATCGAGAAGAATCATTGGAGGTCAGCACCTATGTGCTCGCCAGCCGTCTCCCCTCATAAGACAACCAGGCAACAAGGCTTCACCCTCGTTGAAGTCCTAGTCGCCGTGACGTTGCTCGGTACGATCGCGGCCATGGTCTTTGCGTCACTCCTGACGACGACACAAACCGTGGAGGCAGGGAGAGAACACACGGCACGCGAACAGACCGTGAGGAAAATCCTCCGTTTGATGGCCGAAGAAATTTCACTCAGCAAGCGGTCGAGTATATACCCGTGGATCGGGATGAACGGGACCCAAGACGGTCAACCGGCGGATACACTGGCGTTCCTCGCCATGAGCCAAGAGTTACTCACCGTAACCACGACGGCCAAGGAGAGCGATACCGTTCGAGTCGTGTATACCCGCGAACGCGATCGATTGATCCGGTTCGTTCGAAGCAATCTCTACACACTGACGGATACCAACGAGTCGCTCGATCAAATGGAGTTGGCCGACCGAATCCATGCATTCAATATTCGATACTACGATGAGCAGAATCGCGTCTGGCTCGACGAATGGCTAAGCGTCAGTAAGCTACCCAAAGCCCTGTTACTCGAAGTGACGTTTCAGTACCCCGATGCCGCGCCATGGACGGTACGGGAATGGGTCACCATCGGAACATCATGACTATCAAATGGCCGGATGCATGGAAAGAAATTCTGGCATGGACAGCCGGCGGGATCTGCATCCTTGGCCTCTGCCTGATCGCCACCTTCCCCTATACCGTACTCCAAAACCGGATCGTAGCCGAGGTCAAACGAGCGACCGGCCTGGACATCCACGTGGGGGATTGGACGGTCGGACTGCCGCTCAGTCTGGAATGGCGGAATGTACAGCTCTCAAAATCAAACTTCGATCCGGTTGAGATGGCGATTCTGCAGGCCAAACTCGGCGTCTTCCAGGCGATGACCGGAGCGCTCGGTCTCGACATCGTTGTCCAACTAAACGAACAGGCCGCTCGCACAAACTTGGTCAAGGGGTCACTCACCGCTGCAGCCTTCTCTTTGGCCGGTCCATTGACGGTCAAAGGACACCTCCAACAGATAGAGTTGTCGAAAATCATCCGTCGATACGTTACACGGGGGACCCTTACCGGGGAGTTTGCCCATCGGGTGGATTCCGACCCCACTTCCCCCGGCATGTTGAAAGGCGAAGGAACCTGGGTCGCGGAGGCAACGGACCTAGAGGTCGACCAGATTCCGCTGGGTAATGGGAAAATGCTGTCGCTGACATTCAACAGAGCCGCAGCCGGGCTCTCCTGTCGAAATCTCGTCTGCGATGTCACGCAATTGAAGGGCGAGGGGATGGATGGATCCTTTGAGGGCCATGGGCAGATCACCATTCAGCACCAACTTCCAAACAGTCAACTCGCGCTCACGGTGACGCTGATCCCTGGTCCCGGGTTCGCATCAAAGGCGGCACCCCTTGGTCTCCCCTCGTTCCCTCCCGGCACTCCCATCACCGTCAAGATCGTGGGAACCTTGGCACAGGCACGAATCGCGTTGTAGAGTAGTGAGGAAGTTTGACGTTTCGGGTTGCGGGTTTCTCGGTGTGAGTTTCGCGTTTCCGGTTTCGAGTTTCATGCTGTCGGAATACTTGAAACCTGACACGTGAAACATGAAACGAAAGTAAAAACATGGCAATTGTGAACGAATGTGTCGGGTTGGATATCGGACAAACCGGGTTGAAAGCCGTCCGGTTCCGACGCCGACTGAGCGGACGCGAAACCGTCGATTACTTTCAACATCCGCTGCCGTTTTCACGTCCGGAGGATCTGGAACCGGCCCGGCGCGTCCAATCCCTTCGAGGCTTCCTGTGGCGTCACGGACTCTATGCCACCGATCGATTGGTCACGGCGATTCCCTGTCAAGACCTCTTCGTGCGCACCCTCTCGTTCCCATTCAATGACGCGGCCAAACTCGCGCAAGTCGTCCCCTTTGAAGTTGAAAACCTCGTCCCGATGCCGCTCGAAGATCTGGCGGTCGACAGCCTCGTCTTACCTCCCGGTCTGTCCCCTGTAGGTCCGCTCCGAGACGGGAAGAGCTCCGAAGTACTGGTGACGGCAGCACCCAGAGATAAAGTAGCCGAGCATCTCCGATTTCTGGCCCAGGCTGATATCGAGCCATCGGCGATCAATGTCGATGCCATGGCGCTGTATTCCGTCACGCAATTTCTGCAGGCGGAAGGGGCTGCCATCCCGCAAGACCTGGCGATCATCGATATCGGAGCCTCGAAAACCACGCTCTGTCTGATCGAAGGTGGACGTCCGGTGATGCTCCGAACAATTCTCTGGGGCGGCAATCACCTCACACATGCATTGGCCGTCCGGCATGCGTGTAGCTTCGCCGATGCCGAACGCCACAAGAGAACCATCGCGGTGGACCAGGTGAGCGGCTTACTGGAGCCGATCGTCAAGGAGCTTCGCATTACCCTGCAGGCCTATCAAGGAAGTGAGCGGAGTCGGCTGACCCACTGCTGGATCTGCGGAGGTGGGGCAAAGATGGTGGAGATCGGCGGGCACCTCTCCCGACAATTAGGACTCTACGCAGTCGGCCCACGACAGGGGTTTGGAACCGATAGCCCGAAGGCCTTTTCCATCGCATTCGGATTGGCGATTCACCCCAAGATGGTCCGCCCCCGGTGGCGATTCAAATCGTCCCCCATCGGACTCGCGCTGGACCTGAAAAGCGTGACGGATGCCGCGTCGCCCGATGTAGCCACCATGAAGCAGAATCGCCGCTTGGCGACCATAGCGGGTCTGGTGATTGCTGTACTGGCACTCGTGGACTTCTCGGTTCACTACTTCTTACAAGATCAGCGTGTCACACGATTAAAAACCGCGCTCCTCAGTCAATACGAGCAGGTCTTCGGAACCGGGACAGGGACCTCGCCTGGAGAGGAGGTCGATCAAGCAAAGTACCACATCGGCGTTCTTGATAAGGCACTCGGGTTGGTCGATGCCACGGATGGGAAAGTCCTCTTCACGCTCTCAACATTCGTGAAGCAACTTCCACCTGGAACAATGATCAAGGTCCGCGAACTGACGGTGGATGGCTCAATCATCCTCATGGAGGGGGAAACCTCCTCATTCGATGCAGTGGAGCGAATCAAGCAGGCCTTTGAGGCGAGCCCCCGCCTGACGGAGGTCTCCGTCACGGAAACCCGCGTGGGCGCCGCGCCCAATCAAGTCATCTTTCGTATCACCGTCACGGTGGAGAAACCATGATGCAGGGCTTCAGAGAACGTTGGCACCACATGTCGCAGCGGGAACGGACGCTCGTGCTCGCAGGAGGGATCGTCCTTGGACTTAGCTTGTTGTTCATCCTGATCATCGATCCTCTACTGGACAACCTTGATCGCCTTGAGCGCCAGGCCCTGCGGAAGCAGAAAGACCTTGCTGAATTGGCCGTGCTCGGCCAATCCTATGTCGCCAAGCGAGATCGCTTGCGTACGATCGAGAGCCGCATGCCACAAGCCGAGAGTCATTTTTCGCTCCTGACGTTCATCGAAGAGGCGGCGACGACCGCACAGGTACGAGAACAGATCACCGGCATGCAGCCACACGTCCAAACGTTGGCGCAAGGCTACCAGGAAACAGCCGTCGATCTCCGATTGGAAGGTGTCCAACTCCCGGAGTTATTGGCCTTACTGGCCGCCATCAATCAGGCCCCCTACGATCTCCACGTTCGCCATCTGCAGATCCGTCCAAAATTCGATAATCCCGTCAACCTGGATGCCACCGTTCGAGTCTTGAGTTATGCCAAGAGCTGATGACCGCGGCATTGCGTTACTACTCGCCCTCCTGGTCCTGACCCTCCTCACCGCTCTCATACTTGAATTCGACGCGGAGGCCAGACGGGAATACCGCGCGGCCGCCACCTTTCGCGACGACTATAAGGCCACCATGTTGACGCGGGCTGCCGTTCAGGCCACCAAGGCCGTGCTGCTGCAAGATCTCATGCGGGAAAAGATGACCGGCCAAAAATACGACGGTCCGACCGATATCTGGGCCATGCCGATCACTAAGTTTCCGATCGGTGACGGGTTCCTGACCGCACGAATCCAAGATGAGATGGGGAAATTGAACCTGAACGATCTCGCATCAACCTCGGGCGGGGAGCTGGAACAAAAGAGGAAAATCACTCGGGTCAAACGACTGTTTGAGCTACTCAGACTCAGTCCCAGCCTGGTTGATGCACTCATCGATTGGGTAGACCAGGACGAAGCGCCTCAGCCGGCGGGCGCCGAGAGCCTCTACTATCAATCCTTGCGCCCCCCCTACCGCTCCGCCAACAGCCCCCTTCCTGGCTTAGGAGATCTGCGACTCATCAAGGGATTTACGCCGGAGATCATTGAACGGATCACGCCGTACGTCACGGTCTTTCCCACGGAGGGCGGTGCCGGCATAAACGTCAACACGGCCGATCCGATCGTGCTGCAGACCCTGGACCCGGCCGTCACCCAATCAGTAGCGATGGAGATCGTCCAGGGACGACCGTTCAAGACCAAAGTGGAACTCGACCGGGTCAGTAGCTTTCAAGAAATCGGGCGAACCCTGCGCAGCGACTACGACGTGAAATCAGACCATTTCTCAGCACGTCTGACCATCACTGTCAATGAAACCACCAAGAGTTCGTTGGTCATCTTGAAACGAGATAGCAGTAAAGGGGATAGCGCTGTTGAGTATCTGAAGGTGTTGTAGGAGTGTCAGGTTTCGCAGTGTGAGTTTTGGGTTTCTGGTTTCGGGTTTCAAGTTGTCAGACACTATGAAACGTGAACTCGCAACCTGAAACGTGGAGCTTTAAACTTAAAACCTAAGCGAGCGGTACTCTAATCGTGACCTCGTTCCCCCGTTCATTGTAGGTCAGACCGGGGAAGAAGGCTTTGGTGAGAAATATCCCTCGGCCGCTCGCCCCCTCGGAGTCCTCCATCTCTTGAGATCGCGCCAGCACAGTCTGCCACGGGAATCCTTTTCCCTCATCGGTGATCCGGTACTCCAGATGGTTGTCACTCCGTTCGTGAAACACACGGATCGTCACTCGGCGCTCTCTGAGACGAGGCTGGGCTAACCGTTTCGCCACCAACTGATCATAACGCCCGTCGGCCAGAGCCTCCTGTTTTTCCTGACCCAGGATCTCGAGATTCCCATGTTCAACAGCATTGAAGAGGAGCTCTTGCAGCGCACCCTGAATATGGATTCTCTGAAGCGGCGGTAACGCGGACGCCGTCATCTTGAGCAACCACGAAATAACGCCGGGGATATACGCGGGATCCGAATCAACGGTCAATTCATAGTCAAATTGTCGAGCGCCCGGCACATCCAGCGGATGGCAAGGCAAGAAGTCCTGAGCACGCTGCAGCACAGAGGCCAGCTCTTCCTCGGCAACGGGTTTATGCAGGTAATCGATCGCCCCGCCACGCAGGGCCTCGACGATCAACGGTTCCGGCGCATTGTGGGCCATGACGATCACAGGACAGGGCTCATGGCGAGCCTTGAGCTCCTTGACTAACGCCAATCCGGCACCGTCCGGAAGAAACAAGTCGGTGATCACGATATCCGGAGTCGCCCCCTCAATCGTGGTCATTGCGGCCATCGGATCAGGGACGCTCGTCACTGAAAACCCTCGGCCCTGCACATAGTGGGCAATTCGCGATTGAGTCTCCACACAGGGATCGATGACCAACAGCTGATCCACTGGTAACGGCATATTCATGCAGCCATACCTTGGTCGAGGATGGGACGCAGATCGGCCAGCAGGCGATGGACTTCCCGCTCCAACGCGGCGTAGAGTTCCCCGCCCTGCGTCAAGTTGCCCGCTTTCGCGGACTCTTCCAACTCTTTACAAGCCTGAAGTGCGACCGGAGCACAGAACTGTAAGATCGCCCCCTTCAACCGATGACTCCATCGCGCCACACCGACGGCATCTCCAGCCGTGAGAGCCGCCTGAGTTTGAGCCAAATCTTTCGGACCATGCTCCAGAAACAACTCCACCATCATCACAAGTGTCTCCCGGTCCTGATCCACCCGGGCAAGTGCTTCATCGAAGTTGAAAACAGGGTTTGGGTTCATTGCTCACTCCTGAAGCGTGAAGCGTCGTGCGTGGAGAGTCGGGTTTCAATTCTTCTAACAACGTGAAACGTGCAACTTGAAACATGAAACGCGGCCAAACTCGCACGGGACTCGTTCAACAACCTGTGAATTCCACACCCATGACCGCCACATCGTCCGGAAATTGCTCATGCCCCAGCCAGCGCACCGCCTCGTTGACCGCACCGGATAAGACCTCCGGCAACGGCCGGCGACCAAGCGTACGGACCACCTCCTCCAAACGATCTTGCCCCCACAGATCGCCTGTTGCATCCGGTACTTCATAGAGGCCGTCACTCAACAAATAGAGACGATCCCCCGGTTCAATCGAAAGTACATCAGTCCCGTACACCGTCGACGGATCGAATCCCAACGGAAGATTCGGTTTCGCGATCCAACAGATCTCGCCGGACTGACGGTGAAGAAACACCCCGCTATGCCCCGCTGTCGCGTAGGAGAGGGTCTGTGAGCGAATATCAAGGGTCGCAAAGACGATCGTGAAATAGTGTCCGTTCTCCGTGAGGGGAAAGTGTTTATTTGCCTCGGTCAGGATCGCCCCGGGATCACTCGACCCGACATGACGCACCAAGCTCTCTCGGCGAAGGAACGTGGCAAAAGAGGCGGATCGCAAGGCCGGTGACACTCCGTGACCGGACGCATCAAGCAGATACAGCCCCAGCAAGTCATGATTCCACGAAACCACGTTAAAGAGATCCCCGCCTAACCCGAGTGAGGGTCGATACACACGAACCATCTCGACACCGGGACTGATCGTTCCGGACACAGGCAGCAGCGACTCGACATACCGCGCCGCCGACTGCAATTCGCGTTCGAGTGTGTCTTGCTTTCGTCTGATCTCCGCCGTCACGTCTTCCAGACGTTTGATCAGCCCCGCCGCACGGATCCCGGCTTGCACACGAGCGGTAATTTCATATTTACTGGCAGCCTTACTGAGAAAATCATCCGCTCCGCGAGCCAACCCTTCCGCGATCTGCTCCGGTTGATCGTTGCTCGTCATCATCAGGATTTGACTCGACAGGAGTGCTGGGTCCTGACGCACCACTTCACAGAACGACGGGCCGTCCATCTCGGGCATCATCCAATCCAAGATCGTCAAATCCGGACGCTCCCGGCGAAGCATGTCCAACCCGGCCTTGCCGTCGTCAGCCTGCAGAACTCGATACCCAAGCCGTTTGAGTCGGGCTGCCAACGCAACACGCGCCGTCGGCTCATCGTCGATGATGAGTACGGTTTGCCCCGTCGCCTGACCTGTTGGTTCAACTGACGTTGACGGCATCAGTGGCCTTTCATACGTCGCGTACTTCGTCGAGAGCGTTTATGGATATGCTCCCTGTGATGTGTATCTCGTGAAGCGTGGAGCGCGGGAGGGAATGGGCGTGTATCTCAGCCGTTTCAGAAATACGAGATACGCTTCACGTGACTTCCGCTCGCTTCACGATTAGGCCGCTTTCTGCTGGCCGGCCAATGCATCCTGCTCATTGTCATACACAGGGATCAGCTTCTGAATATTCGCAAGGCTCATGATTTCACGCACATAGCTTTGCGGCTTCAACATGCTGACTTTGCCCTGGCTTAACTTGAAATTCTGAGACACCAGCGCCAGCAGGCCAAGCCCCGAACTATCGACGAAGCGGACTTCAGCCATATTCAGAATCAAATGCCGACAACCTTTTTGCCGAATCGCCTCCACCGCCGTCTTAAATTGTTCACGATTGGCATAGGTGAGATCTCCGGCCAATTCAAGCACCACGCCATTTGCGACGGAGCGCTCTTTCGTCTGCATCGCCATATCATCCTCCTTGATTGAGAACCATTGAGATTGCCTTATATGCGTGAAGCGTACCTCGTGAAACGTGAAGCGTCCCCATTCTGAACGAGATACGTCTCACGCTTCACGTCACATGTCATCACGCGGCTTTTGAGTAGCCCACATGGGCCAGGATCGCTCCGGCGATATCGCCCAGGGGGAGCACCTTGTCCACCGCTCCGGCCTTGATCGCTTCTTTCGGCATGCCGAACACGACACAGCTCGCCTCATCTTGCGCGATCGTGAACGCACCCGCCTGTTTCATCGTCAGCAATTCCTTCGCGCCGTCCCCACCCATCCCGGTCAGAATCACGCCGACGGCATTGGCACCGGCATAGCGCGCCACGGAGGCAAACAGCACATCCACCGAGGGCCGATGCCGATTGACCGGAGGATCTTGATTGATCCGCACGGTATAGCGGGCGCCGCTCCGTTCCAGCGCCATATGATAACCGCCGGGAGCAACCAGAGCATGTCCCGGCAACACGCTGTCTCCGTCTTCCGCCTCTTTCACGGAGATCCGACAGAGCCCGTTCATCCGATCAGCCCAAGTTTTCGTAAACCGCTCAGGCATGTGTTGCGTAATCAGCACCGGCGGCGTATTGGGAGGGAGAACCTCCAACACGTCTTTGACGGCTTCCGTCCCCCCGGTGGATGAACCGATGGCGATGATCGTATCAGTCGTTTTGATCATGGCGCTGCCTGACGCAAGAGGTTTCGCCTCACGCTTCACGCCTAACCCCTCACGCTTCACGTTCGCAGAAGCGGCCACCTTGATTTTTGCGATCAGATCCTGTGCCACTTCATCCATGCCTTCACGGAGGTCGATCTTTGGTTTGGTGATAAAGTCGACCGCGCCGAGCTCCAGGGCACGGAGCGTCGTCTGACAGCCGGCTTCGGTGAGGGAGCTCACCATCACGACCGGCATCGGGTGCCCGCGCATGAGCTTTTCGAGGAACGTGATGCCGTCCATTCTCGGCATTTCGACATCCAGGGTGATCACATCGGGATTCAACGCTTTGATCTTCTCGCGGGCGATATACGGATCCGGCGCTGACCCGACGACCTCAATCTCCTGATCTTTCGCGAGTAACGACGCCAGCACCTGGCGCATCAAGGCCGAATCATCTACGTTCAAGACTCGAATTTTCTTCATGAACACCCCTACGTTTGGAGTTTCAGGTTTCTCGTTTCAAGTTTCTGGTTGTCGGACAACATGAACCATGACACCTGACACTTGGAACTCTCCCATTCAGAACAGCGTCACATCTTCCTCCACCGGCTTCTCGACCGTTTGGATCTTGGTGGCATATTCGTTCTCACGCTCAAGAATGGTCCGATTCTTCAACCGTTCGATCTTTTTCAGCAGGACACGGCCGGAGTCTGTAAAATAATAGACTTTGCGCGGACAGACGTCTCCCAAATCCGTTTTTACCGCCGTAAGCCCCTCCGTTTTAAGAAAGCTGAGCACCCATTCGGCATTGCGAGCCCCGACATCGATGTTCCCCTCGTAGATTTTCCCGGCGCCAAACAGCTTCACTTCCAGCCGACTCTTCATGCCGCCCAGCTTCAAGATTTCATTGATCAACGATTCCATCGCATAGGAACCGTATCGAGTCGACTCACCCCAGGAGTCATTTCCACCGTCTTTTGGCTTGGGCAACATAAAATGATTCATGCCACCGACACCCGTAATCGGATCCCGGATACAGGCCGAGATACAGGACCCGAGCACGGTGTACACGATCATGGGAGTGGGACTGACGAAGAACTCCCCCGGCAAGATCGCCGCAATCTCGTGTGGAAACCGGCTATCCCGCATCCGTCGGATATGTGAAAACGTGTTCGTATCATTCGTCACACGTGAAGCGTGAAGCGTATCTCGTGATTCGTTATTCATGACGAGAGTCTCTTAATGAGGTTTCGAAGCATTCTTGCCTCATGATCCAGTTGTTCCACTAGATGACAATACTCCCCACGGCTAAGATATCCAAGGTCATGTGCAATCTCTACCTGAGTGTCCAGCTCAGCGCAGGAACCCAACGCCACATAAAGAAACTGCCTGTACTCCTTGTTGTGAATACGATTGAATCCTTCAGCGACATTCGACGGAAGCGAGACCGACGCTCGTCGCATCTGGGCGGCCAAACCATACACTTCATCCTTGGGAAAGAGCGCAGTGGCGCGGTAGATCCTCAACACAATCTCTTTTCCAAGCTTCCATACATCCAGATCTCGAAAATTCCTAATCTTCATGCCGCTTCACGCTTCACGCATGACGCTTCACTTCTCCTTCCGATAGATGGTGGGGCCCATCACCTTGAAGGGATGCTCGACCCACTGCAGGCTCTCGGAATGACCGATGAACAGGTGCCCTCCAGGCTTCAGATAGCGATAGAACTTGTTGACGAGCTGTTCCTGAGTGGGACGATCGAAATAGATCATGACATTCCGGCAAAAAATGAGATCCAGCGGGTTCTTAATCGGAAATCGGTCATCCATGAGATTCAAGCGCCGGAACTGGATCATCGAGGCCAAATGCGGCTTGACCTTCAACAGCCCTTCACTCTCGCCTCGCCCGCGGAGGAAATTCCGTTTCACGATCTCCGACGGCACATCCCGCACGCGGTCCGCCTCATACAGACCCGACGCCGCTTTTGCCAACACGCGGGTCGACAGGTCGGACGCCAGAATTTTAAAGTCCCACCGTTGAGGATCAGAGACCCCTTCGTAAAGCGTCATGGCGATCGTGTAGGGTTCTTCGCCGGTCGAACAGGCGGAGGACCAAATACGAATGCGCTTCTCCTTCTCCAACTCAGGAAGGATCCGTTCACGCAGATAGTCGAAGTGCTTGGGCTCTCTGAAAAAGTCGGTCTTATTGGTCGAGATCAGATCCAACATGCGGGTGAACTCTTCCTTGGTTGCGTCACCCGTGACCTGCTCATAGTATTCCGTGAAAGTTGTCAGCCCAAGGTCCCGCAATCGTTTGGACAGTCGGGAGGCCAACAGCGTTTGTTTTTGATCGCCGAGGGAGATACCGCTTTCGTCATAAATCAGCGTACGAAAACGGAGAAACTCGTCGGAGGTGATCCCGTAATCCATAGTTACTCCACCAGGTAAATACGACGCGTCACGTTCCTACCCACTCCTGCAAAGTCTTGGCTTTATCGGTCGGTTGCTATCGATTCTTGACAAGACGCCTGACTGGAGATGACCGGAGCAATTTCGCGATGTTAGCCCTTCAATGGACTTAAGAATGACCGAAAATCCTCCGACAAGATGAGAAATTCCTGTTCACATCGCAGCGAGCACCCAAACCCTTGGAATCTGTGCCATGCCCGGCCTTCCCAATCCCCAGTATGTGTCGCGAGAAAGTCGACTCTATGAGTCCGGAGCACGAGCCCCGCTTGACGGAGTTGCGGATCGACCAGACGATCCTCCCATGAGCGAACAGACACCATCGTTCGGCATCAGCTCTGGTGTGATGCTGACCGCAGCCTATATCGTTCTGGGCAAACTTGGGCTCATGCTGGCTATCCAGCCGGGGTACGCCTCAGGAATCTTTCCACCTGCCGGCCTGGCCATCGCCGCAACCTATCTCTGGGGAGGCTCGGCGCTGCCGTGGATCGTGCTGGGTTCCCTCACGCTCAACTTCTCGGTCACCGCCACACCTCTAGACACTTCGGCAATGGTGGCAGCCCTCTGTATCGCCGTGGCCTCTGCGCTCCAAGCGTGGATCGGACGGGTGGTGTTGCACCGCACCATTGGGCCTCAAACGGGACTTGAGACCATCAAGCATATCGCTGGATACCTCTTGGCCGCTCCGTTCATTTGCCTCGTCGGCGCATCGTTGTCCGTAGCCGGCCTGGCCACGCTGCAAGTCATTCCATCGGACCAGACGCTCGTGGCGTGGATGACATGGGGAGTCGGCGACACATTGGGCGTGGTATCGGTCTTTCCGATCATGTTGGCGCTCTTCGGCACTCCCGACTCGCTGTGGAAAGGGCGTCGCATCGTGGTCGCATCCATCATGTCCGGGGTACTCGCACTCGTCATGCTGACCTACGTCGGGTTCACGCAGATGGAGTCGGCGAAGATGGCGCAAGGCTTTCACTTCCAAGCCGACCGCCTAGCGAAGACGATTCAGGATCATTTTGATGAACAGGAGTTCATTCTCACGCAACTGGACATGGCCCTGTCCATGTCTCAGCGCGAACCGGTCAGCCGTGAAGCCTTCGGAGTCCTCGCGAAACCTGCGTTGAATCGCTTTCCCATGCTGCAAGCCATCGAGTGGGTACCAGAGATTCCATCACACCGACGGGCACTGTTTGAAGCATCCCAGCGGCGATCCGCTCCGGAGTTTGTGATCACCCAGCGTCATGAGACGGGTGTCGTCGTGCCCGCCCTGGACCGGCCGACCTACTACCCGGTCACCTATATCGAGCCACTCCACCGCAACCGGAAGGCCCTCGGCTTTGACCTGGGCTCAAACTCTGCCCGTCATGCGGCTATCCTACGGGCGCGGGAGGCCAAGGGTTCCATTGCCACCGAGCCTGTGACGCTGGTCCAGGAGGAGGAGACGCAACAAGGGCTTCTCTTGATCCGACGTATTCAAACCGGTGCCAATGCCCCGGGATTCGTCCTGACCGTTCTGCGCATAGAGGAATTCATTGGGATGTTACTCCCCGAGGGAAACGCGTTAGTGGTCGGCCTCGCGGACGCCGACCAGGGCACATTCATCTATGGGACGCCACCATCGACGGTTCACCCCCCGGCATTCACGCGCACCCTGCAGTTCGGTGGAAGGCCGTATCAGCTGGCCATCAGCCCATCCTCAGCAGGCATCGCCGCCCTTCCTAGCCGACAGAGCTGGATCCTGCTGGTCGGAGGTCTCTTGGGTGATGGCCTGCTGGGTGCCGTACTGCTGCTGATCACCGGCACCACGAACCAGATACGGGCTCAAGTCGAAGAGCGCACCCAAGAGCTGGCCCTGAAAAGCGATCTCTTGCAAGCCGTGATCGACCACGTCCCCGTGCGGGTGTTCTGGAAGGATCGGTCATTTCGATTCCTCGGCTGTAACCCACTCTTCGCACAGGATGCAGGAAAGAGCCATCCTGGTGAACTGCTGGGCAAAACCGATCATGACCTTGCCTGGGCGAATGAGGCGGAGCGATATCAAGCGGACGACGCGAACGTCATCGAGACTGAGAGCTCGAAGATCGCCTTTGTGGAGCCACAAACCACTCCGTCCGGCCACACGACCTGGGTACGGACGTCGAAGGTGCCGCTCAAAAACGACGCCAATCAGGTGATTGGTGTACTCGGAATGTACGAAGACATCACTGCACAGCGTGCGACGGAAACTCGGTTACGCGAGTCGGAAAAACGCTTCACCTTAGCCATGCAAGCCGCCTCGGACGGGCTGTGGGATTGGAACATCCAGACCCAGGTCACGTACTTCTCGCCGCAATGGAAAGCGATGCTGGGATATGCGGACCAGGAACTCGAGAATAGCTTCGCGACCTGGGAACGGCTGGTGGACGAAGACGGCCGAGTCTGGACGATGGCCCTCATCAATGACTGTCTCTGCGGAAAAAGCAATGGATTTAAGACCGAATTCCAGATGCGTCACAAGGACGGCCATTGGGTGGACATCTTGTCCAGGGCCATAATTGTTCGAGGCGAGAACGGGGAACCCTTGCGCATGGTCGGCACCCATGTGGATATGACCGAGCATCATGCCATCGCCAGACAACTGGAACAAGCCGCACAGACCATGGAACAGCAGCACCAGGCCCTCATCATTGCGCATACACAGGCTCTGGCAGCGACCGAAGCCAAGAGTGCTTTCCTGGCTACCATGAGTCATGAAATCCGTACCCCGTTAAATGCCATCATCGGAATGGCCGAGTTGCTCCGGGAGAGCGCTCTCAGCCAGGACCAGGCGGACTATGTCCACCGCTTCGGTCGAGCCGCCGATCATCTCATGGACCTGATCAACGCCATCCTGGACCTCTCCAAAATCGAGGCCGGCGAGCTGCAGTTGGAACAGATTCCCTTCAACCTCCATCAGCTGATGGCGACCGTTCGAGATCTGCTGGCGGTGAGTGCCGAGACCAAGCAGCTCGGGCTGGATATGCGGATCCGTCCAGATGTCCCCACAATCGTCATCGGCGATCCGACACGCCTGCGACAAGTGCTCATGAATCTCGTCGGGAATGCCATCAAGTTCACGGAGCAGGGACAGGTTGTGGTGACGGTCGAGGCCGTCGCTGACGATCGCGTGCGATTGACCGTCTCAGACACCGGCATCGGCATTCCGTCGGACAAGCTCCCCTTCATCTTTGAGAACTTCACGCAGGGGGATGCAACCACCACGCGAAAGTTCGGCGGTACGAGACTGGGACTCTCCATCTGCAAGCGCCTGATCGGCATGATGAACGGTTCCCTTCATGTGACCAGCACGGTCGGACAGGGCTCGACGTTTGAATGCACCGCCTGTTTGCCACGGGCGGTTAAAACCGTGCCTTCCATACCGGATAGCCCCGTTCAACCACGAGTCGAGCCGGTCTCTGCATCACCGGCACGACCGCTCCGGATTCTCGTCGTCGACGATCTCGAAGATAATCGCACAATCGTGATGCACTACCTCAAGCCGGAGGCCTATGTGGTGGAGATGGCGGACAATGGTCGGATGGCCCTCGAGAAATTTCAAACCGGCAGGTACGACCTGGTACTCATGGATGTGCAAATGCCGATCATGGACGGGCTTCAGGCCACCCGCGCAATGCGTCACTGGGAACGGACGCAGCACCGTTCCCCCACTCCGATTCTGGCACTGACCGCCCATGCGCTGAAGGAAGAAGCAAAGAAGAGCTTGGATGCCGGCTGCACGGCACATCTGACCAAGCCGATTAAAAAGCAGGCGCTGCTCAGAGCGATTGAGAACTATGCCATGCCCGGTACCGAGCAAGCGGCGTAAGACGTGCGGGGAGATCGTCGAGATTGGTAGTCGTAAACGAACGAACATCTCACTCACTTGACTGAGGAGTGCATGAAGAGGTTACGCGATCAGAGCATCCTGACCAAACTCGTCGTTGCGTTTGCCGTCCTGGAACTCCTCCTGATCGGGATGGGTGTCCTTTCCATCCGCAGCATCACGCAGATCAACGAGCGTGTCGACCGGCTCTATGACGACCACATCCTTCCGACCCATCTGCTCCATGATCTCCGTGCCAAGAGTTTCCAGATGCAGACGGCGGTCGTCTGGCATATTCTGACCTATGGGACGGCCTTGATGGCGAGCCAAGAGAAGGAAATCGTTGCGTTAGATGAGACGTTCCACGAGCTTCTGGACGGCTATGCACAATATGTTCGGTCACCATCGGAACAAGAGCTCTACGAAGACATCGAGACACGGTGGCACGATGTCCAAGCCACACGGACGAAAGTGCTCCGGCTGAGTACGCTCTACAGCAAAGATGCCGCAGCTGAGCTGCAGCGAAACGAAGGCGCGGTGAAGCTGGCGGCGTTCACCGTGGCGATTCAACGGCTCATCGAACTGAACAAGGCCCAGGCCAAGGAAGAACATGTTGCCGGCACCATCCTGGTATCAGATCTGATCCACTATACCCGACTGATTACGCTCGCAGGATTTGCTTGCGGGCTGCTGCTGGGGTGGCTCATCTTCAGGAGGATTTCCAGCGGGTTACGGAACATCGTCACCGCCGCCGTCGCCATGGGCTCCGGTCATCTTCAGGCCCGATCAAATCAGGATTGTCAGGACGAAATCGGACAGCTGGCAAAGACCTTCAATCAGATGGCGGCGAAGATCGAAGCCAGCGTTGCGGAGGTATACGAAGCCAACCATACGATGACCGCCATCGATCACACCTATGCCATCATCGAGTTCAACTTGGATGGGACCATCATCGACGTAAACGAGCACTTCCTGAGGCTCACCGGTCACGCCAAGGATGAGCTGATCGGCACCCATCACCGGGTCTTGTGCGATCCGACCTACGTCGAGAGCAACGACTACGCGGCATTTTGGCAGGAACTCAGACAAGGTCGATTCCAGACCGGCACGTACCAGCGATTGACCAAAGGGGGGAAGCCGATCTGGATTCAGGCATCCTATAACCCGACCGCCAACGCCGAGGGAACGCTCTATAAAATCGTCAAGTTCGCCACTGACATCACCGCTCAGAAAGAGGCGGAGGTTGCGCGCCACGAACAAGAGGCGCGTCTGCAGGCGATCGTCTCCAATGCAGTCGACGGCATCGTGACGATCAACGACCGCGGCATCATCGAGTCGTTCAATGCGGCGGCCGAGCGCCTGTTCGGCTATTCCTCCGCCGAGGCCATCGGACAGAATGTCAAACTGCTCATGCCGGAACCGTACCGATCCGAACATGACGGCTATCTTGATAATTATAAGAAAAGCGGTCACCCAAAAATTATCGGGATCGGACGCGAAGTGGTCGGCCGGCGGAAAGATGGGTCGACGTTTCCCCTCGACTTGGCCGTCAGTGAGATCCACTTGAGCGGCCGTCGCGCCTTCACCGGGATCCTCCGCGACATCACGGAACGCCGAGCCATCGAGACGCAGCTCGAGCAGACCGCCATCCAAATGGAATGCATCAACCTCGAACTGGAAATGGCGAACGACGAAGTGCGGCAAGCGACCGAAGCCAAGAGTTCCTTCTTGGCCTCGATGAGCCATGAGATCAGAACGCCGATGAACTCGATCGTCGGCATGGCGCAACTGCTCGGCGAAACATCTCTGACCTCTGAGCAGCAAGACTACACGCAACGTCTCAGGCGAGCCAGCGATCACCTGTTGGATTTGATCAACGACATCCTCGATCTCTCAAAAATTGAATCAGGACATTTGGAGCTGGAAGCAGTCCCCATCGACCTGCATGATCTCATGGAGAACGTCGGCGAGATGATGGCCTTACGCGCCCATGCGAAGCAGATCGACTTCGTAGTACGGGTCTGCCCGGGTCTCCCGGAGAGGGTCTCAGGAGATCCGACCAGGCTCCGCCAGATCATCGTGAATCTGGTGGGCAATGCGATCAAATTCACGGAAACCGGTCACATCCTGGTTCAAGTGGAAGCGGACGAATCCGGCGGGTTCCGGTTTTCCGTCGCGGATACCGGCATCGGCATCCCGGCCGAGAAGCTGGGATCCATTTTTGACAGTTTTTCCCAAGCCGATAGCTCCACGACCCGAAAATACGGCGGCACGGGACTCGGGCTCAGCATCTGCAAACGTCTTGTGGAGTTGATGGACGGCGAGATCTCCGTCACCAGTACTCCCGGAATCGGGTCGAACTTTCTCTTCACAGTTCCGTTGCCCACCGTCTCGCTTGAGACCATGCCGGCGGATCCGGATCTCCTTGCCCTGAAGGGAACACGCATCCTCGTCGTGGATGATCACCAACCAACGCGCCTCGTCATTGCTGAAATCTTGTCGGAAGCCGGCGCACTGGTCGGCGAAGCGGCCTCAAGCCAGCTTGCGGTGGCTCATCTCCAGACTACCGAGACCGACCATCAGCCGGTGCAGCTGATGATTGTGGATCGCCGCATGACGGACATGGATGGTCTCGAACTGGCGAGGACGGTACGGGGCATGCCGACCGGGAAGGACCTTCCTATGCTGTTCCTGATCTCGGATACGCAACAGTCGGACCGGGCCCGTATGCAGGAGCTCGGCATCACGCATCAGATCATCAAACCGGTTTCACGGTCAGGCTTACTCATGACGGCCAGAGACGCCATGATGGGACGGTCTGCGTCGGCAACGCGCCGTCTCGACCAGGTTCCTTCCAAGGCTGAGGCGAGTCTGCGACCACTGCGAATCCTATTGGTCGACGACTTGGAAGACAATCGCGATCTCGTCATCCTCTTCCTGAAAAACCTGCCGTACTCTGTGGAGACAGCCGTGAACGGCAGGGAGGCCGTCGAGAAGATTCAGACGGCATCGTATGACATCGTCCTCATGGACGTGCAGATGCCGATCATGGACGGGCTCCAGGCCACGGCGACGATCCGCGAATGGGAACGGGCAGAAGGGCGGCGACCGACGCCCATCATTGCGCTCACAGCTCAGGCCCTGACCGAAGAACGGGAGAAGAGTCTGGCGGCAGGCTACACGGCCCATCTCACGAAGCCGATTAAGAAACCGGACTTACTGAAGGCCATCGAAGGCTATACCGGCCTGATCCAAGACCAAGCCGCCTGACCGGTAACGGAGGAGTTCGAGCATGGACAAACCGATTCTGTTTCTGGTTGAAGACGAAGAGGACACCGCCACCCTCATTCGAATGATCATGGAGGAAGAAGGCTACGATGTGGTCCATGCGAGCGACGGCAACCAGGCTCAGATCAAGATTGATGCGCTGCCACCGCCCGCGCTTGTGCTGCTGGATATGGGACTCCCGCATGTGCACGGGCTGGAACTCCTCGCCCAGATTCGCAAAAAGACGACCTGGAACGGCGTGTCGGTCGTGATGCTGACCGCCGACGGCGACCAAACGCACATCTGCAAAGCGATCATGGCCGGAGCATCCGACTATGTGTTAAAGCCGTTCAAACGAGAGCCCTTACTGGCGAGACTCGCCCGTTTTCGAGCGCCTGGGTTGAAACGTCGTACAGCCTGAAAGGAGTCGCCTCATGTCGGACCCGTCACTACACACACAGTCCGTGACAACGCCTCCGGAGATCGTTCACATTGATGCCTCCTTCGAACCGTTGATGCCGCGTTTCATGGTGAATCGAAAGAAAGAAATCATCACCATGCGGGAGGCCCTGACGGGCAACGATTTTGAGACGGTGCGCAGCGTCGCACATGGGATGAAAGGCGTCGGGGGGAGCTACGGTTTCGACCGGATCACTGAACTCGCCGCCACCATCGAGCAGGCGGCGAAATCGGCTGATGCCACAACCATCACAAACCAGTTGCAGACATTGGAATGCTATGTGAACGACGTCCGGATCACCTACGACTGACCCGCTCGTTCAGAACTATTTCTCCGTCATCAAATACCCGTTGAGTTGCGTCGGCAGCAACGCAGCCTTCACCCGCTCAGGTAGGGTCTTCGGATCCAAGCTCTTCTCGATCGAGAGCGATCGTTCCCGCGCCAGATCAATGATCGCCGCTTGATCGTGCGAGGCATTCCGTTCATACAACATAATGACCGGGCGCAAACGCTCCTGACTGTTGGTCTTGATCACCAACCCGAAGCTCCCATCGCTCAATTCCACGAATGAGCCGGGCGGAAAGACCGTGACCGTTGCGATGAAGGGATCGATGACGTCCGGGCCGTATTTATTCCGCAGCTTGGTATAGAGATACGTCAACGCTTGGCTGGGACTGAGGTAGCGCGCAGACCGTCGATCACTGACCCGCAGATTGTACTCGACGATCGTCCCCACCAAGCGTGCCGTCTTGGTGATATCCCCGTTGATAAGTTTCTTGGGAAATCCCGTGCCGTCAAGGTATTCCCTGTGTTGATGGACGATCTCAATGATCTCAGGAGCCACACCGGGCATGGCGTCCAGAATCTCCTTGCCTAACTGTGGATACATTCGAAGCAGCTTGGCTTCCGTCGGCGAGAGGTCCTCCTCACTCTTGAGACGGACCGCCAACGGAACCCGATTCATGCCGATGTTGTGAAAGAGTCCACCCATCCCAACATGCTCCGTCTCTTCAGGACTGAGGCCGAGCGTCTTGGCCGTGAGCTTGGCCAGGGCGCTGACATTCATCGCCTGCATGGCCAACTCCTGGCCCGGCTCCGCTCGGCTTTCGGCACAGACGAGACTCAATAGAACAGGCTCCTGGGCCGTGACCTTACCCATCGTCTCCAAGATCTTCGCCGCCGCTTGCATGGTGCTCGGCTGTCCGGCATTGGCCATCGCCATGACGACCGAAACCTCAGTGGTCGCCTTGGCATAAGTGCGCGAATTGTCGTCGATCGCTTTGCGATGTTCGAGCGCCGTCTGGAGCTGCCGCTGTTTTTCCTTGAGAATCGACTGCTCGTCGGCCTCGGCATCCTGCTCGGTTTCCGCGTCGACTTCAAACGCGCGCACGGGAGCTGACGGCTGGGCTAGGGATTCGACGACATCAGCATGGGAGAGCTCGGGGTCATAGAAAAGTTTGGTCAGACGATGCTTTCGGATAATGGCGATTTCAGTCGGCGAGGACACCGTAAAGGTGTTGCGGACGAAGGGATGCTCCATCCAGGAATGGTCGATCTTGATATAGAGCCCGACTCGCAGCAAAGCTGGATCAAGCGGGAGCCACGCCACGGTAAGGACTATCCTTTGCTAAGACTTACTTGTGTTTCCGAATAGTTAGTCCCATTTACTACCATACCGCGCATCCCAAAGCTAGCGCCCTCTGAGGCAGCCAGCACGGCACGGCCCTGCTCGTTCAGCCGTTGCTGTGTCTTGCAGTCCTGATCGGCTTGAGCTCCCCTGTCGAGGATCATATAGAGCCCTGATGCCCCGTTCTCAGAACTCGTCACCAGTCTGGTGGTTCTCTTTTCTCCATTCCGCATAATACTTCGCGATTTCTGATCGCCTCGAACTATTCAATCGCCTATAGATGGCCCGAAGGCGAGCGCTCAGCTTGCCCGGCGGGATCTTGAGTCGGTGCGCAATTTCTTGGTTGGTCCTCCTCGTCTGCATGGCGAGCCAGCGGACGCTGCACCTGTCTACGCCTAAGGGGTGAGACAAGGCGCGAGACCGGCTGTTCCTGGCCTTGATCGTGGTGTGGTACTCGTAGAATTGCAACTCAAGCTTGCGGAGGCAAATTCGCATGGAGTACACTGAGGACATGCCTACAGTGGTTCACCCTCACATCACAAGCGATCCCAACATTTGTGGCGGGAGCCCGTGTATTGAAGGGACGCGCATCACCGTGCGAACCATCGCGATCTACGCGTTGCATCACGGGCAGACTCCGGAAGAGCTACTCACGCACTATCCTCACCTCAGTCTCGCATCGATTTATGATGCACTGTCCTATTACTACGACAATCGTGCCGTCCTTGATAAGGACATCGCCGAGCATCTGTCAGCCCCGGAAATTGATTCCCGGCCGTAATCCCACAGCCCCGTCTTTCCTCATGAGCCTTGTGGCATGAAAGTCTATCTGGACGAACACATCCACCTAACCATGGCTTCGTTGCTTCACGCACGTGGTATTGACTGCATCACGACACGAGACGCTGGGAATTTGGGTTATTCTGATGAAGCACAATTGGCCTTTGCCACGAGCCACGGACGAGCGATCCTCACGTTCAACCATAAAGACTTTCTCCAGCTCGCCAAGCAATGGCACGAAACCGGACGCATCCACACCGGCATTATTCTTTCCAAAGAACTCGCCATTCCTGAACTCATCCGTCGGCTTCATCGATTCATTACCCACTATGCCACGACGGATCTCACAAACTGCGTCATCTGGCTCCCCAGCATCCCACATCGCTCGTGATACGCCAACTCATCTTCATGCGGTTGAGCCGATGGTCATCTCACAGGGCAGTCCGGAAAGAGGGCACTGGACGTAGGTCGGACTCATTGAGAGCCACTCCTACCGCTCATAGGCCCTCTGAAGGATAGCCGCTCATGGCGTGGCTATCGGCCT
>CABVSA010000062.1 GCA_902500805.1 uncultured Nitrospira sp. | reverse complement strand
TCTCCTCTCAAGCTCGGCCTGAAAAATTTGACTGGCGTGGGCGAAGGCCTCGGTCAACGGAGCCACCAAGGGCTCGGCTTCCTTGAGCTGCCCCTGGCGACTGAGGTCTTCAAGCTGACGGCACAGTTTGGACAGTGAGACGGCTCCGAGCATCGAGCTTCTCGATCGGAGGCTGTGGGAAGCCTGGCTCACGACCTGCGCATTCTCGTCGGCCATGCCCTGACGAAGCGTGGCCACGACGTCGTGGGAGTCGGCTAAATACAGCGACAAGATTTTCGCCAGCACATCCGGTTTCCCCGGTCGCTGGAGGCCCGTAATCGACTTCCAGGCGTTCTGATCAACGATGAATGCGGAGTCTGACTCTGAGGAGGCGGCTGATGTGCTGGGCAGGGAAGGCCTGAGGCTGGGTTGGCTGGATGCCGGAGACTCCAGGGTTTCGGTGATGGGACTAAGGGGAAGCCACGTGGTCAGGACAGTATGCAGTTGTCCCATTGAGAACGGCTTTGAAATGTAATCGCTCATCCCCTTGGCCAGGCACTGTTCGCGATCGCCCGGCGTCGCGTGGGCCGTGAGAGCGATAATCGGCAGGGGAGCTCGTGATTCATGCCGCTCCCATTCACGGATGCGCGTGGTGGCCTCGAATCCATCCATTTCCGGCATTTGGCAATCCATCAAAATCACATCGTAATGAGATCGCTGCGCATGCTCGACCACCTCGCGGCCGTTTTGAGCCACGGTTACGGTACAGCCCATGCTTTGGAGCATCAGTAGGGCGATTTCCTGGTTCACCGGGTTATCTTCTCCAAGGAGGATATGCCCGGATAAGGTCGGTGCCGATGGAACCAGTTGCGCGTCCTGGATGGCGATCGGTTCATCGGCGATCGCGTGGCTCACCGCGTGGTGCAGTGCGTGGAACCGGATTGGTTTGGTCACATAGTGCATGCGAACTGACAGGGTCTCCTGCTCGACCTCCGCCCGCCTGATGAGCGAGACGAGTCGGATGATCTTGACGGACTGCAGGGTCGAATCGGAGAGCAATGTTTGGACGATTTGCGTATCGGTCAGACCGTCGAAGCGTTCGTCGATCACCGCGGCGACCGGCCCTTGCTCGATTGCGAGCCCGGTCATGATGTGCTCAAGGAACTCCCCCTCACTGTCAGCCATGTGCGGGGAAATACCCCAGGAGGAGAAGTACTGGGCCAGGACATGACGGGTCGACGAGGAGGTGACGGCTGCGCACAGGCAAAGGTTTGCAAACGCGGCATCACTGTCGACGGGAGCGGGAGAATCTGATTGAATCGGCAACGGAAGGATGACCCAGAAGGTGCTGCCTTGACCGATCATGCTGCTGACACCGATGGTTCCTCCCATCAATGCACTGAGCTGTTTGCAGATACTCAGACCGAGACCCGTTCCGCCGTGAACGCGAGTCGAGGCTCCATCCACCTGAGAAAAAGATTGAAAGAGTTTGGCTTGGCCTTCCGGGCTGATACCGGAACCGGTATCGATGACGGCGATCTTGATTCGAGCCGGCTCGTCTTGACCCGATGCCGGCGACTCGAGGGTCACCTGGACGCTGACCTCACCTTCTTGAGTGAATTTGATGGCGTTTCCAAGCAGATTCGTGACGATTTGACGGATTCGGATGGGGTCTCCGCTCACGGTGGTAGGAACGGAGGGGGGATAGTCCACCAGAAGGTTGAGCCCTTTCCGTTGGGCACGTTCCGCCAACTGTTCCGCCGTGCGCTCGACGAGATCGCGTAAATCGATCAGTGCCGATTGGATCTCCAGCTTGCCGGCTTCGATCTTCGAAAAATCGAGGATGTCGTTGATCAAGGTCAAGAGGGTATCGCCGGAGTTGTGGATCGTCTCGACGTAGTGGCGTTGCGTGTCTGAGAGCGGCGTGCGGGCAAGGATCTCCGTCATCCCGATGACGCCGTTCATGGGGGTTCGAATTTCGTGGCTCATGTTCGCCAGGAATTCCGCTTTCGCCTTGGTCGCATCTTCGGCCGCCAGCTTCGCAATGGCCAACGCTTCTTCAGACTCACGGCGCCGAGCCGCCTCAAGAACCAGGGTCATGAAATTGGCCAAGGCTTGGGCGAACTGTTGTTCATCGGATGCCCAGTCTCGAGAGGAACCGATGTGTTCGATCGAGACGACGCCGGCCAACTTTCCCTGTGTGTGAAACGGAGCATCAAGTCTTGCACCGATCTGAGCAGGGGCGAGCATTGTGCCGGCCAGTTCCTGGAAGAACGGATCGTGTTGCGCCTGTGCCGCTGCAATGAGCTGTCCCCGGTCAAGGGCTGATACATAGTGTGGATATTGCCCACGGAGCAGTTTCTGGCCGAACGTATGCTGCGTAGCGAGGCGATCATAGTGATCGAGGCAATAGAGCGACTGGGTCTGTTCGTCATAAATCCACACGCTGACTCGATCGACGAGCAGCGCGTGTGCTGCAATCGTGGTCAACTGCTTCGCCGTGACGGGGAGTGATCCCTCGAACACCGTGCGGTCTTGGACCAGGGCCAGCGTGGCACCCTGTTGGTGGCGTAGCCGTTCCTCCTTCGTGGCCAATGACTCATTGGTCGCTTGAAGGAGGGTGGCCTGTTCTTCTGCCTGCTGCTTGGCATCCACCGCCCCGACCAAGTCCAACTGAGCCTGCAGGCGTGCCTGAATCGCCAGGCTGTTCGCCAAGGCGATGGCCACCTGATCGGCCAATCGGCGAGCGTACGTCACATCGTGCGAAGGAGCAGATTTCCGTTGGCGGTAGGCGAGTGCTAAGAATCCACTCACACCTTTGTTCACGATGATCGGAAAGATGATGACGAGCGAGAGGCCTGGTCGCATCATCAAGGCAAGATACGAGGGAACCGCGGTCCCCGTCGCGACCAGATGATGCGGATGCGCTGCCATGGCAGCCAGATGTTCCTCGGAGAGTTGATACAAGTAGGTCTTCGTCTCGTCCGATTGGTTCTGGTGGTGCTGAATGTAGCGGACGGACAACTCACTGAGGCCGGTGTCTTCACGATTGATCAACATCATGCCCACGGCGTCACAGGTGATGCTCTCCGTGATGCGGGCCTGTACGATCTTCACCATGGCGGCCGGCTCATGGCTCGAGAGAATGGCCTGACTAATCGCCGACAATGTCTCCAGCATATGAAACTGTTGATTGAGTTTATCCGTCATGCTGTTGAACGAATCGGCTAACTGCTCGAATTCATCGCCGCTCTGAACGGTCACCTGGGTCGAGAAATCCCCGGTTGCGAGACGCGCGGTTCCCTCTTGTAACAGTGTCACGGGTTGGAGGCTGCGTCGGATGTGAGCCAGACTGAGCAGGACAACGGCGCTCAATGCGCACGCGATCACCAGCAGAAAGGTGTGTCGAAATTGGTCGACCGGCGCCAAGGCCGAAGCTCGCGTTTGGCTGAGGACAATCGTCCATGGTTCGACCAGAAACGTATGGCGGAGCGGCATCGACCAGGCCCCGGCGATATACTCGTGGGCGTCCAATTTCCAGATCATCCCATTGCCCATGGGAGCGGCAAGATCGTGGCGACGAAAGTCCGGGAGCATGACCGGCTGAGCAAAGGTTGAGTAGAGGACATGACGGTCGCCGTCTTCTATGACGAGATCCGTATCGCCCGGCAACGACTCCTTGACCTGTGTGCCCCATAATGCAGTGTCGTCAAGGTGTGCGGAGAGCAGCCCGGCCTCCCAGTGCATGGGATTGACAAGACGGGTCAGCGTGAGTTGTGGCGACTGATTGGCAGCGGACGAGACATCGAGGAGTGATTTGCCAGCCTGGAGATGGGCGGTCTGAGCTTGAGTGAGTTCCCGTCGCTGAGGACCGGTCGCGGGAGTGAGCCGTACGTCACGGAAGCGATGAGCCAACTCTTTCACGGAATCGCTGATTGCGACTTCTTCCGTCACGGTGCCATCTTGTGGGAGTTCGGCTGCAATCCGGTTGAGATCCGCCGTGAGGGTCAGCAGATGGTCATACAGCACCATGCCCTGGGATTTACTCTCTTGCTTGAGCCGGGCTGCTGATTGGGTAATGAGTTCTTGACTGACTTGTCGATAGGAAATCCACGCGAGGAGCGAGGTCGGGATCAGTGCACAGAGCACGAAGAGCGTGAGGATGCGGCGTCCAATACGGCTATGAAAGAGGGAATGAGACAGCGTCGTCTGCATGGACGTAACAGATTAGAAGTTCTTGGCCAAACCGTAATATCCGCCATCACTCGCTCGAATGACGTCATCATGACTCTTTTGTGCCGTCAACGGCTTCACCGAATCTCTGTCCTTTCCCATGCTGTACAGGTCAAAGTCGGAGCTGATAGGGTGAAGGTGTCGGTCCTTCCGCGCGCCATTCTCGCTGCAATTGCTTCCGCTGCCATTTCCACCTCCGTTGCCTCCGCCGTTACCGCTACCCCCTCCGTTCCCTCCACCGTTGCCGCCTGCAGCGGCAAGGTAGAGGGAGGCCTGATGCGGTCCATGATCGACGCTCAGTGCGACAGGCCATTCATTGTCTGATGAAAACGTGTAGCCGGCGGGAATCACTCGCGGGCTATTTTTCCGCCGCAATTTCAGTCTGGCCAAATTGATAGTGTCCTCAACCGTGCTGCAATTGATACGGTAGTACTCGTAGGGCGTTCCCCAGGGATCCAGCATAGTGCTACGACCGACGTCTGCGAGGCTATTGGGATAAGTTCCGACAGCCAAGGCGAATCCTTTAATGTCTTTGGCGAGCCCGTGCAGTTCCGAGATGGATCGTGCCACGCGTGCCTTCTCGATAAATTCCATGTAATTGGGGACGGCCAGAGCGGCCAAGACGCCCATGATCGAGACAGCCAGCATGAGTTCAATGAGACTAAATCCATCAGCGTGCTGCAAATACGATCGGCACGTTCGGCTCGGTCGAAATAGGGGATCCAGGATGAAATTGTGTTCGTGGTTCATGATCATCGTCTAGCCGCTATGCGTTTTGAACGTATCCAGGGAGGACTTTAGACCTGACAGATTCTGTTCCATCTGCTTTGCGAGGCTGGTTAGGGCAGGATCTTCCTTCGCTATCGCCAGTTCCCTAATCCGGCTGGCATCGAGTGCCAGGAGAACTTGCACATGCTTGAGTGCCGTGATCTTCGAGTGCAGCTGAGTGGTCATGTGATTGACTAGGTCGACCTCCGGGGTCAAATAGTCTCCTTGACGCACCGTGGTGCGAACGCACAGGTTGCCGTTGCCGATCTGAGGGAACACCTGTTTGAGCCGAGCGAGGGGGCCGGCCACCCGATGCATCAGTCGGACCGAGTGGATGCAATGGATCAAGACCACGAGGCCGGCGCCAAGCGCCCAGGGCCAGAATCTGGCGTGGAGATTGAGAAGGTCGTTGGCGACGACGGCTCGCTCTTGCCAGGACAGCGCGGGATTATCAAGCGCCTGCATGAGCGGTTTGAACACGGGAATGGCCAACAATATAAAGATGATCGCCGAATAGAGGATGACCTGACTCAGCATGCGGACTTGCAGCGGGTGCGCCATGTTGAACCCACGCCTTGTGTGGGGGCGATCCGTCTGCGGTGCTGCGTCAATAGGACTTGGGGGGACGATAGTCAGCGTGGGGGGCAGGCGTGGAGATTCTTTGCCGGCGGGTGATTCCGCCGGTGAGTCCGGACTCTGGTCTGATTTGTCAGTCGTGCGAAGTGGTATCCCCATGATCAGGCAGCCTTCATGATCGTCGGCGAGTCCCGCTGAGGCGACTCATCAAATTCAAACCGTTGTTGCTCGGGCATGCTCTCGATCTTCAGGTCGAAGGTTGCCAGACAGCTCTTGAATCGGCGGATCTCTTCGTCAAGAGTCTGCAATGACGCTGTAATCTTGCGAGGGGCCTGTGCGTGCACGTGGATCGCCACCGCGTCATAGGCTTCGGTGACACGTGTCGAATGGTGCTGGATGGTCTTGATCCGATTCTCAAGATTATCCAACATCGTGTTGAATGCCTGGGCTTCCCGATGAAGGTAGTCGTGCTTCCGTAACCGTGCTCGTTGATGCAGATCGCCGGTTCCGATCGACCGAAAGAGAGTGGAAAATCGGTACAGTGGTCCGGCAATACGGTGCATGAGGTACAGGGAGTGGAGGAGTAACACGAGGAAGGTGATGATCAGCCAGGGCCAGATGCGCGAATGGAGCTCAAGGAACTGGGATGCCACCTGCGCATGCTGTTCCCAAGACAGGGATGGATCGTAGAGCGGCTCGACCATCGGTAGGAAGATCACGGCATAGAGCATGATCAACAGGCAGGCCACGTAGATCAGCGTGGTTCCGATAAACCAGTATTGGATGGGATGGACGAACAGCTGTCTCCGTTGAAAAACACCGATCACAATTCCACCGCTTTTCTCGTCCAGACGAGATGGGCTTGGTTCTTGAAGGTGATGGTCTGGTCCTTGGTGTGATAGTAGAATGATAAGGTCTGCTCATCACTGCGAGAGTCGCCGTAGACGATTGTGTACAACGTGCGAGGTCCCTCTGCACTCACGTCGATGCGTCGCATGGCTTGCGCATCCAGATGTTCGAAGCCGACGCTGAACGAGACACCTGTCTTGGTAAATACCAGCATGCCGTTCTCGTATCCGTTTGCCGCAGTGATCCAGGCGCCGACCAATTCATTGGGGCAAGAAACCGGCGCGTCGCGCACCACGACGCTGTAAATCAAGCCGACCAGTAGCAGCCCGCCAATCACCAGCAGGACGGTGGTGGATCTATTGGAAGGCGGCTGAGTAGGCGAAGCTGTGGCAGTCCCCATTCGTTTCATAGGTGCCCCGTCTTGTTGGGAAGACATCCAGAAAGCCTTGTCATGGCATCGTATCTTGTTCGGCTGATTGGTCAATAACTTGATCATTTCCCGCAGCTTAGAGAAGGCGATTATGGTTGGAGGTAGGAGCGTTGTGAGAGAGAACAAATGGAATCGGTACCAGAGGCCCTCAAGTAGAAGTCGTTCAGGGAACTAAGCGGCGAGGAGGAAGAGTCGGGGGGCACTCATAGATTCTGCAGCCAGGTCACGACTTCCTGCGTCACTCGGTTCGGCTCGTCTTCATGGACGAAATGGCCTGCATCGGCCATTCGGACTACGGTCAGGTGGCTCACGAAATGGTTCAATTCATCAAGATTGTGGGGACCAAGAGCCTGATCCCGTAGTCCCCACAGAACCAAGGTGGGAACGTCGATGGTGGGATAGCCCAACCTGCGCTGACGCAGCGCTCCTCCGCCACGCAGGGCAGCTCGATAGTAGTTCAGCATGGCGGTGAGAGCGCCTGGTGCGCAGGCCTCTTGCCGGTAAAGTTTCACGATGTCATCTGGCATGTGCTCCCGGTGAATCGCCATACGCTCAAAGATTTTCCCGATGATGTAGCCCTGTCTCACGGACAAGGCTGCTTCAGGCAGGTGAGGGATCTGAAACATGCCCATGTACCAGGAGCGACGCAATTGTCGCCAGTGCCGGAGTTCTCGTTCAAAGCAGGCCGGGTGGGGAGCGTTGAGGATCACAAGGGCCTTGAGGCGTTCCGGATACCGCAAGGCATAGTACCAGGCGATGATGCCGCCCCAGTCGTGTCCGACGAGGATGACCTGTGACGTTCCGGCGGCTGTCACCAGCCCGCTGACGTCTTCCAGCAATGACTCGATCGCGTATGCCTCAAGGCCAATGGGACGTGTTGTGCCACCATAGCCACGCAAGTCAGGGGCCCAGACGCGATAGCCGGCTTCTGCCAGTGGGTGAAGCTGGTGTCTCCATGAAAGCGCACATTCAGGGAATCCATGCAGGCAGAGCATCAGTGGGTCTCCCGTTCCGGCCATAGCGACCCGAAAGGACAACTGATTGGCAGAGACCTGACGATAGGAGAGGGCTCCAGTGTGGGGAGGACGGTGGTCTGTGGTGCTCATGTGCAAAAAAATAGAAAGTACTGGTCAGATTGTGACGGCTTGGCTATGCTCACCGGAATGGAACGGCCAAATTGGGTCTTTCGGCAAGATCAGGGGAAATGGCTGGCGCATCCCGAAGGGAATCCGCAGCGGGAAGTTCATGCGGCCTCCTTCGATGAGCTGCAAATGAAAGTGCAGCAGCAAAGCCAAGAACTCGTAAAAAGTCCTCGCGAACTTCCCCGTGTTGAACGATCCGTGGTCGAACAACCCCGCCTCGATACACCTCGGTACGTGATCTCGCTGGATCAAGACAAGTGGCGTGGTCATCTGCAGGGATACCCGGATCAGTCGGCACAAGGGGATTCCTTCGATGAAGTGCAGTTCAAGCTCGGTCTCCTCTGGCGTGACCTCGTCGGTAAAAAGTCTCCCACTCTCCGGAAAGCAGCCTGAGCGGTAGGCTGTTCAGGCTCCACCCGATCAGCAGTTGCGACAATAGTCGTCATTCGTCGTGTGTGAAGCGTGAAGCGTCTTTATCCGGAACGAGATACGCTTCACGTACGACGCGTCACGAAACTCGCAATTCAAACTGCTTCACCGCGAACCGTCTTGAAGAATATTGGCTAGGCCCCACCTCGGCTTGAATCATCAACACTCCAGCATCCGGAGAAGGTGTCGCCGGGAGCCAATCGCGTGAGTCCCCATTCCGGGTGATTAAAGGCATCGCTCGCACAGGTCATTGGCTCGATGGCCAGTGCAGCGCGCGGAGCATCCGCGATGGCATCTCCAGTATAGACGACCACTGCCGAAAAGGCTGAGTCCATCGTGATAGTGATGGTTCGGTTGCTTGGGATATGACGAAGAGCGGCTGTGGCGATCCCCTCGGCATCACGTTCCAAGTTCACATAGCAATGGTTGAAGCGTTGTTGTGCAATCGGGCGAAACCGCCGATAGTCCCATGGCGTATCCTGTACGGGATAGATGGTCCCAGTCGGTACGAGTCGTTCATTGAATTCCAAGAATCCGGTAGCGGGGATCTGTGCCTCTGCCTCGTCGATGATGTTGGTGCCGACGGTGAAATAGGGATGAAATCCAATGCCAATTGGGGCGGTACGGTCACCGATGTTTTCGACCGTGAATGCGCAGGACAGCCCGGTGGCGTTCAGCTCATAGGTCACCCTGATGTTCAAAGAAAAGGGATACCCACGAGGCCTATAGGTCTCGGCATTGAGTTTCACCGACATGACCACTCGATTTGAGTCATGGTCCTGGATGTCCCAGGGTATACTCCGAACAAAGCCATGAATGGCGTTTGGACCTTCCTTGTCGTTGCATTCCAGTTGGAACGTCTGTCCATCGAATGAATATCGTCCGTTCCCGATCCGGCCGGGAAAGGGAATCAGGACATCGCCTTGCCCGCCACGTTTTCCACTGCCACCAGAATAGCCCCAGACAATATCGATCTCCTGTCCGTTTGTATCAACGAAGAGGTATCGGCGCAACGATGCACCCCAAGGGGAGATGATGGCTCGCTGATTCTGAAATGAGAGCGTAAGTTCAGTGTCTGCTGTCATGGATGCCATCGTCTTGGTCCTCCGGGCGGTAGGGTTTTGCACGGCGGGCTATCGGACGACGCCGTATCGACAGATCTGAGGTTCTGAGGCCAGAAGACCGGTCAGCTGTTGCAGCGTGGCCAACAGGTGGGGCGTCATGAAATGCGCCTGTTCCGCTGTAGTGCTGGCCCATCGTTCGACAAACACGAACTCAGTCGCATCGGCATGGTTCTGCAAGAGCTCGTAGCTGAGACAGCCTGGTTCTCGGCGAGTTGCCTCAACGAGGGCCGTCAGGATTGCTCGCACCTGAGCGATCTGATCGGGCTTGGCCTTGACGCAGGCAATCACACGGAGAGAACTGTCGACAGTCATGGGATGCTCCACAAGTGGAATCCGAATGGGTGGACGACTATTTGACAAAAGGATTGCCGGAGGTTTTCCAGTCGTCAAGGTTCATGATGACCGCAGAGGTTTGCGTGAATCCAAGTTCACCAAGAGTTTGAGCGGCAAGGGTCGCGCGTCTCCCACTTTGACATTGGAGCACGATCGGGCGCTCGAGGTTGGCCTTCTCCGAGGATCCGACATGGTTCCAGATTTGAGAATCGATGACGCCGCGTGGGATGTTGATTGCGCCTGGGACGTGCCCGGCTGCATATTCTTGCGGTTCACGCACATCGATGATCAAGGCTTCCCCAGGATGCTCGACGATTTTGCGATAGTCCTCCATGCCGATGGTTCTGACAGGTTTCTGGGTTGCTTCAATTTTCTGCTTACTTGCAGGCGGGAGGCCCTGAGCAAAAGCGTGAAAAGGTATGGACAGGGATAGGCTGATGAGGGCTGAGACGAAACAGACTGCCAACGTAGTGATGGTCTTCATATAAGAATCTCCTTCAGATGATTATGCTCACTCGGGTTGGGAAGAATGTAGGAAATTCAGTCTACCCTGACTCACGCGGTTCCTCAAGGGCTACGTTGATGAGCTTACAAGAGGTGAGCGCGACTGCTATCTCGGGCAAAGCAGCTCTCTGGTGATACTTGCAAATTCAGCACAGTATTGTAGGAGCGAAGTGGGTTGCTCTTGGAAGGTCATCACATCTCCGAGTAGCGCATGACTCCTTCTTCCTTACATCACGTCACCGAGTAAAAGTGTTAGATGAACTCTCTATTCGTCGAGCCCATCACAACTAGGGCTGAGCCACTGCCCTTTGATGTCGATACGGGACTTGCCTGATCCTGCCTCGCTTCGATTGCCGATTGCGACGATGTGCTCGGTTGATTTCGTCTCGATAGTGAAATGGGTGGCCGAGCTGGGCGGCCCAGGACATAGTTGGTCGAGCACAAGTTTGGACGAGGACTTGGAGATGACCTTGATCTTGCACTGAACCGCCGTATCCTCATCCTCGTCTTCCATCTCCTTGATGATCCGATCCTGACTCAGATCCTCCTTCGTAATGCAGGAGTGAGAGGTCATGGTGTGAGGTTTACCCTCTCGGGATTTCACCATCTGCTCCATTTGTGCGCGCTGGGCCGGTGTCATCTTCGCTGATAGCTCAGGAGAAAGCTTCATCCCTGAGGCGACAGTGGTCACGGTCATTTCCCATGCGCCGGGTTTGACATTGAACGACTCGGCCTGTGCATCCGGCGTCGCGCTGAGAAAAACGTTGTCAAGACTGACCATGATTCCAAGGAACGCGATTACGCGAGTAAGCATCCAACCATTTTTGTTCATGGCGCACCCTCCGGCAGAGCCAAGATGTGGTGAGGTGACTGTATCTGGACCGATCGACATTCTATCGATGTCAGTTGGCCCAGTCCATGACCAGAAGCTCGAGCGAGATGAACCAGGACAGATTCTATGGCCACCCAGTGAGAAGCTGAAAGATGGTATCGGCGATCTCAGAATGCCGAGGGTTGCTGGTCTCGTGGGTGCAGCCCTACAAGGGAATATCAAAAAAAGAGAAGAGATGGCGACTGGGCACGGCGAACTCCTTGCCGGTGAGCAGGAGGTTGCAAAGGAATAGACTACTCAAGAGCCAAATCTGGATGATCAGCAAGCGCCTCTCAAAGCGGCCTGACACCTCCTGCACTCACAGAACTGTCGAGGTCTAGCTTGTTCCCAGCAATAGATGCTAACCGTGGCTCTTTCATTCTCTTCATCTCCCGGCGGATTCAAATTCGCTACCGCGTGACCTTCTTCCAGTGATAGGTCCCACCATGTTCGCGCGGGGGAATGTTCTTTTGTGTGCCGACTCTGCTGTACCACCAGATTCCTTTGGCTTGCATGCCGTCCTCTGAGAGGAGGACTTCAAATCCACCCTCCCGATCATTGCCTGGCTGGTTCCAGGTCCCTTGCCATAAGCGGTTTGTGATCGTGCTCGTTGTGAAGCGACCGCCATGCTGGGTATAGGGCCCATTTCCGTTCTTGTCGAACGTCGCTGTATATCGTTTGTCATCCTCAACCTCGATGATCTCCCATTCTCCACTGATATTGATATCGGATGGGGCTTGGGTGTTCTCGCTGGCACGTATTGAGGAACCACTGGATGGTGAGGTGAGGGGGCCAGTGAGCTGCGCGGATCGAAAGGATTCATGCCACGATAACAATTGCCATCGGCCATCACGTCGTTCCAGTACGCCGGTTTCCCTCATGGGAAGCACAGTCTGTTTGAGTCCCGCCACGTCGGTCACATACCGAATATAGTCGAGTTCCATCGCGTACCAAGCCAGGTCTCCCTTCGTCCACACCTTCAGCTCTTTAATGGGAATCTCAAGTTTCTGGGCATTAAGAAATTCCTCCTTGATGCCTTGCTCAAGCTCAGGCCAGCCGATATATTTCCGACCGGCGACGCCATAGCTGATGATGTCGGCGTCATGGGCCATCATGTGTGAGAGGGTGCGCAAGTCTTTCTCGGCGTTGGCGCGGACGAGCCGTCGGATGGCTGATTCAGGGTCAGATGGTTCAGCTGCAGCAGGCGGGACGGTGGTGATGAAGAGTGCCAGACCTATCCAGGCAAGACATCGAGTAGCATTCATGGATGACTCCTCTCTCTGGCCGAATGATCACTAGAACGGTGGTTGGCCCCTGGTCAGTTCTGATTGGCCGGATGCTCAACTCAGGACCACGGTCGGTATCCCATGAGTAGGGGGGTGAGTGTCAAGGCATACAAGGCATAACCTGCATGACTCATCAACGCTTTGTCTGTAGCCATCAAGCTGCCGCTGTGACACTAATCGTCGTTCGGATCTGAGTTCCAGGTTTCGTGTTTCAAGTTGTAGGGAAACCGCAAACATGAAACAAGAATCTTGAAACCTGAAACCTAAAACTCGCACCGTTCAATCAGACATGGAATTATATGAGGGAGGGCAGGCCAAGGGGGCGGGAGCTACTACGTATCAGAGATACTCACATCAGCGTTCCCACCGATAGCTGACGAGCAACGGCATGCCGGTCAGCACGGCGAGCACACCGACCGGCAATACCCCCACAACAGCATGTTGAAGGGCCATGTACTCATCGATGGTGAGGCCATGAAGCGGAAGGACGATCGCTGACTCCGTGAGAATCATCAAGACGAAGGCCACGAACCCGATGCCGAGCCGTATGCGTGGAAGGGGTGGCAGATGAAATCGGTCGATGGTCCATTTTGCGCCGATGATCATGGCTACGAGGGTGTTGGGGACTTCCAATAAGCGAGCGATCAGTTCGCTGATGTGTAGGGCGATCACTTCAAGCCGCACGATCTCGAGTACGAATCCGACTCCGAGCGCAACGAGAAAATAGACGCCGCCGGCCCGTACCACCAGAGACGCGCGGGTCTTGTGCTGGATGTCAGGGATCTTCGCGGGGAGGGTCGTCACGGGATGGGTGGGGTTGTTGATCCTGTCGGGCGAGGGTTCTTCTTTCTGGTCACGTCTGAGGCGAGAGGTATTCATACGTGCGAGGTCAGTGTAGCGAAAAATTCGGGAGACGGCTAATGTTCTTCAAGGTTGTGCATGAGAGTGGGAGGTCATGTATTCGTGCTGTCGCTCGTCATGCCGTCAGGATGACAAATGCATGTATTGAATCGAATGGCCTTGTCCGTTCAGTGCGTGGCGACGGTCCTTCTATCGCGGTTGGGAAGTGTGAGTGGCACGAATGAGGCAGTAGATGACTTTCTTACGTACTCGCGGTAAGCTCAGACCTTGGAAGGGCATCTGTGATCGTGAGCATATTCATCAAGGGGGAGAGGATGTGGAAAGGAATAAGCAGGGCAGTCTGTGCGTGCGCACTACTCGTCGGACTTGGGATGGCTGGAACATCGGCAGTTGTCGCTGCCGATGAATCAATCGTGGATGTGAACAGCCCTGATGCGATGAAATCTCTACTGGAACAGCAAGTCGGAAAGCGCGTGAAGGTCAAGCTGTGTTCAGGCCAGGACGTCGAAGGTAAGGTCGCCAAGGTTGGCTCTCATGCGGTGCAACTGACGGAATTGGTCGGGATGGAGTTGTTCGATGCAACGGTTAAGCTGAATGATGTGGCGGCAGTGATCGCAAAAGCTCGTGGGAAGTAAGTAGATGTAATTTGATGCTGCGCGGAGGGTTGTGAACAGTGAGGGGTCTGATGATGGTCTCAGGTATTCTCAGTGCCAGTGAAGCACTCCTCTTGGGCGGAGCCGTTGAAATGAGTCATGCACAGGAGTTGCTAGGCTGCCCGATCCTCCTCCAATGTTTTTAAGGAGGAACTGATGAAAAACCCTGTCCACTTTGTCAGATTGAGATAGTCGGAGGTTTCCCGCGAGAGCTCACTTCTCGGGATGCTTCGTACGATGGAGAGGGTATGGTCCTTACTGAGATCGGCAATGTGAGGATTAGCTTGGTTGATGGTCGGGTCGTACAGCACAATGAGGGGACGCATACGGGAGTGGAGATTGATGCTGACGACTAGTCCAACCGACTGATCGCTGAGGGCTACGACCGTTCCAGGGGGATACACGCTGAGCGTTTGAATCAGTGCAACGACGACCTCTTCTGAGAATTTGGTTTTGGCACCCGTGTACAGCTTGGACAAAGTTTCTGTGGGAGTCATGGTTGTGAGAGGATCGGCTGTATTCACGAGGCTTTCATATTCATCTACCACCGCATGAATCCTAGAGAGCAGCGAAAGTTGATCGCCTCGAATCCGGGCAGGATAGCCGGATCCATCAACCCGCTCATGATGATTCCTGATGATGCTGAGTACGTCATCCGGAATTCCTGGGAATTGAGCCAGCATGCTGAGCCCAAAATCCACGTGTTGTTGAAACACGTTGCGATTCTCGGTATTCATGCTGTCCAAGCTCCGGTGTCGGAGATCAGGTGGGAGTGACTGCTCACCAATGTCGTGCAGGAATCCGGCGGTCCCGAGTGTGTGCATGGCTTCATGGCCCAGCTCAAATTGGCGTCCGACGAGCATGGAGAGTACAGCCACGTTCATTGCATGCAGAACACTGAGATCATCGAGCTCTTGGGCGCCCAACAAACTTCCCATGGCACTTGAGGCGTTGTCACTGACCAGTATTTCAGTCAACCCATGGATCATCTGCTTTGCCGCAACCAGGCCGGATTCAGATCCATTTTTAATCTCGTTGAGCGCTTGTGAGCTTTCAGCGACTGTCTGCCGATAGAGCATGTCGGCTTGCTGAAGGCTCTCTTTATATTGGACGATTGTTGGGGGTGGAGCAGACGTATCGCAGCGCGCTGTGTCTGATCCTGTCGTATGAGGGTGGGGGGGCGCTGCGGTTGTTCCTTCATCGTTACCATCTGGGGAGTTTTGTGCGGGACCTTGAGAATCTGATAGTGCGGGATGAACGAGCACAGCGTCCAGCCCAAGGCCACGAATGATGGCCAATTCCTTATCAGATGCAATCGTGAAGGTCTTGCTCGCAAACGGGTGTTTGAACCACGAACAATTCAAATCCACGTACATGCCGATCTTGAGGTCGTCTGGTCTCGTCGGGATTGGTCCGGCGGGTTGTGTTTTAGCAGGTTGCATGTGTGCCATAGTGCTCGCGATCAGTCCGACATAGCATGCATAGTTGAGGGGACGCTTCGTATTTCTTCGGCCGTTTCAGGTTATAACTTAAGCCTACACTCGTGCCACGAATCGATGGGGGAGGACACATGAAAGAGAAGCGAGTAAAGACTACCGGAAAGACTATAGAGAGAATGAACGATACGCATGGAGGAAGCGATCCCTTTCAGCGTCTGCTCGGACTGATGTTCAAGGCACACCCGTGGCATGGCGTGTCGATCGGTCAGGAAGCTCCGGACATCGTCATGGCGTATATCGAAATTGTTCCCACCGATACGGTCAAGTATGAAGTCGACAAACGCAGCGGGTTTCTCAAGGTTGATCGGCCGCAGCGGTTCTCGAATTGCTGCCCGGTCTACTACGGCTTGATTCCACAGACCTATTCTGGGGAACAGGTGGCCGGGATGTTTGCAAAGCGAGCTCGTCGCAAGGGCATGGTCGGGGACGGTGATCCGCTGGATATCTGTGTCTTGTCAGAAAAAAACATTCCGCATAGCGATATCTTACTCACGGCTCTCCCGATCGGCGGATTGAGTATGGCGGACGGTGGGGAAGCCGATGACAAGATTATTGCCGTCATGCGGGATGACGCGGTGTACGGAGGCTTCACGGACATTTCACAATGTCCGTCGGCACTCATGGATCGCCTGCAACATTATTTTTTGACCTACAAGAGCGCGCCGGGAACCACTCAGCATAAGGTAGAAATTACCAGTGTGTATGGCCGGGAGGAAGCGCTCAAAGTTATTCGTGCGAGCCATGCCGACTACCGGGCTCAATATCCTGAACTCAGCTCCTTGTGGCCGAAGCAGCTGTAGGACGCGCCCTACGCCGTTGTAACTATATTCGTTATTTGTGAAGCGTGAAGCGTCTGAGTCCGGAACGAAATACGATTCACGTGCGACGATTCACGCTGTCGGTTCTGTCGATTCGCTTCTGCCCATCGCATGATGGTGGTAGGCTATCTATAAGCCTATGCCACGCGCTTCCCTTCATCCGCCGATTGTTGAGACCGCGCAAAGGTCCCTCTTTGACCAACCCATCTCTGACGCGGCTGTGGCGGCCTTGTGGCAAGGCCAAGTCACTGATGCGATCACCTTGGTTCGCAGAGAACAACATGTCGATTTGAAAGAGGCCAAAGCTTCTGTCGATGCCTATCTGCGAAGTCAGCCCGCGTTGCAACGTCGAATCGAGCAGGGTCAGTCCGATGCTCGAACGGGATTGTTTCGTTGGGCGGCGTTTGTTCTGATCGGAGGCGCCGGCCTGCTGTATTTCCTCACGTAGTGGAGGATCAGTATGGAAACAGCCTACATGCTTCTGGCGCTCACGGGAGCAGCGGCCTCGTTTATCACCTTTTGCCTGATGCGGTTTCCTCATATTCGGCGAGCTCGGTTTCAACCGTCCGGTGCGTGTTCCTTCCTGGTTTCATTCTCCACTGCCTTCGTCATTTTCTTCATCTCAGTGTTAGCCGTCTACGCCCAAGCAGTCTGGCACTGAGCGGATGGATGGGACAGATGGGACGTTCGATCGCCCTGGGTCCGACCGTATCCTGACGACCACACATCAGCCAACCCTCTGCAGCCCAGAAGGAGCTATGGAATTTGCCCCTTCGACCCGGTATGCTCTGTCGCGATCATAGATCGATGTCGTACGAATTAATCATTGCTGAAACTCGGAACCACCCGAGAAGCACGTGTTGTTGGAGCGGGTGCTGTGGAATCTGTCTCGATGGTGTGTGATGACGGTGAGGCGAATGGTTCGATCACCGGGATTCTGGCGGCCGATCACCGGCGACTCGAGCGATTACTAGACTTGGCAGTTGCTGGAGACGGCCACGTGGAGCGGGAATCCTACGATCGCTTTCGAGCCGGGCTCTTGCGCCACATTGGGATGGAGGAAAAGATTCTTCTCCCTGCGGCTCAGCGGCGGCGTGGGAGAGAGCCGCTTCCTATCTCGACCAAACTCCGGCTCGATCATGGGGCAATTGCGGCCCTGCTCATGCCGACTCCCACGTCAGGTGTCCTGGCGACACTGCGCATGATCCTTGAACAACATAACCTGCTCGAGGAAGGCTCAGATGGCCTCTACCAGACGTGTGACAGGCTTCTGAGGGACGAGGTTGATCAGCTGATGGTTCAACTTCACGCGGCTCCGGACGTGACAGTCCTACCATGTTCCGATGCCCCAGCTGTCCTGGGCGCTGTCCGTCGTACGGTGGAGCGAGCCGGTTTCAAGCTACCCAGCGATTTCCCCGGATAAGTACTCTCCTCTTCTGAATGCAATGTGATACACTGCCGGGTCAATCATGATGTCTGACACAACGATGTTGAATGAACTCGCGGCTGCGACCAGGCAACGGCGGACCTTCGCCATTATCAGCCATCCGGATGCCGGGAAAACAACGCTGACTGAAAAACTTCTGCTCTATTCAGGCTTGATCCGCACGGCCGGCATGGTGCGCGGACGCAAGGGTGGAAAGACGACGGCCTCGGATTGGATGGGCATGGAGCAGGAACGAGGAATTTCGATTACTGCGTCCGCGATGCAGTTTCCGTATAAGGGCGCGGTCATCAACTTGCTCGATACGCCGGGTCACCAGGATTTTTCTGAAGATACCTATCGCACCTTGACCGCTGCGGATAGCGCCATCATGGTAATCGACGCGGCGAAAGGTGTGGAAACGCAAACCCGAAAACTCTTTGCGGTGTGCCGCATGCGGAGGATTCCGGTCCTGACGTTGATCAATAAAATGGATCTGCCCGGGCGTCCTCCCCTGGATCTCATGACGGAGGTGGAGCAGGCGTTGAATATTCACGCGAGCGCCGTCAACTGGCCGATCGGGTCCGGCAGCGACTTTGTGGGCATTGTGACCAGGGCGGATAGTCAGGTGCAGTTGTTCAGTAAGACCATGCATGGCGGAGCGACCAGGGTGGAGACCGATATGCTGCCGTTCTCGGAGCTTGGCTCACACAGCCGAGTGACGGAAGAGATGTTGGCGCACGTACAGCATGATCTGGAGCTCTTGGAGATTGCGGGGAATCCGTTCACGCGCGAACAGTTTCTCGGCGGTGAGGTGACCCCGGTGTTTTTCGCCTCCGCGCTCACGAACTTCGGTATTGAGAGTTTTCTGGACGCCTTTGTGGAGTTGGCCCCCAGCCCCGGTGCGCGGTCAGCTGACGGGGAGAATGGGGCTGAACTCACGGTCGACCCGATTGATATGCCGTTCAGTGCCTATGTGTTCAAGCTCCAGGCGAACATGAATCCGAAGCATCGCGACAGCACCGCCTTTCTTCGCGTCTGCTCAGGACGTTTCGAGCGGGATATGGTCGTGAAACATCATCGGCTGGGTCGCGACATTCGTTTGGCACGACCGCACAGCCTTGTGGCACAGGAGCGGAGTACGGTCGAGGAGGCGTACCCGGGTGATATCATCGGAATTATCAACCCCGGCGTCTTTGCCATCGGCGATACGGTGTCGCTGACCGGAGGATTCAATTTTAAACCTCTGCCGCAGTTCCAACCTGAGATCTTCGCGCGTCTACGGCCGACCGATGTCGGGAAGCGAAAGGCCTTCGACAAGGGGGTCACTCAAATGGCGCAGGAAGGGACGGTCCAGATCATGCGCAGCTTTCATGATCAGGAGATCTTGATTGCCGCTGTCGGTCGACTGCAGTTCGATGTGTTGCAGTATCGCCTGCGTCATGAATACCGCGTGGAAACCATCCTGGATGCGTTGCCATTTAGCTGTAGCGCCTGGCTGGAGGGAGAGCCGTCCACTTTTAAATCACCGTCGGCCTCGATGATGGTGAAAGACCAACGCGATCGCGTCGTCGTCCTCTTCGGCGACCAGCTCATGAAGACCATCGCGCGGGATCGGAATCCGGACCATACCCTCCGCGATATGGGCTGATCTGACGACTCTCGTCCGTCGCACAGCCCGAACATCAACCACCATCCGAAAAAAATACCATGGTAGCTCCTTTTTCGAGCGCTATATAAAACTGTATAGAATTCTGTGAACTGTAAAGGTAATTGTGGGTACTAAGGTAAATCCGCAGCAGTCGGTGTAAAAGACGTAGTGTCGGGTTTCATCCACCAGGGTGAGAGGGCAATGGGTAGTGCGACCGCGTCGTGGTCATTTTCAAGGACCAACCCATGAAGACCATCGCCTGCGACCGTAATCCGGACCATACTCTTAGCGATATGGGGTAGAAGAATCGTCGTGTGTCTTACCTGGATGTGATTAAGTCGAAAGTGGTTGACGGAGGAATCTTCTCTTATTTGCCAGTTGACGATTTCATTAGACTATCGGCCTGCGGCGGCAGGAAGCCGAGATAGCCCCGGTGGCGTTCGGCCAACTCGAGGACAGTAAAGGGCTGACCATCGACCATCTCAGGGGAAGAAAAGATCTGCCGGAGGTGGCCGCCACGCTCTCCGACGATGTTACCCGCGAACACTACGCCCTTTTGTTTCAATCGGGCGACCGCCTGTTCAATATCTTCCACGCGCACGGCGACATGGTGAAACACCTTGTCGCCAAACTTGTTCACCCAGCCAGGAATGATGCTGGTCTTGCCTCGCTCATCCTGGTAGGCCTGATCCACAAAGAGCCCGGGATATCCTGGTTTGCGATAGACCTTCGCGTACCAGTCGTCGTACTGCAACGTTTCCTCATACGCATAGCCTAACGCCACAAACGGTTCGGCGCCTTGGTCGATGTCGTACGTCCTGATGGTGACATGGTCGATGACCGGCGTAAACCCGACGCCGGTTTCGTCGAGCATAGTCTTTAAGACGTTGGCAGCCTGGTTGCGCTCAACATAATCAGCCATCATTCGTTCCATGAGGTTATCAAGTTCCTGAGTCTGATCCATATTACACCTCGTTCACGATCCGAACTTAATACCTTGGGCCAACGGCAACTCCGTTCCCCAATTAACCGTGTTCGTTTGGCGGCGCATATAGGCCTTCCAGGAGTCTGATCCTGCTTCACGGCCCCCGCCGGTCTCTTTTTCTCCGCCGAACGCACCACCGATTTCCGCACCGGATGTGCCGATATTGATATTGGCGATCCCGCAGTCGCTGCCCGAGGCCGAAAGAAAGCGCTCGCTCTGACGCACATCGTTCGAAAAGAGAGCAGAGGAGAGTCCCTGTCGGACGTCGTTCTGGATCGCGATGGCTTCATCGATCGTAGTGAACGTCATCACATAGAGAATGGGTGCGAAAGTTTCGCGTTGCACGACCGGCCAATGATTCTGAGCCCGCACGATCGTCGGTTCGACGAAGTATCCAGGGCGGGTCAGCACACGCCCTCCGTGGAGGATCACTCCGCCTTCTTTCTTGATCTCATCGAGGGCGGCACGATAGCCCTCCACCGCCACCTGGTCGATAAGCGGTCCCATGAGCACCTCTTTTTCCAACGGATTACCGATCTGGACTTGTGCATAGGCCTTCACAAGTCTGCTGATGAGCTCCTCGCACCGCGATTCATGGACAATCAGACGTCTGGTCGTCGTGCAGCGTTGGCCCGCAGTCCCGACGGCCCCAAACACAATTGCGCGGACAGCCATATCCAGGTCGGCGGTCTCATCGACAATGACGGCATTGTTGCCGCTCAGTTCGAGCAAGGTTCGGCCGAGTCGTTGTCCCACCAATGACGCGACTCTCCGACCGACCGGCACCGAACCGGTAAAGGAGATGAGCGGGAGGCGCTCATCCTGGACCATCTGTTCGACCAGCGCCGGTTGCTCGGCGATGAAGAGCGAAAAAATACCAGCATAGCCCTGTTGCTGCATCACACGATTGCAAATCTGTTGGACGGCCACGGCGCAGAGCGGGGCCTTCGGCGAGGGTTTCCAGATGACGGTATCGCCGGCGATCGCGGCCAGGAAGGCGTTCCAGGCCCAGACCGCCACGGGAAAATTGAACGCCGTGATGACGCCCACCGGACCGAGCGGATGCCACTGCTCGCTCATGCGGTGCGCCGGCCGTTCGGACTGCATCGTGGCTCCGTAGAGCATGCGTGATTGGCCGACGACGAAATCGGCCATGTCGATCATCTCTTGCACTTCTCCGTCACCCTCGGCCTTGATCTTTCCGACTTCCAGAGACACCAACGTGCCCAACTGATCTTTCTTCTCTCTCAGGGCCTGGCTGATCAGCCGAACGACCTCACCTCGCTTCGGCGCGGGAACCATACGCCAGACTTGAAACGCCTCAAGCGATTCTTTCATGATGCGCTGATAGTCTTCTGACGAACAGGGATAGACCCCGGCGATCTGTTCTCCAGTCGTTGGGTTGATCGAGGGGAGCAACGTTCCATCATTGCGACCGGACCACCAGCCAGTACCGGTACTGCCACCGGAGTTGACGGCTTGGATGCCAAGATCTCTCAATGCGGAATGACTCGTGCTCATCGAAAGCAACCTCCCAATTCGTTGTCCAAGAAGTGTCGCAATAAGACGGATTCCTGAGTGATGAATCCATGGTACTGTTCAGGATGGCTCAAGACAAGGTCCATGACACAGCAGACACTGGATGCGGTCGTCATTTGGATGGCCGACCAGAGCTTGCCCTTGATGCATTGCGGGTACACTTTTTTCACGTAATTCTCCTCGAAGAAACCATCTTTGTTTGTGCCCGTGACCGAGGCATAGATCAAGACGACATCTTGTAAGGTCTGTGGCACGGCCCGTTCGAGGACGCGCTTCAAGGTGTCCCGGTCTTCATTGAGCTTGAGGTCTTTCATCAAGAGGTGGATTTTGTCGCAGTGGCCCGGGTACCGAAGCGTCTTGTAATTCATCGTGCGGACTCTGCCGGCATAACTATCGGCCAACGTGCCGAGTCCGCCCGACGTATTGAACGCCTCATAGAGCAGGCCGTCCAGCTCGATCGTTTCGTAGCCTTCGAGCGGCTGAAGCGGAACCTTTTCACCTTCTTCGATGCCGTAACACACATTGCCGTATTCATTGATCAGTCCATCCGTCGACCAGGTCAGCGAATACTTCAGGGCGTTGCTGGGGTGGACCGGCAGTGCACCGACACGCATCTTGACCGTGTCCAACGTGTCAAAATGTGTCATGAGCTCGTGCGCCACGATACTGATGAACCCCGGTGCCAGTCCGCATTGCGGCATAAAAGCCTGGGTAGCTCCTGCGCTGAGCACCTTGATCTGGTTGGTGACCTCGATGTCTTCCGTCAGGTCGAAATAATGCAACTGATGGGTCAAGGCCAGGCCGGCTACCGTGGGATTACAAAAATAGGGGAGACTTGAGAGAATAGCATCGAATCGATGGGCGGAGAGATACGTGCTGACTGCGTCCGGATGTCGCACATCCAGCAGACAGGGGGTCACTCGTTCCAACTTGAGTTGGCTGACGAGATGGGTCGATGCCTCCAGGGTCATGTCGCCGAGATGAACGTCGTACCGACCGGACTGATTCAGAAGGCAAGCGATGAGGGAGCCGATCTTTCCAGCCCCAAGCACGAGCACACGATTCATGATGATGCATTATACTCCACTGTCATGTTCTGGCCACGTGCTTTGCACATTAGCGCAATGTTCGGTCGTCAACTCGATTCACGAGAGTCGATGACATATTGTGGAGGGACGGTCGGTTCGGTTGTGACATGGCTATATTGGCAGGGGGGGATATCCGCTTGGAGCCTTCGTAAGAGGGTCGTCATCTTCATTGTACTGGGCACTTCGCAGACCCAGACGTGCATGCCGGATTCTAATTCATCAAAGTGACGTTGCACGCGAAAGCTCGGCTGTTCCATGAAGTAAGCGGAGAGAAATCCGTTGACTGCGGTCACCACCCAGGGATGGTCCTTGATATAGCGGTAGCTGAGCCGGAGTTCTGTCACAGTGATCTGTTCTTCAGACGCCATTGGTGCATCTTATCAATCCGAGAAGGAGAGATTCGAGCAGATAATGTCTCGGATTGAAGAGGAGAGATTCGATGGTTCTTAAAAATGCGCAAGGGCCAAGCCTCTAGAGAGGGTTGGCCCTTGCGAGAATACAACACGTGCGATGAATGACTAGACCTTATTGGCCTTCCGCTTCCAAATCCCTAGTCCGGCAAGACCGGCACCGAGCAACAATAGCGATGCCGGTTCCGGAGCCGCTACTGGGTCAGCCTGATAAATGCTGATGGAGGTAACTCGCGGGAGATTGAGCGCGCCGGCCGGAAGCCAAAAACCTGACCCGGAAATAGTCTCGGTCCCGTTCCAACTTCCAAGATTGAAGAGATACTGGGACGGATTTGCCACGCCTCCTCGCACCACGAGCACGCAGATCGGGCAGCCAATGCTTGGCCCACTACCGTAGGTCATGGTAAACCCAGCCCCGTTAACGGGAAAGGTTGTGCTGTATGAACTTGCAAACGGCCCGGTGTCAGGAAGGAGAATGATACGAGTATACTCATGGGTTAATCCGGCGATCCCGGTGATAGAACCGGGTGTGGCGACTAATGAATTGCTTGTCCAATCCGCATCCGCAGGGGTCACTGATAGCGCGTGAGCGGAAGTTGATGCGAGGGTCATCCCTAAGACTGCACCGGCTATCCCCATCCATGCACGGCTCTTCATATCGTAGCCTCCTCTATCTGTGCGAATCATCTCGAACTCAAGTGAACAAACAGTTACACGAACGTGTAAAAGCAAGTACGATACCAGTTAGTAGTAAATCAGTAACACATTGATCTAATTGAATTTATAATTTCATGATTCAGGAGACATCGATGGCGACTGTAAAGATTTTTAACAGTCGTGGGTCGATCTTGAGCAAGTGATGGCAGCGTGATATCAATAGATTCAAGGTTGTATGACAAAATAGGGCGTTGTAAAAATTCTTTACAACGGTAGGCTCAGCCGTAAAGTTGGTGAACCCCTTTTCCTCTTCTTCTACCCATACCGAGCCGGTAATTGAATGGGAGGTGAGTTATAACCAAATCTGGTGTTTGAGGGTTTGAAAAGAAGCGGCGTATCTGGTT
>CABVSA010000061.1 GCA_902500805.1 uncultured Nitrospira sp. | reverse complement strand
TACCATGCGGCAGAAGGCGCGGATGCGTTGGTGATCATGACCGAGTGGAATGTCTTCAGAAATCTTGATTTCGAAAAACTGAAGTCCACCATGCGTGTGCCCCTCTTGATCGATCTGAGGAACGTCTATGATCCTGAACGAGTCATTGCAGCGGGCTTCAAGCATATATCGGTAGGACGTGCGGCATATAGTCCCAAGGGGTAGATGCCGAACGGATTGTGTGAGAGCTATTGAGATACAACGCTCGTGAGCAGTAAAAAGCAGCCGCAGTATCCTAAGCGGATATCTTGTCGTGGCATTGCTGGAGGAGGCCTACATCCGCTGACTAGGTCAGCCGTGGCAACTCGGCCTTGGGAGCCGTCTCCTTCATTTTTGGCTTATAACCCATCCGATCCAAGACTTTCATGATCCGCGTCTTGAGTCGATCGTCGGCATCAGCTAAGGCAGTGGCCAGGGGCTCCACCGCAGGCTTCCCGATTTTCCGCAAGATTTCGGTCGCCGATTGACGAATCTCGTCTTCTTCCGATACGAGGAGAGGAATCAGTGAAGGGACCGATGGGCCTCCAAGCTTGATAAGTGAATCGTAGGCTCGCTGCCGGACATCACCGACCTCGTCGGTCAATGCGGCCACGAGTGGCTCAACAGCGCGCGGATCTTTCAACTCACCCAACACCTCCGCGGCGTACTTTCGGTTGAGCCAGTGCGAATCGTTCAGGTCGAGCAACATGGCATCGGCTCGGGCGGTATTCGGATCTTTCGGACGGATCTTGAAGCTCTTTGCGACCCGCTTGCCGCCTTCTTCGACCACACGGATGGTGGCGCCGTCGCCGGCTTTGATTTTTTTCAGGTCCTCCAGCGCTTCTTCCGCAACATCCAACAGGACCGTCTTGCCGTCGTAGGCCAGGAGCTCGACTTCCAGCTGTCGGCTTTCCGGATTAACAGCGACGACTCGCTCAGTCACTAAGTTGAACCCGTCTTTTTTCTCTCCGCCCTTCGGCGCGATCTGAATCAATTTTGGGGCTTCATCTGCCATGGGAATCTATCCTCTATAAGTGGAGTAAAAGGGTTTACGGTTCCGGCTTCCAACCGAGGCTGGACAACACCGCCTCAACGGTTTCTTGGACCATGGTGTTTTCGTCTTCACGCAATGGTAGTAAGGGCTGAATGGCTTCTGTGGCGCCGAGCCGAGCAAGCGACTCGGCGGCATTGCGCCGGACCAGCCAATCTTCATCGCGCAGCGATTCAATCAAGGGTTCGATGCCTCGGCGATCGCCGATCTTGCCCAGTGCTTCCGCTGCATGGCGGCGCACCATCCAATTGGATCCGAGCAGTCCATCGATCAGGGCCTCAACAGCTCGTACGTCGCCGACTTTCTTGAGCACGCGGGCTGCATCCTCCCGGAGAGTGCTGTCCATAAGTGCTTCGATCAATCCCGGTACGGCCTGTGAATCGCCGATCCGCTCAAGGGCCCACACTGCCGCCGTCCGTACCGCTCCGTCACGGTCTTTGATCGCCTTGACCAGTGGGTCAACCGCACGCCGGTCTCGTAACTTTCCGAGTGCCGATGCCGCCTGTTCACGGATGGCCCAGGAGTCGTCCTGCAGGGCCTCGATCATTGGGTCAACAACCGATGGGCCCATTCGCACGACTGCGCTGGTCGCAGCCTCCCGAATGACTACGTCCTCATCGGCCATCAACTCAATCAGTCGGGGTAATGCGTCCTGGCCGGTTTGCCCGAGGCTCGCGATCGCGTGATCGCGTAAGGCTTCGTTCTCGTCGTAGAGCGCATGAATCAGTTGATCGATGCGATCGGATGGAGGTTCTTCAGTCATGCTCACTGTCCTCTTCTTGCGTCTGATGTTCCATGGCCATGATGGCCTCAAGTTTATCGGCAATCAGGCCGGCATTATACGCCACCAGGCCGTCGCGATCAGTTCGGAGTTGGTCAAAGACTTCCTTGTGTGGACGCAGGACTCCCACGTCTTTGATCTTGGCCAAGGCTTCCATTGCATAGACCCGAAGCGGTCGGATGGGGATGGCGTCGAGATAGAGCTGGGTTGGGCGGGAGTCCCCGATCAAACCCAACGCTTTGATCGCCAGCTCCTTGACTCCAGTATCCTTGTCTTGTTCCAGTCGTTTCATCAGTGGGATGACGGCCCGTACATCTCCGATTTTTCCCAGGAGGTCGGCTGCCGCCTCGCGTACGAGCCAATCCTCATCTTCGAGATATTCGAGAAGGATTTCTACACTCGGACGTCCGATTCTCAGAAGGTCGATGACCGTCGACATCCGCGCCTCTTCCCGCTCACTGGCCCCTTCTACGTCGCGCAGCGCATTGAATGTCACATCGATGTGTTCCCGGATGGCGCTCAGTTTTTTTAATGTGCCGACGGCGATTTCTCGAACAGCCGGTTGTCCCATCGCATCGATGAAGGCGTCAATGGAACGAGGATCGAGTAATTGATCAAGCATCAGGGCTGCTGCAAGTTGCGCTTCAGCATTGGGGTGCTTGAGCAGATCGCACAAAGGCAACACGGCAGTCGGAATGGCGCCGATCAAGTGTGTTAAGACTTGCCTTGTCGGGCCTTCCGGTGTGTGGGGTAACAAGGCAACCAACGCCCGTGCGGTGTCCACATCGAGCACGCCTGCCATCTGCTCCAGGGCCGTCGCTGCAGCATTGCGGACACCATCCTCGTCGAGTTCGAGGAGTTCGACGAGGGCGACTCCGGCCCGTGGGTCCTTAATACGAGCCAACATCGCCGCCGCTTCCTTCTTCAGCTCTGTAGAACCGGTTTGTAGAGCGTCCATCAGTGCTTGGACCGATCGTGGTCCACCGGCCACACAGGCTGCAGTCGCCCGCATGCGGCGCCAATCTTCTTCATGGGTGAGTTCAGAGACCAGGGTCTCAATGGTTTCTTTTGACATGGCGTTCAGAGGCGGCTGATGGAGATCTGGCGTGGTCTCCATCCCACGAGCGTCAAGGTCTCACGAACGTGGAACAGGAGGTTTTCGTCCGATGAATTATTCAATAGTGGAATGAGAACGGGAACAACTTTCGATCCGAATTTGGCCAATGAGGCGGCCGCCTCTGCACGGGTATGGGTCGGGCTCAGGGCCGCGACGAGTGAAGGAATTGCCCTGTCGTCACCAATCAATCCTAATGCCCGTACTGCCGCCCCTTGCGTGATGAGCTCCTCACTCCACTGATCCCCACAGCCGGCGACTGTTCGGGTCGCTTCCGGAGGGGCGGTGCCTGTGACGACATCGATCAGAACGGGCACGGCGCAGGGATTGCCGATACGCCCGAGCGCCTCGACTGCGACGGTCCGTAACCCCGGTTCACGCATAGCCACGTATAAATGATCCACAGCTTGGGCATCACCGATTTCGCCCAACGCCCGCACGGCATCTTCGCGAACAGCGGAATCACGATCGTTGAACAGGACCGAGAGCAGCGGTTCAACCGCACGAGGGGATCGGGCCTTGCCGAGCGATTCCACTGCATGCAATCGAACGAGCCAGTCGTCGTGTTTCAACGCCTGCACTAAGCATGGAATCGCGGCGTCACCGATGGCCGCCAGGGCTGTCGCTGATTCCTCACGAACCGCCTTGACTCTATCTTGGAGGAGCGGGATCAGGGCCTCGACGGTCTCTGCGCTCTTCACGTGGCCCAAGGCCTGAGCCGCGTGCATTCGGACGATCCAATCGTTGCTTCTCAGTGCCGACAAGAGGGGAGTGATTGCTCGCTCATCCGCAACGGTCGCCAGGATCGCCGAGGCTGCTTCTTGAACGGCTAAATCGTTCTCCGTCAGACAGGCGCCGAGTGCTTCCACTGTCGGAGTTCCGATAGCACGCAACGCTTCTGCTGCTGCTTCACGCACGGAACGATCTTGGTCTCGAAGGAGGGACACGAGAGGAGTGACCGCACGCGGATCTTTGAGCTGGCCAAGCAGACGTGCTGCCTCTTCACGGATCGCCCAATCCTCGTCCCGGAGCGCGGCCATCTGTTCTGCAACCTCGTCGACCATATTACTCTCTGTCAGGATGTTGAAAAAGTCCGTCAGCTTCGTTCTCGCTTCACTCAGAGGCTCAACATACGGCCTCAAGTATGCGGTGCCTCTTCACTCGCTGCGGCTTCGCTGGGCAGTCCTTTTGAAGATCCTGTGGGATATTGAAATGCTCCGTGTGACCGTTCAATACCCTACCTGGTGACCGTGCACGCAGGGATGGAGCATCCGCCGGACTGAATTAGACGGTGTCACCGGATGGTCCAAACCGTCCGGTCTGTCCCAATGGCCGATCGATGCGCAGGTTGTCGGCTTGGCTGGAACTGATTTCTACTTCCTCATCGGATGGAGTCCATCCAAGCGTTTCCAAGGTTTCGAGCGCAATCTGCTTGAGGGCATCTTTGGCCGTCAGGCGAACTGAGGCGTACGACAGGACGCGTTCCTTCTCCGCCTCAACCTCAGAAGCCTTGGGGTCATAGAGAAAGGCAATGAGCGGTTCGATCGCGGCATCTCCGATGACGGTCAGGGCAGCTGCGGCCTTTTCACGCAAGACTCCGTCTTTCAGCAACATGATCAGATCAGGAATCACACGTGGATCACGAAACTGCCCCAGCGCAGTCGCCGCCGCTTCCTTGATGAACGCATCCTCACTGACGATACATCCGGGTGTCGGTGAGCCTTCCTGCTTGATCCCTTTGCCTTTTAAGGCATTCAGCACGGCCGGGAGCGCGCGTGGGTCGCCGATCATCCCGAGTGACGCGATGGCATGGCGCTTCACGGCCCCGTCTTTCATGGCCTCCATCAGTGCATCGATGGCCCGCGGGTCGCCGATCATGCCGAGCGCAATCGTGGCATCTTCACGAACGGCTCGATCCGGGTCTTTCAATGCTGCGATGAGGGCCTCAACTACTTTGGCGTCACGGACCCAGGTCCGGCCGATTTGATAGTCCGTCGTCATCCCACCCAATGCCCGGGCTGCGTGACAGCGGACCACGAAATCCTTGTCGTTGAGGCTATCAATCAGTGGATCAACCGATGGTTGTCCGATGTACACCAGCGCGGTTCCTGCGGTTTCTCTTACGATTTTTGACGAGTCTCTGAACAGTTTGATCAATGCTGGAACGGCCTTCGGATCTGCGATTCGACCAAGAGCCTCGGCTACGGCGCTCTTGACGGCTCCATCGCGGTCCCGACAAGAGACAATCAGTGCATCAACGGCTCGAGGATCCTTCATTTTGGCGGCGGCTTTGGCGGCATGTTCTCGAACTCGCCAGCGTTCGTCCTTCAATGCCGTCACCACACGATCAATGGCAGGCGAGCCTGTCTTGGCCATGGCCTCAACCGCCTGGTCCCGCACTTCCATGATCGGGTCATTGAACAGGCTGATCAGGGCCTCAATCGCTTTGGGGCCGCCGATTTTCCCGATTCCGCAACCGGCATAGGCCCGAACAGACCAGTAGTCATCGCTGCAGGCGACGAGTAATGCCTGAAGGGTTGATGGATCACCCAGGTCGGCAAGGGTCTTCGCCGCTTCCTCACGGGTGGCGTCGTCCACGTCCTCAAGTGCATCTAATAGGGTATCGAGTACGTTAGCCATTGTTTGGTTTCTGGTCGTAATAGGGGTCAGGTTGCCCGCCGTGGGGGTAGGTGCGTTTGCACAACACGATCAAGGTCTGGGTCCCACGACCTTGCACACACTGGTCCAAGGCGGGTGAGTAGTCGATGGCACCGTTCATGCCGACGGTAAAGGGAAAATCGAAGGTGAAACTAATGAATTTGTATTTGCCGGGACGGAGTGACAGGTCACGACGCTCAGATGTCTTCGGGGCGTCGAGCGACTCCGGGTCGGAATTCCAGATCGAGGGCGTAACGCCAGGTACTTGCCACCATGACATGGGGACTAACTTGGTCGCGTCAATGGTGATCTGGTGTTCATGGAGATGGGCAGCCGGACGATCTCCGGCGAAGCTTCCCTCAGCGAACACCATCGTCAGCAGGCCTATGACGGTGACGCGAAGCAACAAGGACCGGTGTTTCATCGCAATATCGAAATTCATACAGAGTTAGCGCTTCTTGGCACGGGGTACAGGATGGGTGGCTGTGTCGGTATGGAAAATCTCCTCGATCACCTTGCTGTCCCATTCGGTGTGGGTCTCAAGCTGGAGCATTCGCATGACGGTTGCCCCGGTATCGATGATGGACACTGGCTGACGGATGACTTGGCCACGCGCGATACCTGCTCCGGAAACGATCCAAGGAACGGCCGGTGTCTCGGCATGTGTCACTTCCCCGCCGGCGTCATTCCCCTTCGAACTCAGGGCTGTCACGAGGACGGTCGTGCGGTCCAAGAGATTGTAGTGCTTGAAGAGGTCCAGGACGGACTTCATCGCAGCATCGACCGTCTTGAGGGCTTGTTGGTATTCCTTCGAATTCCAACCCTGGCTGACACCCGCTCGCCCTGCCTCTGGAAGATGTACCACCAACAAGTGTGGGAGGGCATGAACGGCATGGCCGTACCCGTGACCACTCGCCGCTTTCTGGAAATACTGTTGGATGTAGGCGACGAGCTTTTGCGCGCCGCACTCGGGGCGCAATGCACCGCAGAGTTGATAGTCGGTGTAGGGAGCCGGTTTCGCGAGTTGATAGAGGGATTCGTCCATGAAAAAGACGGCGCTGTCTCGTCCCCCGCCGACATCCAAGTAATCAAAGAGGCTCGGGGCGCGTGGATAGCCTCGACTGAATTCAAACGAATTCCAGGTGATCCCATGTTTCTCAACCGGCAGGCCGGTGACGAGGGATGCCATCATGGGAAGCCGTAAAGCCGGTTGAACTGCGTTGGCCGACCATGTCACAGACCCTTCCTTGACGAGCTTGCTGAGGACCGGCATGGCGCCGCTCTTGAGCGAGTCCTGGCTAAATCCCTCGAGGACGAACAGGATGACATGCTCTGTTATGGGATTGAGCGGAGCGGCTGCTTCCGAGGGAGGAGTCGCATTAGCGGGAGTATACCCTCCGAAGGCAAGACAGCAGGCTAGAAGGCCTCCCAGGATTGGGCGTTTGCGGGAAGTGCGATGCATCATGCCGTGACAATGATCCAGTTGTTTCATAGGGGAAAGAGGTACCCTAACATGCAAATTTTCCGGAAGGCAAGGTGGGAGACGGCACCCGCCGAATGCTGGCAGAACCATCGTTCCGGTGTTAAGCTGAATCCGCAAGGCTGATCGTCTGCCGCTTACAGGCGAGAAGGGTACGCGATGTCCGGTCGATTAGAGCCACCGTCGTTGTCCCTCCATATGGCTTTTTGCAGGGTTTGTCTTCTGGTTTTGTGCCTTCTCATCATCATCGCCGCCGATTTTGCAGGCACACCTCCTGCCTGGGCAGAACCGCGAGTCGTTACTGCCCAAGGCGAACATCGCATGGGCGACCGCGATACCCGAGAAGATGCGATCCGTCTCGCGACGGAGGCGGCCAAGCGGAATGCACTCGAACAGGTTGCCACGTATCTGGAGAGCGTAACGATTGTCGATGGCATGGACGTGACCAAAGACGAGATCCGCACGTATACGGCCGGCTTGGTGCTGGTGCTCAATCAACAGATCTCCACGAGTCTTGACGGCGATGTGGTAGTCATCAAGGCAGATCTTCTGGCGCAGATGGATACGGAGGAGGTCGCCCGGGCGATCACGGCGCTCCGGGAAAACGAAGATGCTCGTGTACAGTTGGCCGAGCTGAAGCAAGAAAACGAACAACTGCAAGAAGAACTCAGGGCGGTCAATCAGGCATTAGGGACTGCGGCCACACCGGAGCAAGTGCAGCAAGCCGCACTCAAGCGGAAGGAAATCATCAATCGGGTACAGTCGAATGCGATGGTGTCACAAGCTTGGACCAATTGGGTGCTCGTCTCGCCGATGGGAATTCCGCAAGGCCTCTTAAACAGTGCGAGCGGTCTCTTTCCGGCCAATCCACATATCGCCATTGCCCAGCAGATCATCGCCTATCGGCAACCGCACGCTCCACCCTCTCCCCCACGACCGGGGAGTTACCCAAGTCGGGTGCCGAGCCATGAGTTGGTCTCGCCTCCCGGCGGATCCGCAGGGTCTCGTCCGTTCAATGAGACCATTTATCGGGCACCTTCAGGACAGCCTCAGGGTGATCGTCGGCCGATGGGCCAAGCAGGCCAATGGAGTGGCGGAGCAAGGCGATCGCCTCAAGCTCCACCATCAGCGGGTCCCCCAGCGGTGCAGCAGCCTGGCCCGCATTATCGGGGAACTCCGTCCTTTGGGGCGCCGGGTGGAAATCGCTAAGATGGTACTGTTGAAGAAGAACGTAGGAATCGGTGCCATTGGCGTAGGCCTCTGGTTTGGTTGGGGGCTCGTGTTCACCGTGACTCCAGCAGCCGAGGTTGGCTATTCCTCCGATCAATATTGGATCGGCAAGGGCCAAGGCGACCTCACCAAGGGGAGAGCGATCTGCCAGCGTGTATCGGAGCTGTCGGCCCGGACTGATCTGGCCAAGCAGATCCGTGTGTTGGTCAAGGAACATATGATTGATCGGGTCCGCGAACGAGCAGGGCATGAGACCGAGCAGGACATCGAACTGACGCGCGAAGAGATTGTGCAGGAATATTTACAAGATGTGAAGATCGTCGACCGCCGAATTGATGAAGAGAATAAAATTTGTACCGCCACCGCCGTGATGCCGAAACGTCAAGTACTGCCGAAGTTTCCCGATCACGCTCCAAGTTCCTCTGGTACCCATCAGTAACAGAACTCGATTTGTACAGATTCGGTTGCAGTCCAGATTCGAGATCGGCTATGTAATCCCTTATGCCCCTCGAGAATAATTTTCAACACGATGAGCTGTCGCGCAAGAATCCGGGCGAGCAATTGAGCGTCGCTGATTTGACGGACATTGTCCCTCCAGATTCCCCCAAATGGGGCGAGGCGATGGCTTACTATGGCACGAGGCTGTCTCAAGCCGGTGTCGCAAACGTGGTCTTTCTCCATGGTTCGCTCCACGGGACCGATCTGTTTGGCATGCAGCGGTTGGATGAGGCCGGTGGACTGAAGCGGGGCTATTCACGAGGTGTGTCGGGGGTGGATGCCTTGCTTGCGGCGATGCGTGAGGAACGCAACGGGATTCCGTTGCTGCCGGGCGGACTGAAGCCGCCGCTCTCCAACAATGATGGAACGAAACATCTGCTCGACGAACAGATCGGGGATGCGGGGAACTTCACTGATGCCTCTGTCGAATCGTTTCGAAAAGCCATCAATACAAATCTGACTCAGTCAATTTCTTGTCGCAGGCTACTGTGGTCATCGGAGCACCACCATCTTGGTCGAGCACTGGCTGCTGTTCGGTTGCTTGATACATTGCATAGGCTCTGCACCGAGCAGGCCTTGGGAAAGAGCCACCGAATTCTCGTCCAGGCGCATGGGCAAGCCGGTTTGGTCCTGGCCCTTGCCTCAAATATGCTCTGTCCAAGCCCGATCACCGGGAGGCCAAAGCTCCTCAACATCTTGAACGCCTATGCTGAGCAGACACACCAGTCTGAACTTGCTGACGCTGTGAGACGTATCGAATCTCTGCTCACAACAGCCACCCTTCTTAATGGCGTCGCGCTCGACATCGTGACTTTTGGTATGCCGGTTCGCTATGGGTGGGATTCTTCCGGCATTGGAAAGCTTCTGCATGTCGTGAACCACCGGAATCTGCGAACAGATGGAAAGAACTGGTTGGCAAAGATGGAACTGCCTCAAATCACGATGGAGATGCCGATTGCGTGGGGCGGGGACTATGTACAAGAGCTGGCCGTGGCCGGCAGTGATGCTGTGCCAACGACGGAACTAGGCAAGGCTGCAAACAAAATGGTCTGGGAGATGGTTGAGCCTTATGATGGATTTGAACGGTGGCTGGAATGTGCCAGACGGGCGGTGCGGTTTCCCAGTGAAGGGCGCTGTCTCCTGGTCGATTACAAAGATAGCACTGGCTCAACCAACCCACGCGACCACTACTATGGCCATGCGGTCTATACGCGCCGTCATGCGATGTTGTTCAACCTGACGCAGATCGTTCGTACGTTCTACCAGCTTTAGCCATTCTCCGTGGTGCCGGCCTGTACAGCTTCGCTGCCATTTCCGGAGGATGTGTTGTGTAAATCAGGATTAAACGCTGCCGGCAGCACCTCTTCAATTCGTTCGGCCAGGATGAAGGTGAGTTCATCACGCACTTCCCGGGGAACATCCTTCAGATCTTTTTCGTTCGCCTTCGGCAAAATGATCCGTCGGATACCCGCACGATGGGCTGCCAACACTTTTTCTTTGATGCCGCCTACCGGCAAGACGAGTCCGCTGAGGCTGATTTCGCCTGTCATGGCTGTGTCGCTCCGCACCGCTTTGCCTTCGTAGGCGGAGGCCAAGGCAGTGGCCATGGTAATCCCCGCTGATGGACCGTCCTTTGGAATTGCGCCGGACGGCACATGGATATGGAGACCGTTCCGCTTAAAGCGGGAAATGTCCAGCCCCATGCTCTCGGCATGTGACCAGAGATAACTCCTGGCCGCACGCGCCGATTCCTGCATCACCTCGCCGAGTTGCCCCGTCAGGGTGAGTTCGTGCCCTCCAGGGAGCAGGGTGGTCTCAATATAGAGCACATCGCCGCCGGTCGGCGTCCAGGCAAGGCCTGTTGCAACGCCCGGAGGTAAATGCTTCCTCGCCTCCTCCGGCATAAACCGCTCGGATCCCAACCACTCGTCAAGCATGTCGGTCTGTATCGCGACGGGTTGGCGTTCCTGACCGTCCGGGAGATCAGCGAAGGTTAAGGCGACTTTTCTAGTCAACCGTCCCAGCATCTGCTCGAGCTGTCGCACCCCAGCTTCTCGCGTGTACCGTGAGATCACAAGAGTCAGCACTTCGTCCGTGAGCACCGCCTGGCTTTCCTGAATGCCGGCTTCCTTCAGCCGTCTAGGCCAGAGGTATCGGCGGGCGATTTCGGCTTTCTCGCGCTCGCTATACCCTTGCAGGCGAATCACTTCCATTCGATCCAACAGGGGTTGGCTGATGGTATCGAGCGTGTTCGCCGTGGTGATGAAAAACACCTTCGACAGATCGAAGGGAAGATCCAAATAATGATCACGGAATGTATGATTCTGGGCCGGGTCCAGAACTTCAAGCAGCGCCGCCGCAGGGTCGCCTCGGAAATCGCGCCCCATCTTGTCGACCTCATCGAGCATCAAGACCGGGTTGTTGACCCCTGCGCGACGGATCGCCTGAATAATACGGCCGGGCAGCGAGCCGACATAGGTACGCCGGTGTCCTCGTAATTCCGCCTCGTCATGGACGCCGCCCAGACTGAATCGCTCGAAGGTGCGACCCATAGCCCTCGCGATCGATTGCCCCAGGCTGGTCTTGCCGACACCAGGAGGACCGACCAGGCACAGGATCGGCGCCTTGGCGGTCGGATTCAGTTTTAACACTGCCAAATGTTCGACGATCCGCTCTTTGACTTCCTTGATGCCATAATGATCTTCTTCCAGCACCTGCCGGACTATTGAGAGATCCAGATGTTCTTCGGAGGCGTTCTTCCAGGGAAGTTCAAGGACCAACTCGAGGTAGGTCCGAAGGACCTGATGGTCGGGTGAGGTCGGCGGGACTTTACCTAATCGGGCGACTTCCCGCTCGACTTCTTTGCGGATATGATCGGGGAGATCCGCTTCAGCGATTTGTCGCTTGAGGCGGGCCACTTCGTTCTCATCATTCTCACCTTCACCGAGTTCCTCCTGGATGGCTTTCAATTGTTCGCGCAAAACATACTCACGCTGGGTTTTCCCGATTTTTGTCTGAGCATCTCGGGTGATCTTTTCGCGGAGTTGCAAGATTTGGATTTCTTTCGACAGGGCAGCGTAGAGGCTGCGCAGGAGATCGAGGGTCGACGCACATTCGAGCAACCGTTGTTCTTCCACCACATTGAGATTCACCAGCGAGGCGATACGATAGGCCAGCGCAACGGAATCATCTTCGTTGCTCAATATCGCACCGACCTCTTGAATGGCAGGGGCTTGGATCAGTCGGGGCAATTCGGACACAAGCTCTTGAATGGCTCGGTGAAGTGCTTGTACCTCCGTTCCCTCGTCCGAAGGACGAGCGAGAGTCCGAACGCGCACGGTGGAGTAAGGGGCCGACTGCTCCTCTTTTAAGAGGACGACGCGATCCAGTCCTTGAACGAGAGCGTGGATGGTTCCCTCGGAGGCTTGGCCGATTTGCTTGATGGTGGCTTTTGTCCCGATGGAATACAGATCAGCCAGTCCAGGCTCTTCGGTCTGGGGATCTCGTTGAGCCACGACGACGATCGTTTTTTCCTCCGTCTTCATCGTGGCGTTGACAGCGGCGACAGATCGCTCACGCCCAATCGTCAGCGGCATCATGATTCCTGGAAACAGAACCGTGCGCTTGACGGGGAGTATCGGCAGTATCGATAGGACATTCTCTTCCATGGGTAACCATCCTTAGCTGAACGTTCATGGCATTATAACAACCTAATAGGTTGCTCTGCATAGAAGTCAAGAGGATGGAAGTGCAGGCGGTCGAGAACGTGTTGAAACATGACATCTTTGCCGTACCTGTTAAGCAGGATGCCTGGATGGCATCGGCTCAGACCTATGTCCGATTGAGTATTGGCCTTCTGCGGCAGTGTGCAGTCGTCGCCGTGACGGAGGTGTGGGACCGACGTGCAAAGCCTGGGCGATTGTGTTATCCATGCCTACCAGTGCCGGCGATGTGTCCTTGGTAGTTAGAGATTGGGAACCTATCGGTTATGAACTACTGCAGTCACTGTGGCGCGACCGTAACACACAAAGTTCCAGTGGGTGACAATCTTCCGAGGCATGTGTGTGATCAGTGCGAACGCATTCATTATCATAACCCCAAGATTGTCGCGGGCTGTATTCCGGAATGGGAAGGCCAAGTCCTTCTCTGCCGTCGTGCGATCGAGCCACGTCTTGGACTCTGGACGTTCCCGGCTGGATTTATGGAGTTGGGCGAAAGTACTGAGCAGGCGGCTGTGCGTGAGACGATGGAGGAGGCGCAGGCTGATGTCACGATTACCGGACTCTATGCCGTGCTCAGTCTACCTCATATCGGACAGGTCTACCTCGTGTTTCGGGGACGAATGACGGCGCCGACTTTCATGGCTGGACCTGAAAGTTTGGACGTCAGGCTCTTTTCACTCTCCGCCATCCCTTGGGAGACGATGGCCTTCCCAGTGGTCAGCGAAGCGCTGAGGCGCTACGTTGCCGATGCGAAGAACGGGGAATTCCCGGTCCACCTTGCCAGCCTGCCGGATCGGCTTGCGTCTTCGTAGGCCGCAGGGAACAGTTTGGATTTTCTGCTCCTGTGACACAACAGCATCATCCACCTACGCAGGAAGCCACAGCTGTTAAGCTGTGGAGGAATGCGCAGTGGGTGTCGATTACGTAATTCGAGGCAAGTAGATTCGGGGGCAATCGTCTTGTCTGGCAGTACCGTTATTCCAGCAGATACTCCAACCATTCGGGTTCTTTTTTTCGGTCGGCTCGTAACTCCACCCCAAACCATCGCCCGTTCACCCACGAGACGGTGGCTTGGGGAATGCAGAGGGGAGTATCTTGGCCCGGCAACTCGAGGAATAGACCAAGCTCCAGACCGACCTTTACCTGTTGATTCCCCTGGATTCGGAATCCATATCGGCTCAGGTCCGTGATGGTACCGTGGCCGATGATGATGTCGTTACCGTCGGAGCCGGAATATCGGACTTTAAACGTTCCTCCTATGCGCGGCTCTCGTCGGCGATCAGAGTCGAGACGAACTGCCTCCTGATTGGTTTTTGCTGTCGATTTCCACCACTTCACAGGTCTCTCCTAGGCTGGGTTACCATGATGAATCGGCAGTCTGCCGGCACAACTTGAGGGAAACGAGGAGGTCTCGATCCTGACTGTTTTTTTAGGAATGGGATTTCCAGGCGGGGGGCACATTCCCCCATACAGTCACGGCAAAACACAACTCGTTGACCAATCGGTCTTGGTTGATAAGAATCTCAGAGGAGCACCGGTGCGGAGACCGCGTGGGGCGTGTCTGAGAGAAGCAGTCACTTCTTGGGCAGCTCGCCTTTCGGTACGATCAGGGCTTGTCCAGCTGTGATGGAGAGCTGTTCCACCATTTGTTTGAGGCGTTCTTGGTCGGGGGCTTCAATTGTCAGAAATTCGACTCCAATACCTTGAGCTCCGGACCATCGAACCGTTCCCTTACTGACATGGATTGGGGTGGTGTCCGCTTCAACTTGGAGAAACAGTTCGACCTGCATGCCGGTGAAAGGGCGAAGAGTACTTTCCAACCGGCATCCTTTCAGTGAAAGATCCTTCACCAGGGCGTTGTATCGTAATTTATCCCGTTGGACCAGTGTACTGGGAGCTGAGACCGGGAATCGCGGAAATTTCCGAACAACCATCTCGTATTCCTTTGAGTAGGTCCCGCTTCTGTCAATGAACGGGCCCTAGGTTTGTGAGGGTTCTACTACTGGGAAGCAATGAACCGGTTTCGATCGCTCTATAGAGCAGGCTATGTGGTGAAGGCGCTCTTGTCAACGAAAAGCCCGATCTACACAGCCGTGAAACAGGCGGGACTCGTGGACTTTTCTCCAGCGTGGTCGTCCTCTGGCATCACCAGCGGTAGCCCCAATAGCCGAAATGCCGGTGTCCCCAATAGGGGCGGTCGTACGGAGAGGCATAGAACGTAGCGCTTCCAAAATGGAGGCCCAGGCCGAGTCCCAGTCCAAGAGCCGGTGGCAAGGCGTAGTTATAGGGATACCCGTAGGAGAATGGAACGACGCTGGTCGTGAGGCGCTCCGCCAGCTGTCGTTGCAAATTGGTCGTCGCAGCAGATTGCCGGTCGAGTTGTTCTTTGAGTTGGCCGACGGTACTGTGCTGTGCCTGGAGTTTTCCTTCTAGCTCGGCGATTTTCTTTTGTTGCGCTTCCATGAAGGCATTCACACAACGAGTTTGTGCGTCTGCCGTATAGGTCGAACACTCCCAAGGCACTTGGAGCGTTTCGGCTTCGGATGGAAATGGGGTGAGGATACTAGCCAAAGCTCCGGCGAAGACCGAGGCTCGTAACCATTGATCTCGGAAGGTTTCCCAGTTCATAGCCTTCCTCCTGTGCAGCTGGTTAGAGGTTACCATGCAAATTTTGCTTTGAACAGATGGACTCCGTTGCTTGCAGGGCACGGATCTGTAGGGCGTGATCGAACGGCCTGTTTGATTTTTGGAGAACGAGACTTCTACAATGCGACCGGTCATGCGAGTGTGAGTATAGGTTCGGCACATGCCTGGGCAACGCACTTCCAATAAGAAAAAAACACAAAAGGTACCTCTTCCGGATCTTTCCGCCAAGCGTCGGTTTCAGCAGCGACTCTTGAAGTGGTATGGGGAACATGGTCGAGATTTGCCTTGGCGGAAAACATCGGATCCCTATCACATCCTCGTATCCGAGGTGATGTTGCAACAAACGCAGGTTGATCGAGTCATTCCCAAGTACAGGGAGTTTCTCGAACGATATCCGAGCTTTGAGGACTTGGCCGAGGCGCCGGTGGCTGATGTGAAGAAGACGTGGTATCCGCTGGGATACAACGTTCGTCCGGAACGGTTGCACGGGATTGCCTGTGAAACAGTGGAACGGTATGGGGGAAAGCTTCCCAGCGATGCGGAGGAGTTGCTTTCATTCAAAGGAATTGGACGGTACACCGCAGGGGCGATTCGCTCCTTTGCCTTCAATGAAGATGCCCCTATCCTCGATACAAACGTGATACGGGTTCTGCACAGAGTGTTTGTTGCCGAAGGGGATCCGAAAGCGCAGAAGGCGATGCTCTGGGAATTATCGGAAGCTCTCATTCCCCCGAAGAAGGGATACGACTTCAATCAGGCGATCATGGACTTTGGGGCGATGGTCTGTACGGCGCGCGATCCTTATTGTCTGCTCTGTCCGATGAAGTCGTTCTGCAAGACCTATCCATTCAGTCCGATGGAACGGAGACCATAGCGGGGTGCCTATGCAGGTTATAGAGGTGGCAGCTGGCCTGATCAAACGGGATAATCGCTATTTGATCGCTCGTCGGAAGGCCGGTGTTCATCTCGCCGGGTTCTGGGAGTTTCCCGGAGGTAAGCGGGAAGCCGGTGAATCCCTTGCGGACTGTTTACGGCGAGAGCTATGGGAGGAACTCAGGATTCGGATCGATTCTCCCATCCTCTATCAAATCGTTCGGCATGAGTATTCCGACAAAGTTGTGGAGCTTCATTTCTTTCATTGCGTGATCGAACAGGGAGAGCCGGTATCTCTGGGGTGTGACGAAATTCGATGGGTCTTTCCTGAGGAACTGACGCAGTTTACATTCCCTCCGGCTGATTACGCCGTGATTCAGTCTTTGCAGCGTGAAACCTCGGGAGTGTCGCGATGAAGGTCGTACTTGATATCGAAACGGTCCAAGCGCCTCGTGAGGAGTGGGCTCGTCTTGTGGGGAAGCCTGCTGAATGTCAGGGCCTTGCTCCCGGGGAACCAGGCTACGACCTCTTTATAGCGGGTGCGGTAGAGGAAGCACGTCGTGCGGACGACGAAGCGTACGCGAAATCAGCGTTCGATGGGACGTTCAGCCGCATCGTCTGCATCGGCCTGCTGGAATTTTCCGATCAGATGGAGGCACGTAGCGCCATTGCCTGGTACGGAGCGAATGAGCGCGAGTTACTCCGACAATTTTGGGCCAGGCTGGCTCAGGACCGGCCGACTTTATACATCACGCACAACGGGCTGGGCTTTGATCTTCCTTTCATCAAGAAACGATCGATCATCAATCAGGTGAAACCCAGTGTTGAAATCAATCTCGCAAAGTTTCGGACCGAGCCGGTGTATGACACGATGGCCATTTGGAGCAATTGGGATACGAGAGGCTGGGTCAAGCTCGATATATTGGCCCGAGCATTACAAGTCGACACGAAGTCAGGTAGCGGGGAGCAGGTCGCCGAAATGTGGGAGAAGCGGCAGGGGCGTGAGCTGGCCCAGTATTGCTTACAGGATACCTATGTGACCTATGCCTGTTACAGCCGCATGAATTTCCGCCAGCCGCTTTCCAGAGAAGTCATTCTGCTGCAACCGGAATTGTTCGACATCGGCTGAATCGATTGATGCTCAGCGCGTCCGGTGCGCTTCCGCCGTTTTCTTCTTCGATGCCGACGGAGCTGAGGCTTTGCTGGCCTTCAAGGCTTTGATTTCATCTGTCCGCTGGCGGAGTTCCTTCTTGACCAGCGTGGCTTCTTTCTTCAGCGTCGCAATCTCGGAATCTTTCAGTTTGTTGGCCTCCCTCGCTGCTCGGAGCTCGTCCAGTTTTCTGTTAAGCAATTCATCGGTGCTCAATTGGAGTGCATCTGCGTCGGTCCTCGTGTGGGCTGAGGCTCCTGAAGGATCAAGAAGGGTCTCGTCGTCCCGCGACGGAAGGGTTTCTGCGACCTGAGTACTCGGTACAGATGAGACAGAGTCTTTTGGGGCTTCGGTTGCGACAACCGATCCAGGTGCCGAAGCCTTAGCAATCGCCTGGTAGTCGATCACCAGGGTCATGGCTCCCTTTCCCATCGCCACAAAGGAAGGGGCCTTTTCGATACGAGCGGCAGTTGGAAAAGAGAATCTCTGCCTCTTGTTCGCTTGAGCAGAAGCGATCGTCAGATAGAGGGACCCCTTGTGCACATAGAGGGTGCCCGCTGTGGGTTCAGCGCCTGACCCTGCCGATGAAAACACCTTGAAACCGACAATCTGCTCCGGTTTCGCTTCAGATAAGCCTTGGGCTAGCAGGGGAGCAAGAAACTCGGCGTCTTCATCGCTGAATACTCTCATCGGCTTGCTGCCACTGGCGGGCATGTTGGATAACGGTTTGGTGGCGTCCTCGATTACCACTCCTTTGACGACCGTGCGGATGGTCATCTGGTCGATCATCGCAGGATGGCTCGCCTCAAACGACCAATCGGCGATGTCTTTGAGATGGACGGATCCCTTCGTGGTTTTCGCAACTTTTGATTCCCCTGAGAGTGTGGAACATCCGGTCACGATCAAATTGATGGCTAGAAAGGCCCCGGCATACTGAGCACCGCGGAGGCTCAACCGTGCGTACATAGGAAGTCTCCTTCTGCTTGTTCTATTCTCAAGAAGTATCATGACTCTGCGATGAGGCCCATGAGTTTTCGTATTTCTGAATATTGCGCTACCAAATGCCGAGGCCCATGAGCACCATGCCTATGGCCAGCCAACCGACTACCCCGGCAGAAATGATTGTTTCGAGCGTGATGCCAGAGTCGGGCTGGTTGGGACCGTGCTTTGAATCAGAGTCTTGGGGTTTCATGACCGCTGCTCACCCACTCCGGTGCAGAAGAAGATGGACGTCGAGAGTAGAGCAAGGTCCATGCCTTCTTGGTGTTCGGTGGAGACGGTGGGGGGCGGTTGGTGGTCAGTTGAGATCTGTCTCTTATGGGGAGGTGCAGTCGAACAGAGAGCTCAAAGAAGCTCCCTGAGGGATTGCCATGAATCCACACGGAAAGTCATGGAGTTAGAACGGGATCACTCGTTAAGGAGGAAGCAGAGGGGGAGAAAGCCCTGAGTGAGGAAACGATTCTAAGGATGGCGAATGCGAGAAGGACCGGGGAGCAGAGGAAAAACTTGTCGGAAAACCATCGGGCGATGCTGTCAGAAAATGTTCACTATGATGGATGGGTGTACATAATCGAACGTGCGGGTGAGTCGGCCCGTTGGTCGCCGCTAGACGCTATGCTCCATACAACGTTGCAGCAGAGGCGTCAAAGATGTGTTTCGTCATCAGTGTCCCCGGCTCGGAGTGGCCGGTCTGTTTGTCCCAAACGACCGTGATGTTTCCGTCGGTTTTTCCCATGCCCTGTGTTGAGGATCTGGTTGCATCGCCTTCGATCAAGACCTCTACGGTCTTCCCGATGTAACGACGGTTGCGCTCCGCCGTAATAGCACGTTGAACCTCGAACAACTTGGCGACCCGCTGCCCCTTCAGCTGATCCGGCACATCGTCGACATACTTTCGTGCGGCAATCGTATTTTTCCGTTCCGAGTACTTGAAGATATAGGCGGAGTCGAGCTGGGCCTGTTCCACCAGGCGAACGGTAGCCTGGAAGTCTTCATCAGACTCGGAACAGAACCCGCAGATGATGTCCGTGGTTAGGATAATACGAGGGATCGTCATCCGAATGCGCTCAACCAATGCCAGATACTCGGCTCCCGTGTAGGTTCGCCCCATCAGTTCAAGAATCCGATCGCTTCCCGCCTGAAGCGGCAGATGAATGTGTTTGCAGATCCTTGGATGTGTGGCGATGGCCTCGATCAGTGCCGGAGGAAAGTCTTTGGGGTGTGGAGAAGTAAACCGGACTCGTTCAATACCGGGCTGGTCTGCGACGGCGCTGATGAGCCTGGCAAAGTCCCATTCTTCATGACGGTAGGAATTCACATTCTGGCCAAGCAACGTGATCTGCTTGAACCCGCGGGTTGCAGCATCACGAGCTTCGAGCAGGATAGATTCAGGGTCGCGGGACCGTTCACGTCCCCTGGTATAGGGAACAACACAGAAGGAGCAAAAATTGTCGCAGCCTCGCATGACGGTGATCCAAGCATTGACCCCGTCATTGCGGTCCGGGAGGATCCCTTCATACGTCTCATACTCCGAAAGATCGAGCGCAAACCTCTTCCGCGCGAGTCCTTGTTCTTGGGCGTCCAGTGCCGTCGTCAACAACGAGGGAAGTTGTCGGTACGAATCCGGTCCAGCCAAGACATCGATGAGAGGCTCCTTGTCAGCCAGCTCGCTTTTGAGATTTTGAGCCATGCAACCAAGCACACCGACCACCAGCGGGCGCTGCTTCTTTACTGCCTTGAGCTCAGAAAGATGGAGGTAGATCTTTTTGTGAGCATTCTCCCTGATCGCACAGGTGTTGACCAAGACCACATCGGCTCGTTCACGGTCCTCGGTGAAGACGAACCCCTCCTGTTTCAACATCGCACGAACGAGTTCGCTGTCGGACTCGTTCATTTGACACCCGAACGTCTCGATATGAACCAGAGGAAGAGTTTTCACGCTCATAGCAGTGCCAGGGTCGAGTTCATTGTTTGGGCCGAGGCGATATGGCCGAATCCGTAGCGGTCTGTCGCAGCGGTAATCGTCACGGGCATGATCTGATTCTGAAGATCGGCAGAGTCTGTCACCGCCACTCTCGTAAAGTTAGGGGTGGTGCCGAATCGATAGGCGCTGCGGGTTCCTGTTTCGAACAGGACCGCCACCGTCTTTCCAATTTGTTTATTGTGAAAAGCCAGCCGCTTGGCACGATCCAGTTCCAGTAACAGATCGGTACGTTTCTTTATCGATGGCGACGAGACCCGAGGTTTGAGACGGGCGGCTGCCGTGCCAGGCCTCGTGGAGTAGGGAAAGGCATGGATATACGAAAACGGAAGGTCCGTCGCGACCGCGAGGGTGTTTTGAAACGCCTTATCCGTCTCTCCCGGGAATCCTACCATCAGATCTGTTCCAAGGCCGAGGTCGGGAATCTTGGCGAATGCCCTGTCGATGAGTGCACTATACTCCTTGATGGTATGGCGGCGGTTCATGGCCTGTAAGATCTCGTCGTCTCCGCTTTGCAGAGGAATGTGTAGATAGGGGCAGAACTTTTTGGACGAAGCGAGGAGGTCGAGCAATTCGTCGGTGACGGTCGTGGGTTCGATCGACGAAATGCGAATGCGTTCAAGATCCGAGATGTGATCGAGGCGGCGAAGCATCGTGCAAAAGTCAACGCCCTGCTGCGTGTATTGGCCGATGTTCACTCCGGTCAGCACAATCTCCTTATAGCCTCCGTCCGTCAGACTCCGGACCTCGCCGAGAATATCGTCAAGCTTCCTGCTGCGCTCATGTCCCCGTGCGAACGGAATGATACAGAAGCTGCACATGGCGCTGCAGCCGTCCTGTATCTTGAGTAAGGCCCGAGTTGAGTCGGGCTCGGCGAAGTAGGGCAGATCGAAGTCGTCGCGCGAGATCGTCTTGGTGTGATGAACCTCCGCAGTTGACCGTTTTTGCAACTCATGAGGAGGAGGAAGGTATGCCGGTAGGTCAAGTTTGAACTGCTGACCGACAATGAGATCGATCCCGGTTTGTTGGGTGAGGGTTTCCATACCGGTTTGGGCGTAACAGCCGGTTACGGCAATGAAGGCATGGGGAGAGTGCTTCAGTGTTTTGCGGATCAGGTAGCGTGAGGTACGTTCGGCGTCCTCCGTCACAGAACAGGTATTGAGGATTAGTACATCCGTCGGTTGGCCGAACTCGACGAGCTCAAACCCCTTTCGCCTGAGTCCTTCCCCAAGGATCGAGGTTTCGGCTTGATTCAGCCGGCAGCCGAGCGTATGTAGAGAGGCACGGGTTGTTCCCATAAGTTCGGCATTATAGGGAGGTCATGCGTCATCCAGCAAGGTTGCCTCGCTATCAACGCCGCTCATTCCATGGTCCTCTGGTGGCTGCACGGAGGGAACAACGTCGTCGAGTCTGGGTGTGACGGATGAGGCAGGTGCTTGCCATTCTATCGGTTTCTCTATGGCTTCTAGCTGGTCCCTCCTCGGTAGGGTGGGGGAAAGATGCCCTTCCGGTTGAGCCGGATCTCAACTCTCGCATTGATGAGCTCTATGACCATGAAGCCCGCCTGTTCATTCTCCTCTATTCTCTGAAAGGCAACGGTCAGATCGATTATGTGACCGGCCGACTGGTTCAGGAGTATTCGCGCAGCAGCTACGGCAATCCCGTGTATCAGACGGAAGTCCAGCCCTTGTTCTATTGGTGGAACCATACGATGTGGAGTGATCCTGAGGAGGACGGAGTCAACGGCAATGAACGGATCTACCAAGAGAACACTGAGTTCGATCTGTCTCGATACAAACCCTGCTTGTTTAATGGACAACCCTGTTAGTCACAGTGCCAACCGATAGGTTGCCTCCCGCTTGTTTTGTGATTCTGCTGAGTTGCCGCAGGCAGCGATGGTATCCTGCGTTCCAACTGAGGGTTTGCTTGCTGCACAACGACCAGTCTCATCCGGTCCACTCTCGCACAGGTGAGTTTCTGTGACGCAAGGCTCGTCCAATTTTGCCGCATTATTAAATAAGCGCCTCATCGTGATGCTACCCTTGGGGTTTCTATCAGGGCTCCCGCTTGCGCTCACCTCGGGAACTCTCCAGGCCTGGTTGACAGTTGAAGGCGTCGATCTCAAGACCATCGGCATTTTCACGCTGGTCGGTCTTCCCTATACGCTGAAGTTTCTCTGGGCACCGGTGATGGATCGTGTGGTGCCACCGTGGTTGGGGCGGCGTCGTGGCTGGATGGTCCTCACACAGCTCTGTGTGGCCGTGGCGCTTGGGCTCATGGCCCTGACCAATCCCAAGCTTCATCCTGGGTGGCTCGCGGCCTATGCTGTGCTCGTCGCATTCCTCGCGGCGTCCTTGGATATTGTTTTCGACGCCTATCGAACGGACACGCTCCGGCCTCACGAGCGTGGGTTGGGCGCGGCAGTCTGGGTGAATGGCTATCGAATCGCCCTCCTGGCTTCCGGGGCCGGCGCGCTGGCACTTGCCGACTATGTTGGGTGGCAGATGACGTACTTGGCGATGGCCGCCATCATGGTCGTCGGGGTGATCATTGTCTTAATCAGTCCTGATCCGACGTTGGTGGCCGCTGCTCCTAAGAGTCTGAAGGAGGCCGTCGGTGCTCCGTTGGCAGAGTTCTTTTCAAGGCCCACGGCGCTGGGGTTCTTGGCTGTGATCGTCCTCTATAAACTTGGGGATGCCTTTGCCTCAGCACTGCAGACGGCCTTTCTGATTGGAGGGTTGGGATTTTCTGCGACCGAGGTCGGCGCCGCCAAGGGGCTTGGGATCTTTGCCACTTTGTTGGGAGCCTTTATCGGCGGACTCTTGATGACAAGGTCGGGACTTGTCCGGTCGTTGCTCATCTTCGGCGTTTTGCAGGCTGTATCGAACCTGGGCTTTGTCGTGTTGGCGGTGGTTGGGAAAAGTGCTAGTGCGCTGACGGCTGCGATCGTGATCGAGAATGTGACAGGGGGCATGGGCACGGCTGCATTTGTAGCCTTAGTCATGTCGCTCTGCGATGCGCGATATACAGCAACACAATTTGCGCTCCTGTCCTCGCTCGAAGCGTTGGGCCGTGTGTTTGTCGGTCGTCCTTCAGCAGATCTCGTTGAAGTTGTAGGATGGACGCAATTTTATGCTTTAACAGCCGTGGCGGCGTTACCGGGCCTCTGGGCTGTGTGGCGAATCCGTTGTTCCATTGAGTCAGACCAGCAGGCGGTTGGTCAGACGTCCGTGGGGAAATCAGCCGCCACGGCTATTGCTGAATGATGCTGATTGACTAAGACAGTCGCCGTTGAAGGAAGAGGACGAAGATCATGAGCGTGGGCAGTGGAGCCAAGATGAAGGGCACGAGCCAGAGCCAGACGTTCTTGCCGCGGACGCGCCCTTGGTCGATCATCCAGACGAAGAGCCAGACCAGCAGGCAGGCATAGTTCAAGATGATCCATTGAGTCGTATGAGTCTTGAGGGCGCTGGTGGTCTCAGACACACCTTGGAAGAGGAAAATCCCTAATAACAGTACGAAGATGCCTAACAGGACGCCAACGAGTTTCTTGCTCCAGACAAACATCGCTTCCTCCAGACTCAATAAGACCCTGTGCACTGAATTTGGGCTAAGCTAATTGGCCCGACAATTGTTTGTCAAACTGTAGAGCATCATGAGTCTCCTTCGCTTGAGCGTGATCGTCCTTGGGCTGATCTTCTTGGTCGGTTTGGCTTGGTCAAACCCGACGATGGATGACTATTTGCACTTCGTTGAACTGGAATTGGGGAAAGCGATAGACCGAATGGACCAGGGTACATCGTCTCGGGAGCAACAGTTTATTCGGCAGGTGTTTCGAACGCGGAGTAAGAAGCTGCTGGAGTCGGTGGTTCGTCCGAATACGGTGCGACAGAATTGGGGAATGGTGAGTCTGTATGAGGCACAGGTGGCGGGGACGAATGTCGTGGTGCTGGGGATCGGCGGCCGATTCATCCCTCTTCAAGGTGTCGAGGAAGCCACTCTGAAGATTGGCCGAATGGCCTTCTAAAAGAAAAAATGGCTGGGGTCATCTGCGGAGGTCTCATTTGGATGAGATTTTCTGTGGATAACCTCGCTACTATGTCACTGAAATAAGCACTGCCGTTCACGTCTCGACTATTCACAGCCTGTCCCCTCATTTCCCAAACATCCACAATACTTGGTGTTGACAAAAAAACATGCTAGCTATATGTAGGTGTCGCGTGCAATGAGTGAGTACCCCATACCGGTTATGAAGGCTTCGAACCAACCCATGGACCCTAATCCTTTTCCCCCTGGAGGACTACTGTGAGAATTGATCGCAAATTTACCCGCCGCGGCGTGAGTCCATATGAGGGATTGGCGTTCGTCAAACGGTCGTCCGAGATTCGAAACCCCGACGGCTCGACTGTCTTCAAGCTTGAGCATATCGATATCCCTGAGCCCTGGTCTCAGCTAGCTATCGACATTTTGGCGCAAAAGTACTTCCGGAAGGCCGGTGTTCCGCAGTGCGATCAGAGTGGCCAGCCGTTGGTCGATGCCGACGGCCAGCCGGTGTTGGGCGGCGAGCGGGATGCCCGACAGGTTTTTGAGCGCATGGCCGGGTGCTGGACCCATTGGGGCAGGGCCTATGGATATTTCA
>CABVSA010000060.1 GCA_902500805.1 uncultured Nitrospira sp. | reverse complement strand
TGTTCAGCGAGCAAGAAAGCCTCGAAATGATCCTCACGGTCGTCCCGGAAGAAAAAGTGGAGCCCATCCTGGCCGGTCTGAAACCGCTCTTCGATCGGCATTCGGGCTTCGTGTATGTCGCCGACGTCGCCGTCAGCCGCGAGGACTATTTTGGAAAGAAGGGTGGAAAATCTCCCTCGTAAGCGCGTTACGCTCCGCGACTACTTCAGATAGTTAGCAAACCTGTGTATTCATATTTCCTTCTGTATCCATGGATTATTCTGGAGTTGAGTTAAACAGACATGCCGGTATACAATTTCCGCCGTTTCGCAGAACAGGAATCCACAATACCATGTATCTAAACGCCTGCTGCAATCAACTCTAGAGGAGGGAAGAAGTTATGAAGGCATTTTCTTTACTTGCTGCCGTGGTTGCTGTGTCCATAGCCGGTTGTGCAGGACAACCGATCACCGAGAAACCGCAAGCTGACTCACTTCATAAATTCACCCATACAGTCCCCAAACATTCCGAAGTCTGTGTCGCCGCCACTGAAGAAGATATTTCCGCCCTGTTCGACCACTGGAACGCCTCACTCCAAACGGGCGATGTGCATAAGGTTTCCGCCCATTACGCGCCAACCTCCGTATTGCTCCCGACCATGTCAAGCCGGCCACGCCTGACATCCTATGATAAAGAGGACTATTTTCACCATTTTCTTGAGAACCACCCTGTCGGGCACATCGACTCACAGGATGCGCGTGAGATCGAGATCGATTGCAACACTGCGATCGACACCGGGCTCTATACCTTTACCTTCAAGAAAACAGGGGCGAGCGTGAAGGCCCGCTATACCTTCACGTACAAGTGGGACGGGAAGCAGTGGCTGATCACCAGCCACCACTCGTCTGCCCTGCCGTCAGTCGATGCCCCTCCGGCACACGTTCATCAGGCCGTGGCACAGCATGCTGAAGAGTGCACAGAAGCCAGCGAGGAGCAGATTGCCGCCTTGTTCGACAGCTGGAATCTCGATCTCCAAACCGGAGATGTGCATAAGGTGGCCGGCCATTACGCATCAACCTCGCTGTTGTTGCCGACGGTGTCGAGCCGACCACGATTCACGGCTCTCGACAAAGAAGACTACTTCCACCATTTCATGGAGAACCGCCCTGTCGGACGGATCGACTCACGCGATATCGAGATCGATTGCAACACTGCGATCGATACCGGGCTCTATACCTTTACCTTCAAGAAAACAGGAGCAAGCGTGAAGGCCCGCTATACCTTCACGTACAAGTGGGACGGAAAGCAGTGGTTGATCACCAGCCACCATTCGTCCGCTGTACCACCCAAGGAATAAGGCTTCTATGAGTTCGAGCCCCCCACCGACCAACCGACGTGGGGGGCGAACTCGCTGCTTGCTGAGAATACTTCCTCACATCAAGAGCGTCCCGTATCCTCACACCTGTTTGTTCTCCATCTGCACAGTCGCGATAGACCGTTCACTCTGCTAAGTCCCAAGGTGGCAGCCCTCTTCCCTGCTTCAAGCTTGACAATTATCCTCTATTATCAACACCGTACGAAGTTGGTGTAAGATTAAAGCGATGTTTCCCTTTATAAGGAGCACAATGTGAAGATCATCACTCGGGGCGCACTGGCGGGAGTCGTAGGGATGCTCTCTGTTGTAGGACTACAAGCCGGAGAGCCTGGATCTATTCCATGGGGCTATGAAGGTGATCTTGGACCGAACCACTGGGGAAGTCTCGGATCGGAATTTGCCCTCTGTGAAAAGGGCATGGCTCAATCACCGATCGATCTGTTGCGCACGCACAAGATTGCTCTGGACGATATTCAGTTTTCGTATAAGGATTCACCCTTCCATGTGATTAACAATGGGCATACGCTGGAGGAACTCGAACCCCTTTCTGAAGCAGTCAAGTCGAGGTACCCGAAGCATGGTCAAACGGTCCTCCATTTTGACAAGGACAGTACCATCGTGTTTGACGACGACCTCTACCTTCTCGAACAATTCCACTTTCATGCCCCTAGTGAACACACCATCGATCAGAAACATTACCCATTGGAACTACACCTCGTGCATCACAACGAGCGGCATGAAGCTGCGGTGGTGGCGGTTTTCATGAAAGCCGGCAAACATAATTTATTCTTCGAAACCTTTTTAGCTCACGCTCCTCAAAAGGTCGGCGAGTTTGTCGATGACCAGACACATATGATCAACCCAGCGAATCTCTTACCGAAGCGCCGCTCCTACTATCGCTACTTCGGGTCCTATACCACCCCGCCCTGTCACGAGGGAGTTATTTGGGCGGTGATGCATGACCCGATTGAAGTCTCCACTGAGCAGATTCAGCGGTTCCGCACCCTCCTTGGCCATGATAATGCCCGTCCAGCACAGCCTTTGCACAAGCGATTCGTCTTGGAATCGAATCTCAGTGGTGCTACACGCCAAAAGAAACGGTAACTCGCGTCCATTCCGCTCGATCCCTGCACTCAGCCACTTTTGCCCTAAGGATGATCCGTGACCTTCATGTGATGACTACGACACGGCATGCGACGCCCAAGATCGATTGGAGGGCTAGGGTGCGCTACTCCAAGCTCTGGTGGCCTGTAATCAGGACATGGCGCTGAGTTTCTTCAGATTCGCCAGATAGTTGCCAACAACCACTCGTGCCGGCTGCTTGTCGACCTGGGTATACAGGAGGTAATGGATCAGGGCATGGATGCTCATCGCCGCCAGCAGACCTTCGAATATTCCGACTTTGTACACAAGCGCTCCAGTCAGAATCGCCAAAGCCATGGCATAGGGACCATGGTGCGTCACATGCATGAGACCCGCGATCATCTTCCATCCTGTGAACATCATGACAATGGCGACAGCAAACTTCGGCAGGAGCTCCAAGTATTCGGGATTGACTACAAAAAATGCGACGACGCAACCAACGATCAAGACTGACAATTTAGTATAGGCACCGGCCAGCCGATTCGTAGTACTTTTAGCCAAACCGTCCAAGTTGGTCATCCCGCCGAAGAAGCTGGAGCCGATGTTCGCGATCCAGATCGCCAGTAAACTGTTGTTGCTGTTGCACTCCCGTTTGAGCGGGTCGATTTTTTGGATAGCCGCGTTACTCATGACTTGCTCGATCACGTCAATGACCGCGAGCATGGCTGCGAAGCCTATGACATATAGCCATGTCAGGCCACTGTCGAAATGGGGAATGGGGAGCGCCACCGACAAAGGCACATCCTCCACATGTAACATCGGCACCTGAAGGAATTGGGCGAGGATCACACCCGCTGCAATAACGACGAAATATGGAACGGCCGGCTGTATGTAGCGGAACTTTTTAAACAGATAGACAAATCCCGCTAATCCGGCCAAAGAAATGAGTATCATCTGGACTCGTGCCCCGCTAAAAAACGTATCAGCGGCTACCATTTCTGCAGGGAGCTCGTAGGTAAACTCAAAAAATTTCAAGGTGATCTTGAGTCCGATCCCTGCAAGCAGCCCCTCAACAAGATAGACCGGCACGGCCAGTAAGATGTACCGCTGCCAGTTGAACTTCCAGATGACCGCCTGCATGACCGCCGTGAGAAAGACCACGAAGGCCATGTTTTCCATGCCAAACGTCGCCACTCCGATTGCTAACACTGGCGCGAGGCCGGCCGCGATGCCTGGACAGCCAATATAGCTTCCAGGCCTGATCCAAGCATTGATCCACCCCACGAGACAGGCAAACGCCACCGTCGCTAGTCCGACTTTGATTGGGTAGTCCGACATCATGGCAATTCCAACCGAGAGCGGAATCGCCATCACACCGGTAATCAGACCTGCAGCCACATCACGACCGAAGTACTGGGCCTGGAATGCGGCTGACTCCGGCAGTGCTAATTGAGGATAGGCCTGCTTTTCGGCTGTGGAAATAGAGTTCGATGAGTGAACAACTGAGGTACCATCCATGGTCCTGCCCTCCCGTACCGTTAAACCTGGTATGGATACAGCAACAATAGGGCCATTGAGAAATGAATATGTAAGCTTATGAAATAATGAATGATTTACATGAATATCGAGAACTATTCACCATTGCTGCCACACATCGCACAATGAAGCTGTGCGCGTGAGCACATCGTGTGCGCCCGTGCACTACTCACACCCAAGGAAGTGGCTACGACGGTCCGGATGATCTATTAAAGAATTCGGTCCCCTACCTCTGTGGCATTGTGGATGTCTCGCTGGCTCGGCCATAAGTACCGGACGTCAATCGGAGACTCGCACCAGCATGTCACAGATCCTTAACTTAAGCCGTCATGCCAGCGACGAAGATGCGCAGCTCCTTACCTCCTTGCTTATCTATCATCTGGTCGAGCAATGCGGGGGGCAGGTACACTTCACTGCTGAGGAAATTCGGCAAATGCGCGAGAAACTTTCGACTAAGATGGTGCAGATCCAACTGGGCCAGGACCTGAGACTTCGAATCATCGACCGCCTGCCCGAACTCCTGTAAACCATCATCTCCTATTGCAATACGAGGCACCCCTCGGTTGACCTTTGGTCAACCGAGGGTCTTCGACTGAACGACGTCATGTCGTGGCGTCGCTCGAAAGAGGTTCGAAATCGCCTCTAGATGTTGATGAAAAACTGAAGGAGAATCATGTGATTCAGCTGATTCGCAAGATTCGGGATAGACCGGCTATTGAGGAGTTGATTCTGGTAACCGACATCCATGTTGAAATACTTCGAGAAGGTTCGATTCACACCGATAAAGAATCGGTTTTGATCAAAACCCGCCTGAGGTCCTCGCGCACCGACCGTGTTCAGGTGGACAAAGACTTCGTCTGACGCGACAAGAGCCCATTCGGGGGCCATTGGTAGTGTGTATGCCCCTCGCAGTCCGGTTCTGAACCGCACCGCCGTACCATCCACATGTTCAATCCACCGTTCCTCCAACCGCGTGCGACTGGTGACCTTGAAGGAATCGAATTTCCTGGAATAGAGGATCTGCTGATAGATCCGGCTCTCTTCGAAGAAAGGGGACTGTGGTGGGGTATGTCTCTGATTATAGTTGCCGACCCACGCATACCCTTGCCAGATCGAAAGATTCTCTGTCAGCTGGTACCCAACCGCGGGCCGGATGAGCAGCTGATCGATGTGGCCGTCCTCATCCAGATCCGCAAAGCGAGGCTGGATCTCCAAATGGGCCAGAAACGAGTTCGGAAGCTTCGCCGTCATAAAAATAGGTGCCCACAGGCGAAAGTCTTGGCTGAATGTTGAAGGAGTCTGGGCGAAGGTTTCGCCTCCAGCCAATAGACTCCACGAGAAGGCGATGATTGCAACCCTCAGTCCCCACTTGCGTACGGTTTGATTTCCTGTTTCACACTTCATGACCCCTCCGTAGTCCGGGCCTATGGATGCGATGGTCGAGAAACCAGGCCCTTTGTTCTCGATGAAGGCGATTGCTTGCCCTTACTCCTTACCTCAGGATGGGATTTGTCAGCCTGAGCATAAAGGTTTCTCGCTCACCTTCCCCAGACTTTTTACCTTGTCCGGATTGAGAAACGCCAGTCCGAAATGGCAGGAACGAGAGTCATCCCGCTCATGTGATTGCCCCCGGAGCTCGATTATGTTAGCTACTCATCATGCTGCAGATTTCATCGTCGATATCTATCCCGGATCACGAGATTGAGCTCCACGCCATACGGTCACAAGGCGCCGGCGGGCAAAACGTCAATAAAGTCTCCACCGCGATCCATTTGCGATTTGATATCCATGCGTCGTCGTTGCCGCCGTTCCACAAAAATGCCCTATTGAACCTGCGTGACCACCGCATTTCAGCCGACGGCGTGATCACGATCAAGGCCCAGCAGCACCGCACACAAGAGCGTAACCGCGAAGACGCCTTAGATCGATTACGTGCGTTGATTCAGATCGTCACGATCCCGAAGAAGAGGCGAAAGGCGACGAAGCCCACGAAGGGTGCCCACGAACGACGGATCGACAGCAAGAAACGGCAAGGGCGCTTGAAGGCACTGCGAAGAACGGCGGAATGATTGGTATCGAGGTGTCTCCGCGAGGGTGATTCGGTTAGGAACGATATTCCCTGCTCTTGGCGGCGTTGGCCGTTGCCTGTTGGAGCATGGCCTCCGCCTCGGGAACAAAGTCCATCTGCTTCTGTCTTTGAGCGATGACCAGGGCAGTGCTCGCCAGGACAGCGGCTTCGTCATGCCGGCCTCGTTCACATCGCACTCTGGCTAGCGCGAGCCTGGCGTTGACTGCTTGGGGGGCCTGATGAATGACCTGTTGTAACAGACGCTCGCCTTCTTTCACGTCTCCACCCAACAGGCCGGGGAGCTTCACCAGCAAGGTCCCTTTGGCCGAAAGGGCTTCAAGATGAGTAGGAGCGATCTCCAAGGTTCGATCCAACTCCTTCATCATCCGGCGAAGCCCGAAGAGAGACGTGAGGGTTTCACCATTGATGCGTAGCAGCTCTCCCAAGTTGCAGAACAATGCAAAGTGGGCATCAGCACTTCCTTCATCTGCTGCCACCGCCTGTTCACCCAACTGCTGGCCCTGTTGAAAATGAGCGAAGCGCAAGTCTCGATCTTTGGCCAATCTCCCTTGATGGCATTGTTCTAGTGCCTGTTTTGATAGTGTCCCCTCTGAAGATTGAGCTATGGCCGGGAGGGAAAGAAGCGATGCTCCACTGACGATAAGAACTGCAAGCACCTGCGACACAATCTTTATACGATGTAACCCTTGGGGCATACCGCTCCCTCCAGGAAATGGATGTGAGAGCAGCAAACCCGATGCCACTGTGCCACGAGCTATGAACATTCTAACTGACTGATAACATGAAATTATCATATCAAGAATGCTGCGCTACCGTCAGTGAGCTACTCACTCGGAGCGACCATCCCAAGGATATTGAAGCCTCCGTCGACATAGATGACTTCTCCGCTGATCCCCCGTCCCAGGGAGCTGACCAAAAATAAGGCCGTATCGCCGACGTCACCTTGTTCCGTAGGTCGTCGAAGCGGAGCCACTTCCTTGTGATGATCCACCATCTTTGTAATGCCCGAAACCCCACGAGCCGCCAAAGTCTTGATCGGCCCAGCAGAGATCGCGTTGACCCGGATGTTCAGAGGTCCAAGATCATAGGCCAGATAGCGGACGGCCGATTCGAGAGCCGCTTTGGCGACACCCATGACATTGTAGTGAGGCACGACACGCTCGCTGCCGAGATACGTGAGGGTCACAATGGAGCCCCCGGCCGTCATCAACGGCAAGGCGGCTCGTGCAACGGCGATCAAGGAATAGGCACTGATGTCGAGCGCCATCGCGAACCCCTGTCGACTGGTGTTGATAAATTGCCCGGTCAACTCCTCACGGGGTGCGAAGGCCAGCGAGTGGACAAGAAAATCGATTTGGCCGAAGTCTTTTTGCACCTGCTGCATCAGCGCAGTAATCTCACTGTCACTGCTCACATCACAGGGAAAGGCCTTGGCCCCCGGCATCGTGGCCGTCAGTTCTTCTACGTTCTGCTTCAACCGTTCATTTTGATAATTAAAGAACAGTTGGGCACCTTGTCCGGCAGTAGACTGGGCAATGGCCCAGGCGATGCTATGCTTATTAGCCACACCGATGATGAGCCCTTTTTTTCCGTTGAGCAACATGGGCACAGTTCTCCTTCCCTCTCTAGGCTGTATTCAGCGATTCAAGCCGTTCCTCGCTTGGTACTGGCTTTTACCCAGCGCCATGTTCAACCGGCTTCGACCAGAACCTGTCCAGGGCGATTCCCCGCGCTCCAGGCATGTTTGAACGGCGAAACATAGCATGATTCGTTATGCCATGTGAATGTAGTCCATACACGACCGATAGAAGCTGGCCTGCCATGGGAATGGCTGTGACGGGATAGGCGGTTCGCAGAAGGTTCTGTTTTTGAAGACGCTGATTTTAAAGGACGTTTACACCGATCTTCGTGGCAATGAGATGCATGACGAGAAGAACGGGAGGTACAGATTCACGCCGGCACAGTTCATCGACGCTGAGCCTTGATATAGACGGCTTGCAATCCCAGGATAGTCTTACCATCACGGATGGTCCCATTCTCAATTTTCGTGATCGCCTCTGAAAGTGGCATCTCAATCACATCCAGCACTTCATCTCGATCCAAGTGTTGTCGGCCTTTCGTGAGGCCAGTCGCCTTGTAGACATGAATCACTTCATCTGCGAACCCTGGTGCCGTGAAGATACTGGAGAGCAGCTCAAAGGTAGAGGCTCGATAGCCGACTTCCTCTTCCAGTTCCCGTGATGCACAATGCAAGGGATCCTCACCCGGAGCAAGTTTGCCGGCGGGAATCTCATAAATGAATCCACCGGCTGCGTGACGGAACTGCCGGATCAGGACCACCGTGCCATCGTCTTTGACCGGTACCACCGCCGCAGCCCCGGGGTGGCGAATCGTCTCGAGATCCACTGTGATCCCGTTCGGCAACTGCACAGTATCGACGTTGAGGGTGATGACCTTGCCGGTGTAGATATTACGTGTCATGGAAGTAGATGGTTGATGGCGAATGGCTTATCGTAAGGAGGTCGACAAACGGGATCGACGTTCTTCTTTCTACTATAGGCCATACGCCATCAGCTCTTGAGTTTCTTATAGAACGGCGGCTTCACCACTATGGCTGGTACGGCCTTCCCCCGGATGTCGACCTGAATTCTCGTCCCCGGTTCGGCGTAGCGCGGCACCACAGAGGCCAAGCCAATCCCTTTTTGCAAGATCGGTGACAGGTTACCACTTGTGACCTCGCCGATAGGGTTGCCGGGCTGATCGGCCGATAGGATGGGGAACCCATGGCGCGGAACGGCTTTCTCGAGTAATTCAAATCCCACCAATCGACGTGCCAACCCCTGTGTCCGTTGAGCCAACAGAGATGCTCGACCGACAAACTCGCCTTTCTCAAAATTCACCACCCACTCAGCTCCGGCTTCCAGGGGACTGGTCTCTTCGCTGATATCGTTTCCGTACAACAGATAGCCCATGTCCAGTCTGAGCAAATCACGCGCACCCAAGCCTGCCGGCTTAAGGCCTTCCGACTGACCAACTTTCAACAGCTGCTCCCAGGCCTGAGCTGCAAGGTCAGCTGGAAGATAGAGCTCATAGCCCAGTTCACCGGTGTAGCCTGTCCGTGAAACAATGACGGACCCGCCGAACGCGGTGACTTCTCGGCACTGTCTAACTTTAAGGTCCGCAACCTCAGCCACTCCAACGTTAATCAACAATTCGCGCGAGATGGAACCTTGCACCGCAATCTGTGCCAGCTCCGTTGAACGATCGCGGACTTTACATCCCTGCACATGGGAAACTTTTTCCATGAACCACGTAACGATCTTCTCACGATTCGACGCATTGACGCAGACGAGAAACTCATACGGCTTCACGTGATAGATAAAGATGTCGTCTTTGATCCCGCCGTCGGGAGTGCAGACCATCGAATACTGCGAGGAACGAACGGAAATCTTGGACACGTCGTTGGTGGTGACATACTGCAGAAACCCGACGGAGCCTGGGCCGGAGACCGTAATCCGGCCCATGTGGCTCACGTCGAAAAGACCGGCTTTGCTACGAACGGTGTGATATTCATCAAGCACGCCGCTGTATTGGATGGGCATCTCCCACCCGGCGAAGTCAACCAGCTTGGCACCGGCGGCGCGATGTTGGGCAATGAGCGGAGTCTGTTTCATCATGCTCACACTGACAAGTTGAAAAGCTGGAAGGCCGATATCCCGGCAGGGAGCGAGCCTGTCAGCTGGGAAACGCGGAACTTGTCAATGTACTCCGAGTAACTCCACATCAAAAATCAACGTAGCATTGGGTGGGATCACACCACCGGCCCCACGCGAACCATATCCCAAATCCGATGGGATTGTCAGCTTGCGCTTGCCGCCCACCTTCATCCCCTGCACCCCTTCATCCCAGCCTTTAATGACGCGCCCGGCACCGAGCGGAAAGGAAAAGGGCTGTCCCCGATCGACGGAGCTATCGAACTTTTTCCCGTTTTCGAGCCAGCCAGTGTAGTGCACGCTCACATTCTTTCCTACAACGGCCACGTCCCCTGTCCCGACCGCTTGATCGACATATTTCAGCCCAGACGGCGTGGTCACTTCTTGATTGCTCTCGGCCATGGAACCTCCTACTCCCACTGCTAACGTCAGCACGACGATCGCCATGAGTGATGAAAGATACGGTGATTTCATATGAATCTCCTCCTCACATTGTATGGCATGGGAGGGAGGGTATGGTCAACTGGAACCTGGCGAGCCGGTTACTGAAAGACCATTGCGTCCTGTTAGGTTTCCAGGCCACTAGCAAGGTGCTGGATAACCGATCGGCAGCCTCTCTGCTCCTTCATTTGGTCGCTTCACGTGTCACGAAATACGCTTCACGCTGATCAAGGCTGCTAGCAGTCGCGTTCGGCGAAAAGCGCGAGACTCGCCGTGTAACCATGGAGAAAGTTTCGTCCACCGATCGGGCCGATCTCGCCCTGCGCGAAAAACCCGGCGAGTGGAATCGCGCCCAACCGTGCCGACGCGGTCCCAGCATCATGGTTGGGCTTACCAAAGAGGCCTTGGCCTCGCCCGCAACAGCTGAACATCAGCGCCCCAAGCGGCGGGTGGCGATGCCGTGCATGATCCGCCGCAAGCAAGGCATTGAACTCCTGACTGGCTGAGACGGCATCGCGTAGTTGGAACTGCACCGTCTGTCCCTCTTGGACCACCTCTCCCACAGCAACCGCGCCGGTGGTTTGGTCGGCACCGAGCAAGTTGCGGATGAGGAAGTCTCCTCGCTCAAAGCGGTTCCGATGCTCATCGATGACAATGCCAAGGTGGACGGCGCGATTGGCACCTCGTCGGTCTTCTTCAGACAATGAACTAAAGACCGTCTGCAGTCGCCCTAATGCCGGTTCTCCTCCCAATTCGTGAATCAGGTTTTGTTCAGCCTTGGTCACGACAAACCGCTCTCCGATCAAGCGACAGCCCTGAGAGATCACCGGCCGAATATCCACGGCCCCGGAAAGCCGCACGCCCACCAGCCCACCGTCATAGACCTGGTCGTTGAGCACTAAGCGATTCGCCCCAACCTCTTGGCCACCCCCGACGAGACCACCGATCGCCTGGGCGCCAGGATAGCGATCGTCCAGGATCCCCAAGATGTCCTGAACGGGCGTCGTAAAGGGATCGGCAAGCAGCAGGAAGGAACCATCGTCGACTCCAGGGATAGGCCATCCCGTGAGATGGAATTGATCCTGGGTCGGTGAAAATGAGGAGTGCAGCGGATGGAGATGGACGTCAGGAAGGACAGCCGCCCAGACGGTCATCGCCGGCTGGGTTTCAAGCTCTTCGGCGCCGGCAATCACCCCCTCCCCACTACAGCCAAGGAGGAGTTTCGGGCGAAGTGTTTCGGTCAGCACCTCCGCCAGCCGACCAACTCTTTCAGTATGGTGTGCCGAGAAGAACACACAGGCCAGATCGATGGGAGTTCCCCCCAGGCGTGCACGAATAGCCGCAGCCACCTCTAACGCAGCAGCGTCAGTATCAGTCTGTTTTGAGAGCGCGACGGCAAACTGCATGGAAAAGCCTTACGACGTGAAGCAGAATAGGAATAGGATCTGTGAATGGACGGCACAGACCAGTGTCGGTCCAGCAGTCAGACTCCTGGATCCATACGCTGGGCTCGGGTTTGTGCAAGCTTTTTGTAATAGCGCCACAGGTACGAGTGGTAGTCATCGACCTGGGCAAGAAGATAGTGCAGTTCCGTCGGATCCTCGGTTTCCAGGGCTTGAATCATCCGCGCCTTGAGGAACTCGGCAAAAGCTTCCGTCTTTTGCACCGCCGTCAGGAGTTGCAACCCGCCGCCGATTTGGTAGTCGCCCATTGACCTCATCTCCCTCGTTACAGCTGGCCGGAAGAATAGCGAGGAGGGTCCCGCAAATGCAAGCACGGTGATTGAGAACCGTATTCAACAGCCTAGCGCTGAGTCGGTTGCAAGATTCTATTCAGGCGGGTGAGATCGAGCGCCTCAATCCGATGTCCATCACGGCCCGTGACGGACGTCGCCATGGTGAGGGCATTCAGAATGGCTTCTTCCGTGGCCTCGACCGTGGCGCTGATGAGTGGATTGATATGACTGTCGGCAAGGTGCGTGAGGTTGTAAGTAGGTTCTGTTGGATAGTGTGGAATCACATTCGCAGTGGAAAAGGCCAGCATGAAATCTCCGCTACTGTGCCTCGCCGTGGAGCCTGTGCGGGCCAAGCCAAGCGCGGCGCGTTTGGCGAGTCTGGTCAACTGGCGGCTATCGAGCGGCGCATCGGTCGCTATGATCACAATGATAGACCCTTCGCTCTGGCCCGGTGTGAGCGCATGAGATTGTTGCTGCGCATGTGGTGGCGGCTCGTAGAGTTTTCCCACCGACACACCGGCAATGGTCAGCTCTGGTCTGCGGCCGTGGTTCGCATTGACCAGCACGCCGACCATATAGCCGCCTTCTTTCTCGGACAGTTTTCGCGAAGCCGTGCCGATACCACCCTTAAACCCATACGACACCATGCCGGTGCCGGCGCCGATGGTACCCTCTTTCACTGGTCCAGCGCTGGCGCTATCCAGAGCAGCGATCACGTCTTGCTCCGACACATGGCGGCCTTGGATGTCGTTCAGTCGCCCATCGTCGCATTCCGCGACCACCGGCGTGAGCGTGTCATCTTCGATACCGATGGCTGGATACTGCTTGATCATCCAGCTCATCACGCCGTTCGCGACACGCGGGATATTCAAGGTGTTAGTGAGTGCAATGGGGTACTCGAGAAAGCCGGATTCCGCGACCCATGAGAGGCCTGTCATTTCTCCGGTGCCGTTGAGAACGAAGAATCCCGCCGGTACCTTCTTATGCCACACGTCGTCACGCGGTATCACGACCGTGACGCCGGTACGCACGGGTCCCCGACCTGGAATTAGTTTTCCTTCACCGGAGATGAGTGTGGTGTGTCCAACCTTCACGCCGGCCACATCGGTAATCGCATTAAGCGAACCAGGCTGGAAGGAGCCGATGACGATACCAAGATCTCGAATGCGTTGGCGTGGCTGATCAGATTCAGCCGCCGCGATGGAGAGACAACCGCTAAGTAGTGCGGCAATGCAAGAGACCAACACCACTCGTGTGGAGTGCCGGGCGCTAGAGTTCATGTGTACTGGCCGGGTGCGGAACCCGCACGTCGATCTTGGGGTGCTCTGCTTGAATGGCGGCGCCCAACGACAGGGCCTGCTTCTCCTCACCATGCACGACAAACACCTTGCTGGGCAGAGGATTGATGGCTCGCACGTAGGCCAACAGATCATTCCGGTCGGCATGGGCCGACAGACCGTTGAATTTGACGATTTGAGCGCGCCGCTTCGTCGGGATGCCAAAGATGGGCACCACATCCCACCCTTCCACGAGCTTGCGGCCCAGCGTATGTTCCGCTTGAAAGCCGACGAAGACGATGACGTTCGCTTCGTCCTGAATGGCATGTTTCAGATGGTGGATGATGCGCCCTCCCTCGCACATGCCGGACGATGAGATGATGACACAGGGCCCACGCATGGCATTGAGACGTTTGCTCTCCTCCGGGGAAGAGACGAAGTGGATATAGCGCGAGGCAAAGACATCGCCCCCCGATGAAAAGGTCTTCATGGTTTCATCGTCATAACACTCGGGATGCCGCTTGAAGACTTCGGTAGCCTTTCCTGCCAATGGCGAGTCGATATAAATCGGGATCGGCTCGACGCGGCCTTCGCCTACTAATTCCTTGATCCGCATCACCAGTTCCTGCGTGCGTCCCACGGCAAATGCCGGGACGATGATCTTGCTCTTATGTGTTCTGGCATGCTCGATCAGGTCTTGCGCTTTCCTCTTCATCTCCTCGCCGGCCTGTTCATGCAAGCGGTCGCCGTAGGTCGATTCGAGGATCAGGACATCGCAGGCTGGTGGCAGTTCGGGGTCGCGGAGGATCGGCATATGGGATCGTCCCAGATCGCCGCTGAACAAAACCGTGGTGGTATTGCCGCGTGCCGTGTATTTCACACGCACGGCGGCTGAACCTAAGATATGGCCCGCGTCATGGAATGACGCCATGAGGCGGGGTGCGATCTTCACTTGGTCTCCATACCGAGTGCCGTTGAATCGCTTCACAATCTTGCGGACATCGTCCGCATCATAGATCGGCTGGACACAAGTCTTTCCACGTCGGCGCTCCTGTTTGTTGACATATCGACAATCGTATTCCTGCACACGAGCCGAATCTTCGAGCATAATACCGGCCAAGTCTGCCGAAGCTCTGGTCAAATATACTTTTCCTGAAAACCCTTGTCCCGGAAGCACTGGCAAGGCTCCTGAGTGGTCGATATGTGCATGCGAGAGCAGCACGGCTCCAAGTGACTTCGGGTCAAACCCCAAATCCTGATTCTTCCGGAAGGCCTCCTGGCGACGGCCCTGAAACATTCCGCAATCGAACATGAGCCGAAAGCCAGGAGCTTCCAGCAGATGACGACTCCCCGTGACTGAACGAGCTGCCCCGTAGAATGAGAGTTTCATGTGGTGGGTACTCCATTGTGGCGTGCGATCAGGTCCCAGGCTTCTTGAGCTGTCTCCGCATAGTGAAAAAGATCCAGGTCCGTCTGTGCAATGAGTCCGTACTCCACCAGCAGTTGCCAGTTGATCAGTCTCTCCCAGAAGTCTCGACCGACGAGAATGACGATGACCTTGTCGGTCTTACCCGTCTGGAGCAAGGTCAATGTTTCAAACAGTTCGTCGAGCGTGCCGAATCCTCCTGGGAATGCGACGAGTGCCTTGGCCCTGATGAGAAAATGCATTTTCCTGATCGCGAAGTAGCGAAACTGAAAGCTGAGTCGAGGAGTGATGTAGGGATTGGGGTACTGTTCGTGCGGCAGCGTAATGTTGAGCCCGATCGACTTCGCACTCACGTCTGCCGCTCCGCGGTTGGCGGCTTCCATAATGCCGGGACCACCGCCCGTCACGATGACGTAATCGCAATGTCCATCCACTTGGCACGTCGACGAGACCAACCGCGCAAAGTCTCTGGCTACATCATAATATTTCGCGAGCTCGAGCTGGCGTTTCGCGATAGCCAGTGGTTGTTGGAGCGTCTGATCAGCCGGAGCCTGAGCGGCTTCCTCTTCTGCTTGCCGCAGCGCCTTGGTCGCAACCGCCGGCTCGTGCAACCTGGCACTTCCGAAGACGACGATGGTGGACTCGATCCGTTCTTCTTTTTGGATGAGTTCGGGCTTCAGCAGTTCCAGACCGATTCGAATAGGACGCAATTCATCCCGTTGAAGAAACTCGGTGTCTTTATCGGCTGGGATATAGGAAGCAGACGGGTGATCACTCGTCGGCCACGGAGCGGGATCTGTCGTTCCCTGACTCATGACTTACCATTATAGCGGGTCGAGCCGGGCTAGTGCCAAGTAGTAATTCAGCTGGGGCTGATCGTCCTGACCGCTGGAACGGATTGGGATAGAAGGGCGGCCTGATGAGATGCCGAAGAAACTCCTTCTGACGGACAACCCACTGTCCGTCACACAAGACCTCAAGGGCATCAACCCCAAGTCCCGTGCGGGAAAAAATAAGATCGGGATCCACCGGTGTCCAGGGTTTTGCCAACCAACCAAAATTAACCCGTGAGTATTTCAGGTCGAGGAATCGGTAGGTGGCAACCACCCCCGAATCAGAATCGACCATGGAATCGGGCGCCCCCAGGTGAGCGACTACTTCGGACAAGGTCGTCTTTCCAGGTACGATGAAGGCCACATCCTCCGGAGCAAGGGAGGTATTGAGCGAGACGCGGATGACGTTACAACCCAGCGCAGAGAGACCAATCAGGACTCCCAGCACAATCGAAGCCATTCTACCGATCATCTGTGTCATGTCATTCCCCAAACGGCCAGAATCGGAAGGCCAACGCGTCGGTGCGTTTCGATGCGATCACGTCTTCGACGATCCCATCACGGTTGAGGATGACGAAAAGATCATCACTTTTAATGGAAAGACGTGAGAAATTGAGGATGATCAATAGGAGACTCCCCGCCTTGGCATCATACCGGTAGTACTGAAAGACGTCTCGGCCATTCAGTGGTAACAGCCTATCTGGAGCGCCCAGGAGGCGAAGAACCTCATCCTTTGTGGTGATTCCTTTTTGAAGCGCTGCAACGGTGTCCGATCTAATGTCGTCTCCTAGCGTCCCCCTGCTGAACGCACACCCTTGTATAAGCAGGGTGATGACCAGAAGAGCATAGATGGATCGAGCAATCTTCATGTCGAGTACTCCTTTCAGGGATTCGGCCGCTGAGGGCCTAGTATGAAATCCTGTTCGTAGACGGTATAGACAGAGGGACTGAGTCCCACACGTCGATAGACAGTTTGGGCATCGTGATTCAGGTGTTCCACGTAGAGACGTATTCCACAAACTTCCGAATCCTTCTTGGCTCGCGCAGCAATATACTCATGCATCGCTCGATACACTCCACGGCGGCGCCACTCCGGCTTCACATAGACGCTTTGCACCCACCAAAAGACTCCGTTCCGCCAATCACTCCATTCAAATGTGATCATAAGTTGGCCCACAGCGGCTCGGATTGTCCCGGAGGAAGTTTCTGCCACGATGTAAAAACCATGCTGGGGTTGTGTCAACAGTGCGAGCGTGCCTTTTCGGAGCCGATCAAGATCCAACCGGCGCTGTTCGGTTTCGAGCGCCATAGCTGCATTGAACTCGAGGATCGCCTGCACATCATGCACTGTGGCTGGCCTAATGACGAACAAGTCTGGATTCATCGCTTATGGCAGAGCTGGAGGAGACGTCGTAAGCCATCCAGCCCGTGGCCTGTAAAATCCTGCCGAGAATTCCATCTTCATGGCCTCCTCGAAGGGCAGATTAATCGGTTTGAGCGCAGGTTCCGGAATGAAGGCCAAGTATCCGGTAAATGGATGAATAGCCGTTGGAACAAACACCATCACAAGAGTATGGGACCGGTCTACCTGAAGAGTCGGCGGGGCGGTACCCATGACAAATCCTAAAGCCCAACATCCATCCCGAGGAAATGGAAAGGCGACTACCCGACTCTGGCCGAAGCGCGAACGAAAATTGACCAAGTCAGTCATGCCTTTTAAGGTGAGGTAAATACTTTGTACCAGCGGAATCTGTTCAATCCTCCGCTCCACCCGCTCGAATAAGCCGCGAGCGATCATATGATCACCGATGACTCCGACAAGAATGAGCAGAAGCACCAAGAGCAGCAGGCCCAGACCAGGAATAGGATAGACCAGATATCGGCCCACCACACTATCAAGAGCAGTAAAGAGGGTCGAGAGAATCAGCAGTGTGGCCCAGGCAGGGACAATGAGAATGAGCCCAGCCACACAGGTTTTCCAGAAGGCTTTCACCATATTCCGTTCCTGACCACTGATTGTTGGTAGTGTAGCAGAGTTTGCCATCGCTGAAGAGGTCTTGAGACTTCATCGTACTTGGTGGCATGATGCAGAACAAGGTATGTGACAACCGTAGGAAGGATTGAGTTCATGAATATCAACCCGGATCTGCTGGCGATCCTCTGTTGCCCCGAGACCAAACAAAAGGTGACGGTCGCAGAAGACGCCGTCATCATCGCGTTAAATACCTCAGTCACTCGAGGTGGATTGAAAAACAAGGGCAATCGACCAGTTACGGAACCGTTTGAGGCAGGGCTAGTCCGTGAGGACGGAACACTCTTGTATCCCGTCCGAGACAATATTCCCGTGATGCTGATTGAAGAGGGAATTCCCCTGACGCAGATTCAGTGACAGTCTCCCCATTGGAAGTGTTCCTTTCGGATTCAGACTCTACCTGATCGTCACGATACCGACAACGCTCTCTCATCTGCGATCAGCGAACGTCCGTCTTCTCCTGCTGCTTGATATTCAGAGCCGATTCCACCTGTCTAAAAATCTAATCTTATGCGAAGACTTGGGGTCTCTGATCCTCAGCTGTTTATGAGTTGGCTCTTGCACATGGCCAAGTTCTGTGAACTTGCGATTACTCGCTTTGTAGCGTGAGTCTTGCCAGGGGCGCGGACATTATGGTGCGACAATGTGAACAGGTTTTTCAGGATTCTCGGTCTTTGACCCGGTAGAGGTCCCACATTGCGCACAGAGATATTCGTAGAGATTTCCGGTGGGAAGAACCAGAAGCAGGCGCTCTCTGGTTGGTGTAGCCACCCGACAGCGGGGACAATAGAGAAGCGAGGCATTCAAGGACCCAAACTGATCCTGCTGGCCTGCCGGCGAGGGACGAGGCCGACTTCGTTGAGCCGGGGGACGAGCAGGAACCCAGGGCATCCCTGGTTTACGTGGCGTTTGAAACATAGTTCATTCTATTGAGATCCTTGCGGCAGGGTCAAGTCTTTAGGAGTTCATTCCCGCCATGGCCCGGCGGGCTGAAGGGTGCTCGTCGACAAGGTGCCAGAAACAGAGTAGAGAGCTTAACGGGGCCCCCAGTCAACATCGCTGGCTGATGCATGCCCCGTTCAGAAGGAACGTGTTTCTTAGGCAGGAGTCTTGGCGGACTCGATCTCCGTCGCAGTGATCAGGCTGGAAAGGTAGTCCGCGACAAAATTGAGGGCCTCCTCACGCCCATCAGCCCGGCGGCCTTTTTCCCGCCTTTGAACTGATAATTCATGTTCCAGGTCGGACTTTACTTCACCCAAAATGCGTTGCAGGGAGGATGGCGTGAGGTTCGCATCCATCTCTTCAAGTTCTTGGCAGCGATCAAGGACCCAATTGAGACCCTCAATACGTCCCGCGTAGTGCTCCTGTTCCGCCGTATCGATCCGTGCCATAGCAGTGGCAAAGGTTTGTGCTTCGTAGATCAAGTTATAGAAGCTGGTGACCGCACGTTGTAGGGATGGATTCATAACACTCCTTTTCCAGTAGATGAAGAGCAATTATACATCAGATTAGGAGGACAACAAGGAGAATTTTTCTCCCGTTCGCATCTATTCCGACTCTTTTAAGCGTGCTTCCGGTTCCTTCCTCGATGATTTGGACTGTGTTCCCCGGCATCAGGAGGTCTTTTCCACCACAAACGGGAGGTGGAGCCCAACGGCTTGATAGCCATGGCTTCCTGCCTTGGTGGAGAAGGGACTTTGTGAGACACGACACGCGCCTATCAAGATGTTTGCAATTGGGTGAGGGTTCAGATACGGAAGCAGTTGACTGGTTTTAGGTCTAGGTGAAGAGCAGTGACTCAAATTCGTTCATGAAACCATAATAGAGAGGTGCAAAATCCTTGAGACACTCCGGGCTGGTCTCCTTCAGTTTTTTAAAAAAGAACACCTGCGCACGAGGATCGAGCTGCTCGAGAAGTTGACTGAGTTCACCCATCGTATAGCTTCCCGCCGGGACACTCAGAATATAGTGAACCAAGCGCTCAACGAATTGCTGGGCGATGTACTCGCTGGTGAGATATCCATCGGGAAGCTGCCCCGTCGCGAGGAAGTCTTTGAAGGGAATAGCTTGAGCCGCAAATGGGATCGTCACCTGCTGGTCGACTGTCACGCTGAAATTACTCCGCGAGTGGAAGGCACGATGATGACCTAGAAAAAACTTTACTGGAGGTCCGGCATGTCGTCAAGTGTGCAGAAGATTCAGGGAAGGCTGAGTCGAAAGACTGATCCAGCAAGGGAATCAGGCTCTACTTCCAGCGGTGAGATGGCCGTATGAGTGAGGTGGCGCGGTCATTTCATTTGACAGGATTGAGTTTCCTCGATTTTCATCGGCAGAAGAGAGTCCTCAAAAAGCAAGAGGGGTGGAGCCCCTCTTCGGAACCCCACCCCTCTTCCTACCTCTCTGGTGCTTCGCGACTTACAACCAGGTCACCCGTTCGGCCGGCCGGATGTAGATCGGCTCTTCCACTTGAATACGGGCCACTTCCTTCCCGGACTTATTGAAGCCCAGGACCGTGTCGTTATACATCTCAAATCGCTTCCCGTGGATCTGGGTCTCAAACACTTTTGGCCCAGGGATCACATCGTAACGGAACACGATCTGCTGGCTGGCTCTCCAGAGCTGGAGCACCGCTAACAGCTCGCGGCTGGGCACCAGGTACTTTTCAATTGCGTTGTCCACGCCAGGACCAAACATCTGGCGGGCATACCCACGCGGCGAATGCCGAGGCGGAATGTAGTAGCCGTTCGGCTCCGTTCCCCACTGGGGATAGAGCGGCAGCGCCACCTGCTCCACACGGATCGCATAGTACAGGGGATGCCAACGATCCTCGGCCCACAGACCATCTTCACCAATACGCATGAGGCTCTGCATCCGAATCTTTCCGACACAAGCCGCCATACAACGGGTTTCCATCGGCTCACCACCGGTCAGAGGATCTTTCCCTTCGATCCGGGGATAGCAGGCAATACACTTTTCGCTGACCCGGGTCGTGCCTCGATACATCGGCTTTTTGTAGGGACACTGTTCGACACACTTCTTGTATCCACGGCAGCGATTCTGGTCAATGAGCACGATCCCGTCTTCAGGACGCTTGTAGATTGCCTTCCGTGGGCAGGCCGCTAAGCAACCTGGGTAGGTGCAATGATTACAGATGCGTTGCAGATAGAAGAAAAAAGTTTCATGCTCCGGAAGACTGCTCCCGGTCATCTTCCAGGGCTCCTCCTTGGAGAACCCGGTCTTGTCAATACCCTCCACCAGTGCACGCATTGAGGTCGCGGTGTCTTCGTAGATGTTCACAAAGCGCCATTCCTGGTCGGTCGGAATGTACCCGATTGCTGCCTGCCCGACCTTCGCACCCGCGTCAAAAATGGTCATCCCTTCAAAGACCCCGTACGGGGCATGGTGTTTGCGGCCCACGCGGACGTTCCAGACTTGTCCGCCTGGATTAACCTGCTCGATGAGCTGGGTAATCTTGATGTCGTAAAACTGTGGATAGCCACCGTAGGGCTTGGTCTCCACGTTGTTCCACCACATGTACTCCTGCCCCTTAGAGAAGAGCCAGGTCGACTTATCGGCCATACTACAGGTCTGGCACGCTAAGCAGCGGTTGATATTGAAAACAAAGGCAAACTGCCACTTCGGATGCCGTTCCTCGTAGGGATACAACATCTTTCGTCCCAGCTGCCAGTTATATACTTCAGGCATCGTGTGCTCCTTTCAGTCGTCAACGTGACGCGTGGTTCGTCACTCGTAAAGCGTCTCCTGCTGAGTCGCTTTACGCTTCACGAGATACGCGATTAGACCTTGATCTTGATGTGCTCACCTTTCAGCCACTTGATCATGAACTCATTCTCTTGGCCCGGGGTAAACCCTGTACGGACCGGCTCCCATGGGCCGCGTGCACCGATACCGCCGTCTTCCGCCTTGGTGATGCGGATCAGACACTCCTTCGGTACCGTGTTGATTGCGTGGTGATCCACCTGATAGCCCCACTTGAATTTCCAGGCAATTGCGTGCTTGCCGGGCAGTGAGTCGGTCTGGTGCATCGGCATGAGCCAGTTTCTTGTAAATGACTGTTGAGCACCATATCGGAAGTTCGACTGATACCCCGTGTCGATGGCAATGGCCCGTCCATCCGGTCTGGTCTCGTGACCTTTCACGGACTTGGGCGTAGAGACATAGGGCGCATGTTTCGCCATGGTCACGTGGTACGGATAGGAGGGGTTGTACTTCGCCCGGATCATGAGTCGAGCCACTTTGTAGTAAGGATCGCTCGGCTTCCACCCGCGATACGGACGATCCACCGGGTTACCGTCGACATAGACATAGTCACCGTCGTTGATCCCACGGTCTTTGGCCGCCTGCGGGTTGATGTGGATCTGGTGCTCACCCACGCCAGGCGTCCGCTTATCCATGCGGTAGGGGTCACCGAAGTTCGACTCGTAAATCTGCACCCAGTCGTTCACCGACCATTGGCTATGGACGCGGTGGCGGGTCTTCGGCGTCACGCAGTAGAACTGATAGCCCTTTTCCCACAAGGGGTTTGAGTGCCGCACAATCTCATGCCATGACAACTTGATGTTCCGGATCGTTTTGTCGTCGTGGTGTTGTGCCGTGATCGGCACACCATAGTCATCTGGACGGCAATAGGGATTCGTCGTGAAGATGGCGTTCGGCAAATAGGGTGTCGCTTCCGGCCCTTCACGATGGGAGATAAAGTTTTCGCCGTACTCGATCGCTTCCGGCTCGATGCGATAGTTCTCATATCGACCGCTGCGGGTCCACATGGGCTTTGACTCGTTGGTCTCTTCCCAGAATGGGTGCCGCGGGTAGGTACGGACCATGACCATCCAACCCTTTTCCGACTTCAACATCACGTCTGCTGAATAGCCATAGAAGGTGCTGGATGCATCGAGCATACGTTGCGCATAGACGTCCACGCGATTCGCGTAGACCATCGCGAAGTAATCTTTCATGCGCTTGTCACCGGTCATCTCTGACAGCTTGGCTGCCACTCCGGCAAACGTATCAAGGTCGTTCCGGGTGTCATACAAGGGCCTGATTCCGCCCTTCCAGATCTGAACCCATGGGTTGGAGACGGTGATCGTCATTTCCGGATAGGTAAACTCCATCCAGGAGTTACAGGCAAAGGCGATGTCGTTATGATTCACGTCAGACGTCATTTCGATGTCCTGCGTGATCAGAGTCTCGATGTTCGGATCCACGTTCCGCACCATATCGTAATGGTGCTTGGCGTTGTTCAGCACGTTGACATTGACCACCCATCGGAATTTGCTGGGCGTCGGCATGTGGGTCTTACCGGTAAACACCTTACGTCCATACTTTGGTGTATTGACGATCAAGGCCGTATCACCATGGTTCCAGTAGCCCACCTCTTCGCCATAGTAGTAGGACTTGGTCTTGATTTCCTTTCCATGGGCATTTGGATCCAGCGTGATATTGAACGGATCTTCGCCCGTATGAACACCGATTCCAGCTCCAGACCATGGCGTTGCCGTCCATGCGCCGGCTTTATAGTTACCAGCCCAGGTATGCTGCCCGGTGCCGAACTTACCGACGTTCCCCGTGATGATGAGCACCATGGCCGCCGCGCGGCCATTGGGCGTCATATGGAAATAGTGCGTGACGCCTTCTCCGTTATGGATCGCAGCCGGCTTGATCGTGCCTGAGTCGCGTGCCCAACGGACGATCAGGTCCTTCGGCGTGCGGCAGATCTGATGCGTGGTATCCAGGTCATAGTCCTGGAAATGCACCAGATACATCTGCCAGACCGGCATCGCATCAATTTCACGGCCGTTCAGCAGCTTGACGCGGTAGGTGCCGTTCAGCGCGGCGTCGATGCCGCTGTTCATGTAGTGCCAACCCACCTGTTCACGATGAAGCGGGACAGCCTGTTTTTTATTCAGGTCCCACACCATCATCCCTCCAAGCCGTTCGATCTGCTCGGGCTTCAAGGCTTGAATACGGCCAGAGTAGCTCTTCGAGAAATCCGGGAACTTGTAATCCGGAACCACATCACGAGGATCCAGGTACTGCAGCGTATCCGTGCGGATCAGAATCGGCGCGTCGGTGAACTGCTTCAAGAAGTCCACATCGTGCATATTCTCATCGATAATAATTTTCATGGCGCCCATGAAGAGTGCGCCGTCTGATTGCGGGCGCAGGGGCATCCAGTAGTCTGCTCGGTAGGCGGTCGGATTGTATTCCGGCGTGATGACAACGACGCGAGCACCACGCTCGATACACTCCAACTTCCAGTGGGCCTCAGGCATCTTGTTTTCAACGAAGTTCTTCCCCCAGCTGGTGTTCAGCTTGGAAAAACGCATGTCCGAGAGGTCGATATCGGACCCCTGCACACCGGACCAGAACGGCTGTGATGGGTTCTGATCTCCATGCCAGGTGTAATTCGACCAATAGCGCCCACCCTGCGCCTGGTCCGGGCTGACTTTCCGGATCCAGCTGTCCAGCAGCGCATTGATGCCGCCGTTCATACGGGTGTTGCCCATTTTCCCGATGATGCCGAGCACCGGCATGCCGGCGCGGTGCTTGAAGCAGCGCGTACCGGCGCCCTTCATCATTTCGATCATCTCCGGCGCATACCCCTGTTCGCGCAACCGCCTTGCTCCAGCCTCACCGGAGTAGCGCGTCGCGATGACGATCATGGCTTTTGCGGCATAGGTAAATGCGGTATCCCAAGATACACGGAGCATGTCGTCCAAAAAACGACTGTCGAATTTGTATTTGCGCTTGGTTTCAGGCGTCAGCTCCGGCGATCCATCATCCATCCACTGCTTCCAGCCCTTTCGCATAAGCGGACCCTTGAGGCGGTATGGGCCGTACACACGACGATGGAAGGTAAAGCCCTTCAAGCACATGCGCGGATTGTGCGCAAAGGTTCCACGATTCCCATAGAGGTCTTCGTAGGTTTGATGGTCGTAGTTCTGCTCCACACGCATGACCACGCCGTTTCGAACGAAAGCCCGAACGCGGCACGCGTGGGTGTCGTTGGGTGAACAGACCCAGGTAAAGGATGAGTCGTAGCGATATTGATCGTGGTAGACACGCTCCCATGACCGATCCGGATAATCGCCCAATGGATTCCCGACCTCGATCACCGGTTGGAGCGCCGTCAATGCCAGGACCTTGTCCGCCACGGCTGCGGCAGCAACCGTACCGACAGAGACCTTTAGAAATTGTCGACGTGACAAGAACATTGTGAATACCTCCTCACATGATGTGAACTTGAACGAAGCTTGTTGTCTTATGGATGGTTTTTCTTTTCGCCCTATATATCAGGCAATGATTCATGACTTCATCTAGATGACATACCTACAAAAAGTAGCGACCACATATATCACTGCAAACAAAACGTCTCAATGGAATTATTCGCAAGATTCAAACCACCTGCGTATGTACATGTCTCCATAGGGACAGCCATGATACAAGCTGTTAATAATCATGATGTTTATATCTTTTAACAGGCCGTGGTACGGCGGCATCTAATCATTCATGGATGCGTAGTAAACGTAACATTGGCCCTGATTGTCAGAGAGGACTGTTGAAAGATTTGATTGGGTCATAGTTATATAAACTACTGAAAAAGTGATTTATTTATGAATTTACGGTCTGTGCATTTCTGTGATGTTACCAATTCGCAACAAGTAACAGTTTGTGAAGTAAGAAAGAGGATTTGCTTGAGTATAATGCACAAGAATCCTGGCTTGACAGTCACTGGAGGAGGTCAGTACACTCCGCCCCTGGTTGTTTGCGAGCGGGAATAGCTCAGTGGTAGAGCATCGCCTTGCCAAGGCGAGGGTCGAGG
>CABVSA010000059.1 GCA_902500805.1 uncultured Nitrospira sp. | reverse complement strand
AAACCGGACACTTCACGTGCTACAAAAACCGGACAGATGATGTGCTAGCTACACATTCCACGATCTGGCTTGACGAGGTCGGTCGCTTGGCGTAGAAGCGGGGGAGCTCAGAATCGGAGCAAGCACGTTCGGCGACGACAAAATTGAATGCCAGACCAGATTTCTTGTCATCCGTAATTCAGAAAGAGAGTTCAACATGAAGAGCCGACCCATGAAAACTGTCTCTGCAAGTTTGCTTTGCCTCTGTGCGTTGACCGGATTGTCTGGGTGCATGGAGCTTACTATGCATCCCGCGACCCGTGAGTGGAAGAGACAGCAGGAAGAGCAAATGCGCAAGTTAGCTGAAACAGAAAAACAGTGGCAGCTTGGGCAAATTAGAGGAGCTCAAATTGTGGAAAGGGCGAAGCAGGAGGAGCTACGCGTAGCCAAAGAGCAGGAACAGCAGAAGACGGAATCGGTAGGGCAAATGAAAAATGAACTGGAGGTCACAGCATCTCCACCTCCAGACGCATACGGATCTAATGCCACGGCCACGCCCATTGACTTTTTGCGCTTACCTCCCGAGAAAAAAGCTGCGCTTCATTGGGCGGCAGCTCAAGGGTACTGGAGGCTGCATAACACTCGTATGAATTACGACGAGGTTCAAATTCTTGCAAGACTACATGATACGAGAGCTGACTCGATACTAAAAAGTATAGATTATTGGCACATCCCTAAAGAGAAAATTATTGAATTTATGTACGCACTTCCTTATGACCCATGGGCCTATGAAACGTGGAGAGCAGACACTATCAAAAAATATCAACGTAATAGATTGACTCAAGCTGTGGCCGCGCTCGATCAGGCACAAAAGGAAGAACAACTAAACCCATCGCCTAATCGACACGGTTGTGAATGGGTGACGGGGAATACTGAGGTGGCTCCGCTTCTTTGGACAGAATCCATCAGTTCATAAGTGGTACCTGGCTGGTTGGGCCTACGCGGCGGTGGGCCGTGCAGACTGGTTGTCACAATACACGCGATCGGGCGTGCGTCCGTCAAGCGCGCGATGCGGCCTGAGCTGATTATAGAAGGTCAGGTAGCGTCCCACCCCCTGCTGAGCGTCGGAGACAGTCTCATGGCATGGAGATAGACCTCTTCATATTTGAGACTCCGCCACAGCCGTTCCACGAACACATTGTCCCGCCAGCGCCCGATCCCATCCATACTGATCTGAATGCCGTGAGCCTGCAGGAGTCCCGTAAACTCCTGGCTGGTGAACTGGCAACCTTGATCTGTGTTGAAGATCTCCGGAGGGCCATGCTGGCTGATCGCCTCTTGTACGGCCTCCACACAGAAGTCGGTCGTCAACGTGTTAGACAGCCGCCAGGCCAGCACCCGGCGACTCGCCCAGTCCAGGATCGCACAGAGATAGACGAACCCGCGCTGCATCGGGATGTAGGTGATATCGGCGGCCCACACGTGATTTGGCCGTGTGATCGTCAGCTGACGTAGCAGATACGGGTAGATCCGGTGAGCGGGATGCCGTTGACTCGTCCGCGGCATGCGATAGATCGCCGTGATGCCCATCCGGCGCATCAGCGTGACTACCTGTCGCCGCCCAATGGCATGGCCCTCGTGCCGGAGTAGATCGCGTAGCATGCGGGCTCCGGCAAACGGATACTGTAGATGCAACTCATCAATCCGGCGCATCAACGCCAGTGTCGTATCAGAAAAGGGCCTCGGCTGGTAGTAGGCGGTGGACCGCGCCAGCCGCAGCAGTTGGCATTGTCGCCCGATTGGTAATGGATGGCTGCGATCGATCATCGCTTTGCGCTCAGCAAGCCCGCCTTGGTGAGCGCGCCTTCTAAAAAATCATTCTCCAGTGTCAGTTGCCCAATCTTCGCATGCAGGGTTTTGAGATCCGGCGCCTCCGACGGCGGTTTTGTCCCGCCAAACACGTCTGCCGCCCGGGCCAGGAGTTGCTGCTTCCATTCGGTGATCTGGGTGGAATGGACGCTAAATTGTTCGGCCAATTCGGCCAAGGTCTTGTCGCCTTTGAGGGCTGCGACAGCCACCTGTGCCTTGAAGGTCGCCCCGTGATTCCGTCTCGTTCTCTTCATCGCCTCGCTCCTTTCATCGACCATCCCTCAGCAGGATGGGTGAAGCCAGGCTACCACTTATCATACTGTCCGAATTGCCGGAGCCCCCTCTGAGTACAGCGCTATGAGTTGGTCGATGGACTATCGATGCTCAGGCCAGTACGACTGCGCGTATTCAACGAACTTTCGTCCCGCAACCGAGCGCCTGCTTCGGTCCGCTGATTGAGGTCGGAGTCTGTGGGTTGCACGCGATGGCGTGGGAGCTGCCACTTGGTGGAGGCGGGATTGCAGTGCCCGCGTTTATTTCTTACCTGCGGCTTTATGGCTAAGCGAGGAGAGGGTATCGATAAGATCCTCAAAGCGCGTGGGGTCGTATCCCATGACAAAGGCAATGACGGAAAAGAGTCCGGCGAGGCGGATGAACTGATCGGCGCTCGTAACTTCAAACGGATTGGAAATGGCGAGCAGAATTCCGGAAATAATGGCGAGATAGACGAGGAATCCCCGCAGCATCGACGAAAACGGCGACTCTGACAGATAAGACAACCGCAGGGTCAATCGCCTGACCAGTTGTTGGTTCCCCTCTTTTTCTGCACTCTTCACCTGCTCCTCCAAATCCTCATGGTCATACATCAAACTCGAGCAGCCCCCCATTAAGCCTGCCAACATACTGAGCAGGGCGACGCTGGTGGGAGTGTAGAGCAGCGCGGCGAGCACAAGATTGTGAACCGTCACGTCTTGCTTGGCCAGTGCATCACGGTAGGGCTTGGAGTCAACCAGCAGGCCGGCAGAGAATAACGCGACCCAGGTCAGCATACTAGCAATGCTGAGCACCATTAAGAGCGTTCGGTTGTTTCGGGCTTGGTGGGAGGGACTGCCCATGAACGTACGGTAAGGAAAACGGCGTAATCTGTCAACGTGGAGATCTGACCGTTGTTGATACTTCGAGAACGAGCGTGCTCATTAGCCGGCAGGTCTGGTAGGCAGCAGATGTTCCCGTGAAGCAAATAGTTCTACCTGCTGTGGTAATCGTTCAGTCACGTAGGAATGAAGAAGGGGGCGATTGTGCATCGTTTGCTTGTCGAAGAAAATGAGGGATTTGTCGGTGGTCATCGTGGAGATCTTCGTGTCATTGGTCAAGATCAAATATGAGTCGCAATGCCTTTTTGATAGGTTCAAGATACGGTTTTTCCAATTGACCTTGCTGTTTTTCAATCCGCGAGATGTCCACCGCCCGCAATTGCTTCATATTCACATGCCGCTCCTTATCCAAGCCATTGCCGGTGCTCGGCCGAATATTCACGGCAAATGGCCAAGTTTTATGACCCGGCAGAAGCGGAGCGACGATCACAGTCTGAGACTGCCGGTTCACGAGGTCGCACTGGATAATGACACAAGGACGTTTCTTCCGTGTCTCCGCACCACGGGTCGGATTGAGATCAACCCATCTGATTTCTAATTGGCGATACGAGCCCTCTCTCATTCGTCAAGTCCATCATCTAAAGTCTCATCCCATGTTTCCAGTTCAGCGTGATAACTCTGATCGCCTGCCTCCTCACGGTTCGCCGAAAGGATTGCTTGTTCGAGCGTCCGCCGTTTTTCCCGTTTCAGCAGTTCGTTGATATAACCACTGCGATTCTCGCCGCCCATCTGTTTCAGAAAGGCAAACGCATCAGGTTCTAGGGTAAAGGTGGCTCGATAGGTCATAGACATACTCCTTGATATGATAATTATATCATACTAAATGATATGAGCAAGGAGGGAGTGTGAAGTGCCTTGTAAACATGGGCTTAGAAGCGTCCATGATGGCGCCTGACCGCCATGTGCAGAAGAATGAATTCGCTGCAGGCTACCGAGCGGGAAATTTGGTGCCAATACCGCCGGGTGCCGGCGCAACGTGCTCACCTACAATCTGCTCAGCGCGTTGAAACGCTGGCTTTACCCGGAGATTTGCCGGAAGCGCGTCCGAATCGGTTACGGTTTCGGGTATTCAACACGATCGGAAAGGTCGTGCAGCATGTGCGCTGCACGCTGGTCCGGCTCACGACGGTTGCGCAGCAGGCTCTCGTGGACTGGCTCGACACCACATCCTAGCGCTGAGCCTGATGTAGTCAGAGGGTAAGAGGCTTCCGCGATTCGTTGACAGTGTAAGAATGCCTATGGTACCGTCCTCCGTTCATTGTGCCAAATAGGCACCCTACACCTCGCTCCCGACTGATTCGGGGGCCTTTGTCCAGGAGGATTGCTGCATGGAGCTCTACGAGTCTCTGTTTATTATTCGTCCGTCCCTGTCCGATGAGGACACCAAAACGCTCATCGACAAGATGAAAAGCGTCGCCGATAAGACCGGCGCGCAATTCATCAAAGCTGAAAACTTAGGGAAGAAGAAACTCGCCTACGAAGTGCGTCGTGAGCGAAAGGGCACCTACGGCTATTTCTACTTTAAGGCCCCGAACAACACCGTGAGTGAGTTGGAGCGGGCCTATCGCTTGGAAGACGATATCATCAAGTTTCTGACGGTTCATCATGAGAAGCCGTTAGTGGAGCGGCGTCCGGTGGAAGCTGCGTCGCAGGAGTCAGACGGTGGCAGGATTTAATAAAGTCATCTTAATGGGAAACCTCACTCGGAATCCCGAGCTCCGGTATACGCCGAGCGGGACGCCGGTGGCCAGTTTTGGTTTGGCGGTCAGTCGCCGGTTTAAGCAAGGCGACGATTTGAAAGAAGAAGTGTGTTTTGTCGATATTGTGGTCTTTGGTAAACAAGCCGAACATTGCGGTCAATATCTCAGCAAGGGGAACGGCGTGATTGTTGAGGGTCGGTTGCAACAACGCCGATGGGAAACCGAGGATGGGCAAAAGCGCAGCAAGCACGAAGTGGTCGCCCAGACCGTGACGTTTATGCCCAAGCGCCAAGACAGTGGCGCAGGTGCCGAACCTCCGATGCACGATGACCCAGGCTATGAGACAGGCGATGAAGGTTAACGACAGCAGTATGAGGAGGCAGTGATGGATCGAAGCGAAAATGAGCGTGGGGGTGGACGGCTGTTCCAACGGAGGCGTCCCTGCCGATTTTGCCTGGAGAAAGCACCGATTGATTTTAAGGATGCCGGACTGCTTCGGAACTTTTTAACGGAGCGCGGGCGCATCGTTCCACGTCGGATTTCCGGCAATTGCATGCGACATCAACGTGAGCTGACGGTGGCCGTCAAGCGGGCTCGGCATATCGCCATCATCAGTTTCGCCGAGGAACGATAACGAACGTGATCGGTGAGGTCGGTGCCTCGAAATGGGGCGGCGGGATATCGTCGAGGGAACCTATGGGTATCTTAACGCCGAAAATCGCGGACATTACGGACGAAGGCCTTTCGCTGTCCGGAGACCTGACGGGCGAGGAGCTGGGGCTGACGGACGCGGATGTGTCCATTCGCGGAACGATGTCGGTCGGATTAGAGCTTCGGACGATCGAGCGGACGATCTATGTGACCGGTGTGGTGGAAGGAACCGCAGGCCGGCAATGTGTCCGTTGCCTGAAAGACTTTGACGAGCCGGTGGCGTTTTCTTTACGCGTTGTCTACGAGCGGGAGGTCAAATCCACAGGGCCTACCGGAAAACGGGACGGAGTGCGGAAGAAAAAAACAGCGACATCACCTGTAGTTGAGGAAGAAGAGCAGAACGACGATCTCTATTACTTTACGGGTGATCATCTGGATCTGGCGCCGATGTTACGGGAGCAGGTGATCCTGGTATCCCCGATGCACCCGTTGTGTACCAACGACTGTCTTGGTCTCTGTGCCCGCTGTGGGCACGATTTGAATGGAGGGCCCTGTCGTTGCGGTGACGTACCGGTGGGAGGCCCATTTGATGTGCTGCGCACGATGAAAGAAAAGCTGAGAGACGTCGGACAGCGCTGAATCGCGGTCCGAGTCGAGGGGAAGAAGGAGTCACCATGCCGAATCCAAAACATAAACATTCACGGGCAAGACGTGATAAGCGTCGCACACAAAAACTGCGAATGACCCCCCCGGGTATGGCTGTGTGCCCACAGTGCCATGAGTTAAAGCTTCCGCATTATACCTGTTTGAATTGCGGGACCTATAAGGGCAAAGCCGTCATTCAAGTCGAAGAAGCTTAAGCCGACTGTCATTCGATGGTTGACGCCCCACAGCGGCAGCTGTTCAGGCCTCTCTTCGTATCTGACGGTGCAGCGTTCCAAGCTGTGTCCGCCGTCATACATGGAGGACTGTAATATGTTTAAGCTGGTCTGTGGCGAGAAGGGTTCAGTGCGTCAGGTCTGATCCCAGGGGGCGACACGTGGTTAGCCTGTCTTTCCAACACCATCCGTGAGTACAGCAAGCCGCACGAAGATCGCGCTCGACGCAGTGGGGGGGGATCATGGCCCGGCACCTTGTGTGGAAGGTGCGCTCCAGGCTGTGAAGGAGTGTGACGTTGAGGTTATTCTTGTCGGCGACGAAGCCATCCTGAAACAAGAGTGCGAACGTCAATCCGGTCATGACCCTCGCCTGTCCATCAAGCACGCGTCTCAGGTCGTCGAAATGCATGAGTCGCCGGCTGCAGTGGCTCGAAAGAAGCGGGACTCGTCGATTTGGGTTGCAACGGAGCTCGTCAAGAGCGGCGAAGCCGGGGCAGTAGTAAGCCCTGGGAACACGGGGGCGAGCATGGTGGCCTCGTTCTTCGTGTTAGGGCTGATCAAGGGGGTTGAACGACCGGCGATTGCTACGAGTCTTCCGACATTGGCCGGCGAGGCGATTATGCTTGATGTCGGAGCCAATGTGGACTGCAGCGCCAACCATCTCGAGCAATTCGCCTTGATGGGGAACGAATATGGCAAGCATCTGCTCGGCAAGCCGAATCCTCGTGTGGGGCTGCTGAGCATCGGTGAAGAGGACAGTAAGGGAAATGAGGTCACGAAGGAAGCATTTAAGCTGCTCAAGGCAAGCTCGATGAATTTTGTGGGGAATGTCGAAGGGCGTGATGTCTATAGCGGAATCGCGGACATTGTCGTCTGCGATGGGTTTATCGGGAATGTCGCGTTGAAGATCTCCGAAGGGGTCGCCGAGATGATCAAGCGGCTGCTCCTGAAGGAAATCTCAGGACACTTCCTTGGTCGTCTTGCGTATCCTCTGATTGCCGGCCCGCTGGCCAATCTCAAGCGAAAAATTGACTATGCCGAATTCGGCGGAGCTCCCCTGCTGGGAGTCAATGGGGTGACCATGATCTGTCACGGCCGGTCGTCGGCGAAAGCCATCAAAAATGCGATCCGGCGAGCCAAGGGGATGGCCGAGGGCGGGGTGCGAGAGCTCATTCAGCGGGACATCGAGGAAAGTCATTCCCATTCGGCGATGGAATCAGAGCAATGAAGGCCTGCATTTCTGGAACCGGCTCGTATGCGCCGGCCAAGATTTTGACGAATGCGGATCTTGAGCAGATGGTTGCCACGTCCGACGAATGGATTCGCGAGCGGACCGGCATTCGTGAGCGACGCCTTGCAGCAACGGGAGAGGCCTGTTCTGACCTTGCCGTCCAGGCCGGGAAGCGGGCTCTGGCATCGGCAGGACTGCCGGCGGCCGATCTCGACATGATTTTGGTGGCCACGTGCACGGGTGATTACCCGCTTCCGGCCACGGCCTGTCTCGTCCAGCATCAACTCGGGGCGACGAAGGCGGCGGCGTGCGATCTTTCGGCTGCATGCTGCGGGTTTGTCTATGCGCTCTCTATTGCGGATGCCTATGTGAAAAGTGGGATGCAGCATGTTCTGGTGATCGGGGCTGAAGTCATGTCCGCAATCACGGACTGGACTGACCGTAACACCTGTGTGTTGTTCGGCGATGGAGCCGGGGCGGTTGTCGTCAGCGCGAGCGATGGGGAGCGAGGAATCCTCTCCACACAGCTTCGGTCTGACGGCACCCTGTGTGAGCTGATCATGGTGCCGGGCGGTGGTTCACGTACGCCCCTTTCTGAAAAGGTGGTTGAGGAGCGCCTCCAGTACATCAAGATGAAAGGGAACGAAACATTCAAAGTTGCAGTCCGAACGCTGGAAGAGATTGCTCGGACGACGTTGTCGGCCAATAATCTTCGAGTGGAGGATGTCGATCTCTATGTGCCGCATCAGGCCAATATACGAATTCTCAAGGCGGTGATCGAACGGTTGGGCCTTCCGGTCGAGAAGGTGCTCCTGAACGTGGATCGATATGGAAATACGTCGGCAGCTTCAATCCCCCTTGCGCTGGATGAAGCGGTTCGTGAGGGGCGTGTGAAGGCTGGTTCGTTGGTGATGCTCGGTGCCTTTGGCGCAGGCCTCACGTGGGCGTCAGCCGTGATCCGGTGGTAGGTAGGATCTGTCGGGAGTCAAGAGGAGCGTTGAGTTGATTCCTTCTGGATGCAAGCGAGCGGCTTGTGAAAACTTTTCCCGTTGACTTTGCACGGGATTTCTAAGATATCTAACGCCCCATGACGCAAAAAATCGGTGTAGTATTCCCTGGACAGGGGTCTCAATCGGTCGGGATGGGGAAGGCACTCTATGATGCCCATCCCTCGCTGAAAGCTGTATACGATGAGGCCTCCTCTGTTCTGGGCTATGACGTGGCGGAGTTGTGCTTTGCCGGACCGGCTGAACGGCTTAATCTGACCGAATTTACTCAACCGGCCTTGCTTGTCAGTAGCATCGCTGCCTGGAGACTCCTTCAGCCGGCTGGGATCAAGCCCATCGCAGTCGCAGGCCATAGTTTGGGCGAATACTCCGCGTTGGTTGCGGTCGGTGGGGTTGCCTTTCGTGATGCCGTTGGCCTGGTTCAGAAACGTGGACGGTACATGTCCGAGGCCGTTGCCCCTGGAACCGGCCTTGTGGCGGCTCTGTTAGGATTGACCGCTGAAGTAGTCAAAGAAGTCTGTCGCGCTGCCTCATCAGCCGGAGTGGTAGCGGCGGCGAATTTCAACTCGCCTGGGCAGGTCGTGATTGCCGGTGAGAAGGCGGCGGTGGAGCGAGCGATCGCGTTGGCGAAGGAGCAAGGCTGTAAAAAAGCTATTCCGTTGCCTGTCAGTGTACCGGTTCATACGCCATTGATGCAGCAAGCCGCTGATCGGTTAGCCAAGGATCTCGCTGCTGTCCGATGGTCGGATCTCAGTGCGCCGCTGGTGAATAACGCAGAGGCAAAGGCCATCAGCCGGGCCGGGGAGATCCAGGCATCATTGATTCGCCAGCTGCCTTCTTCCGTCTTGTGGGAAGATACGGTGCATGCGATGGGGAGTATGGGTGTGACAACCTTTGTTGAAGTCGGCCCTGGCACGGTGTTGACCGGTTTGATCAAGCGAATTTTGCCTGGTGCGACGTTATTGAATCTCAACGACCCAAAATCCTTGGATGCGACACTCAAGGCGGTGAGCTGACAGGAGATTGTTCCGAGGGGAAACTAAGTCACGAACCGTTTTGTCGTCTGTTAACGCCTTATCCGAAAGGTCTGCGATGTCACTACAAGGGAGAACCGCTATTGTGACCGGTGCCGCTCAGGGTATCGGTCGTGCGATTGCCGAAGCGTTGGCTCAAGCGGGGGCGGATATTGCCGTCGCTGATCTCGATCCCAGCCGTTCCGCGGAAACTGTGGCTGCGGTGGAAAATATTGGGAGAAAAGCGTTGAACCTCAAAGTCAACGTGGCCGATGCCGGTGAAACTAAGTCGATGGTCGAACAAGTGCTTAAGGTTTGGGGAAAGGTGGATATTCTGGTCAATAATGCCGGGATCACTCGTGACGGCTTATTGTTACGGATGAAAGAAGAGGATTGGAACCTGGTCCTTCAGATCAATTTAAATGGCACCTTTAACTGTACAAAGGCAGTCTTGCAGCCGATGACCAAGCAGCGGTATGGTCGTATCGTCAACATTGCCTCGATTGTTGGGGTGATTGGAAATGCAGGGCAGGCGAACTACTCGGCGTCGAAGGCAGCCGTCATCGGGTTTACGAAGACAGTTGGGCGGGAATATGCCAGCCGTAACGTGACGGTGAATGCGGTGGCGCCGGGTTTCATTGATACGGCAATGACCCATGGTCTTTCTGCCGATGTCAAGGATACCTTACTCAAGCAGATTCCGCTGGGTCGATTGGGGACGCCGGCCGATATTGCCGCAGCCGTGCGTTTCTTGGTATCCGAGGAGGCCGCTTACATCACGGGTCATGTTTTGCACGTAAACGGCGGTATGTTGATGGTATAAAGACAGCAAGTCTCTTGGGTGAATGGCCGTCACAGATCCCCGTGTGGCGGTGCAAGTGAGAGTATACCGGGGAAGGAGGTAGTCAGATCGATGGCCACTGTAGAAGAACGAGTCAAGAAAATTATTGCCGAACAGCTGGGCGTGGAAGAAGACGAGGTCACACCGGAGGCCTCTTTCGTTGAAGACTTGGGAGCGGATTCGCTCGATACGGTCGAGCTGGTGATGGCACTCGAAGAAGAATTTTCGATCGAAATCCCCGATGAGGATGCCGAGAAGATTCTGACCGTCGGGAAGGCGTTGGATTACATTAAAGAAAAGTCTTGAACATGGGCGCAGACGAATCAGATCGGCCGACCCGGCGGGTTGTTGTCACCGGGCTTGGACTGGTGACTCCGTTGGGTACCGGCGTCGAGAAGACGTGGAATGCTATTTGTGCCGGTGAGTCCGGTATCGGCAGGATCACGAGATTTGATCCGGCCGGCTATGATGCTCAAATCGCAGGCGAAGTGAAGGACTTCGATCCGGCCCGGTTCATCGAAAAAAAAGAAATCAAGAAGATGGATACGTTCATCCACTACGCTGTCGGTGCAGCGCAGTTGGCCGTGGACGATGCAGCCTTAAAGGTTGCGCCGGAAGAAGCCACGCGGGTCGGGGTGTATATCGGTTCTGGAATCGGCGGTCTCGGGTCGATCGAACATTATCATGATGTGCTCAGGGCCAAAGGGCCGGGACGGGTCTCACCATTTTTTATTCCAATGACCATTATTAATCTCGCTTCTGGGCAAGTGGCGATTCGGATCGGAGCCAAAGGACCCAATTCCTGTGCCGTGACGGCTTGCGCCACGGGCAATCATTGCATTGGGGATGCATACCGCCTGATTCAACGAGGTGAGGCCGATGTCATGGTGGCCGGCGGCGCCGAAGCGGCGGTCACTCCGCTGGGTGTCGCGGGATTTGCAGCCGCCAAGGCCTTGTCGTTCAGGAATGATGAACCGACCAAAGCGAGCCGTCCGTTCGACAAGGATCGTGATGGATTCGTGTTGGGCGAAGGGGCAGGGGTCGTCGTCATCGAGGAACGTGAGCATGCCATCCAGCGTGGGGTCAGAATATACGGGGAGATCATCGGGTACGGGATGAACAGCGATGCGTACCATATTACGGCTCCACCTGAAGAAGGCGAAGGGGCTGTGCGGTGTATGGAGCTCGCGCTGAAGGATGCGGGAATCTCACGCGATCAGATCGGCTATATCAATGCGCACGGGACATCGACGATGGCCGATGCGATTGAGACCAGGGCAATCAAGCAAGTATTCGGTGAGCAGGCCTATCGTATTCCCGTTAGCTCAACCAAGTCCATGACGGGACATTTGCTCGGTGCGGCCGGTGGAATCGAAGCCGTCTTCAGCATCTTGGCATTGTTCCATGGGATGCTTCCGCCCACGATCAATCTGGATGCCCCCGATCCAGCCTGTGACTTAGACTATATTCCCAACAAGGCTCGGCCAGCTGCGATTCAGATGGCCTTGTCGAACTCGTTCGGATTCGGTGGAGTGAACGCTTGTTTGATTTTCAAGCGACTGGACACGTAATACGCATGCCCCAATGATGCCTGCCTCTTCTGCTGACTCCTCACGTGCCTTCTTGAAATATCGATTCAGGGATGACAACCTTTTGGAAGAGGCGCTCACGCACAAGTCGTACGTGAATGAGCGTCGGGAGCCTGGGCGGACACATAATGAACGCCTTGAGTTTTTGGGAGACGCCGTTTTATCGCTGATTATCAGCGATTATCTGGCGAGGCGCTATCCCGAACTGAGTGAAGGCGCGCTCTCCAAACTCAAGGCAAAGCTGGTGAGCGAGACGCCGTTGGCGAATGCCGCTCGTCGGCTGGATCTTGGGCACTATCTGAGGCTTGGTCGAGGGGAGGAACGATCCAAAGGAAGAGAGAAGACGTCACTATTGGCTGACGCGCTGGAAGCCGTCATTGCGGCGGTCTATCTGGACGGAGGCTTTGAGGTCAGCCGTGATTTTACAGTTGATATTCTCGCTGAGGAACTGCACGAACTTGATGCCGTTCATGAACAGCCCGGGGGCGATGACTACAAAACGCGCTTTCAGGAGTGGTGTCAAAAGCGGTATGAGATATTACCGCAGTACCTGGTGGTGGGCGAAACCGGACCGGACCATCAGAAGATCTTTGAAGTGGAAGTGCAAGTAAATCAGAGAGTGGTTGGGGTAGGTCGAGGAAACAGCAAGAAAGAAGCGGAACAGGAGGCAGCGCAGAAAGCGCTGGAGCAGATGGAGCATTGAGGCAGCATTCCGTTGGATCCGGGGAGGTGCTACGATGCTGGATTACTGTGATCGGAAGAGTAGGGGAGGTCGGTGATGTTCAAACAAGCAGGATGGCGGATACTGGCGGGGGGACTGATCGGGGTGATGTTGCTGGTCTCAGGAATCGGGTTGCTTCCCGCAGCCGACAACACGCCCAATTCAAAGACGGACGCTCCGAAGAGTGCGCGGGCCATCATCAAAACAAAATTCGGTGATATCGAAATCAAATTTTATCCGGATGTGGCGCCCAAGCATGTCGAGAACTTTGTCAAGTTGGCCAAGGCGGGTTTCTACAATGGAACAATTTTCCATCGTGTGATTCCTGGGTTCATGATCCAGGGCGGAGATCCGAATACGAAGGATTCGCTCAAAAAGGACACCTACGGGCAGGGTGGTCCCGGGCATACGGTGAAGGCCGAGTTCAGTGACCTCCCACACAAGCGCGGCATCGTCTCGATGGCCCGGGCAGCAGATCCGGACTCTGCGGGGTCTCAGTTTTTCATCGTCGTAGAGGACTCTCGATTCCTGGATCGCAAGTACTCGGTGTTTGGAGAAGTGACGAAAGGCATTGGCGTAGCTGATAAAATTGTGAATTTGCCACGTGACGAGCGTGACAATCCACGGGACCGCATAGAAATGACCGTGACCATCGTGGAATAGGATTGTGTCTGTTATGCTTCGAGGTCTTCCTCAGAGGGGAAGGGGATAAAGGGTGGGTTTGTTGATCCGGTGCATCCACGAGCGAGCCGAGGCCAAGTCAGGTAGCCGGTCGCGACCGCGACCGTCAGTGCACTGACAAAGATAACAGGAGTGTACCCCGCGGCTGTTCCGAAAGCCGGTTGTTTTTCACCCACCCGCCTGAGCGCGCCAAGATGGGCTGTACACCGACGAAGGCCGCCGTAAGCGAAGAGGCGGATCGTACTCTCTGACGCACATTGAGCTTTTGACCCCACTTCAGCAGGGCGGAGAACGCCGCTGGTGGACCTTATCGACAGCCTGTTAGTGATGGTGCCGGCAGTCAGGACCGTGGGTGTGTCCTTCTGAAGGCGGTGGTGCAGGCAGTAAGGATTGTCCGGGAAGAAAGATATGTCCTGGTTCGTGCTTCCTCTTGAGATGCGCGGCGATTTCAGGATGGTGCGTGTTGACATAGCCGACCAGTCCTCCCAGAAATCTGCTGGACTGAAAGTCCTTTCCTGAAAACGTCGACACGAACTTGTCGATTTTGTCCAAGACGGCAGGAGCATCCGTTAGATCTGCGATCTGCTCAGGGTTCTGCTTTTTGAAGCTCTCATACTCCTTGCGGAGATGTTCGGCAAATACCGGCATGGGAGCGGCCGGTACATGAAGCGGGCTGAGTGTGCGCCGGAGGGCTTGAAGGGCCGTGATTACCTCGGCATCCTGCCCGTCCCGGCGCCCTTCAAAATAACTAAACGTAATGACTTCAATCAGATTAAAGAAGGCGACAGCCTTCTGTCCCCCCGACTCGTCTAACTCTCGATAGAAGTCTCGGCGAACTGGCAAGAATTGCTCACTGAGCCGTTTCTGTTGGTAGTCGCTTCCGCTGTCGAGATAGACGCAATCCGCTGGGCAGGAGATGCGAGTGATTCGATGTTCGCCGCAGCAGAGGCTGCAGATGGATCCTCCTAGCGCGGGACATGGGCGTTTCCCTTTGCGGTCATGGCAATACGCACAGGCAGTCATTTCTTTGGCCCTTCCGGGGTTGTTTTGGGGGGAGGAGGAATGAACCCATAGTCGGCGAGGGTACGCTTCTCGCTTTTGGATTTCGCTGATGACGGAGTTTCCAGCCCGTTCATTTCAGCCGCATGGACATAGTAGTAGGGAACCAAAATAAGATTATTCGTGCGGTCGATGCCGATGTCGGCTGGAGCGAGGAGATACTCGGCGATGACCTGGAAACGATGGTCTCTGGTCATTCGCCAAATCTTTCCTTTTGTAAGGTCAGAGACGTACATGTTTCCCCACTGATCGAAATCGACTCCGCTGAGGTTCTGGAAACGGCTGGTGAAAAATCCATTCGCCTCCAGTTCGGTCAATTGTCCGTCAGGAGTGATCTCCAGGATTTTCCCTTTGTCCCAGCTCACGGCAATGAGGTGGTCAGTCGTGGGATGGACGGCGAGCCCTGCAGGGCCTGCCAGTCGATCGTCGTGGATCAAGAGGTCAACCCGATAATGATCCGATGGATTGACGCGATAGATGGAATTGGCGCTCTGATCAGAGACATAGAGGAGACCGGTTTGCGAGGCTGCAACATCGGTCAAGGAGACCTGCGACCGTGACGGCGGAGAGAAGGAGACCGTGATCAGCAATTTTCCGGTTGTCTTGTCGAAGCCCTTCAGTTGATCAAGATCGGCGACGTAGAGCATGGCCCCAACTAAGGCCATTCCTTTGGGCGCGTGCAGTGAGATCTCTGACACCCCGCCTTGGATGAACTTGAGGTTGATAATCTTCCCCTCGGTATTCAATTTCGTGATGAAACCGTTATTATCACGAGCCTCAGGCTCTCCATTGACATTTGAGATAAAATATTCTTTCCCTGAGGCATCTCCGATAAAGCTATTGGGTGTCTCCAGCCCGGTAATTTGCGCGGCCTCACAGGGTAAGGAAAGACCAAGAATCAGTGCTGCAAAGAAAAAGGGTTGCTGATAGGAAGATAGAGGCAACAGAAGGGTATCCCAGGATTAGTCTTGTGGGCATCGTAGCCAAGGGGTAACGAGACTGTCAAGAAACGGCGATGAGGGGGTATCGTGGTTGGAAATTGTCCCTGCCTGCTCACACATCATCGTCCAGCGTTGACTTGCATAAAATTCCCCTGCTAAGTTGCCCGAAAATTTACTGACGTACTCACGAGAGGGAGGAAGATCGTGGCCGCACAATTGATTGATGGCAAAGCATTGGCGCAACAGGTCCGTGGTCGGCTGGCACAAGAATCGGCAGAATTATTGGCGAAAAAGGGGATAGTGCCTGGCCTGGCGACCATCCTGGTCGGCGATGATCCCGCCTCACATGTCTACGTGAAGAACAAACAAAAGGCCTGTGAAATGGCCGGCATCTATGTTGACGACCACAAGCTCCCAGCCAGTACGAGTCAGGCCGACTTGCTGGCGCTTATCGAAAAAAAGAATACGGATCCCAAGATTCATGGCATCCTGGTTCAACTACCCTTGCCTAAGCATATCGATAGCAAGGTGATTCTCGAGGCTGTGTCTCCGTTGAAGGATGCAGACGGGTTTCATCCCTACAACTTCGGCCGACTGGTGGAGGGGCACCCCGTGTTTGAAGCCTGTACGCCCAAGGGCGTGATTAAGATGATTGAATCTGCCGGGGTAACCATCGAGGGGAAGCGGGCTGTCGTCGTTGGACGAAGCAACATTGTGGGGAAACCGCTGGCGCTGATGTTGCTGCAGCGGAACGCGACCGTCACAATTTGCCATTCAAAAACCAAGGATCTTCCCGCGGTCTGCCGTGAAGCCGACTTATTGCTCGTTGCGATCGGGAAAGCAAAGTTCGTCACGGCGGACATGGTGCGCGAAGGGGCAGTTGTGATCGATGTGGGCACGAACAAGACACCGGAGGGGAAGTTGTGTGGCGATGTGGATTTTGAGCCGGTGAAGCAGAAGGCGGGCTGGATCAGCCCGGTACCTGGCGGTGTGGGTCCCATGACGATTGCCATGTTGTTGGAGAATACGGTCGAGTCCGCGAAACGGGCAGCAGGAATGAAATGAGAGGCCGGGAATGAGCCGAGAGCCACAGCGCTTGATCGATGTCCTGAATCGCGGGACATTCGCCGTGACCGTCGAATATAACCCCCCCAAGGGGACGAATATCTCCGCGGTGCTGGAGAATGCCAAACAGCTGGTGGGGCGTGTCCACGGCGTGAATATCACCGACAACACCGCCGCAGTAGTTCGGGCAGGATCGCTCCCGGTCTGCCGCCTGCTCTATGAGTTGGGGCATGATCCTGTCATGCAACTGACCTGTCGTGATCGCAATCGGATTGCGATGCAATCGGATCTGATGGGTGCCCACATGCTTGGGATCAGGAACATCTTATGTCTCACTGGAGACTATCCCACGGTGGGGGATCACAAAGAGGCCAAGCCGGTCTATGATCTGGACTCGGTTCAAGTCATGCAGCTGGTGCAGGGGTTGAACAACGGCAAGGATATGATGGGCAACAAGCTGGACGGGTCCACGGCTTTCACGATCGGGGCGGCCGTGACACCGGAGGCCGATCTCATCGGGCCGGTGTTGGCGAAATTTGAGGTGAAAGTGAAAGCCGGCGCCCAATTCTTCCAGACCCAAGCGGTCTATAATCCCGATGTTTTTGCCAGCTTCATGAAACAGGTGCGGCCGTTTAACGTGAAGGTATTGGCGGGGATCCTCGTGCTACGGAACCACAAGATGGCCGAATTCATGAACGCCAATATCCCCGGGATGTCGGTGCCGAAGGAGATGATCGATGAGCTGAAGGCTGCCGGGGATCGAGCTGAAGATGTCGGCGTTGACATTGCCGTGCGGTCAATCAAGGCAGTACGACCCCATTGTGACGGGGTTCATCTCATGGCGATCAAGGCCACGCATCGATTGGCTGAGATCATCACCAAGGCAGAATTAGGCTGATGACCATCCTTGAATTCCAACAGGCCAAACGAGATAAGAAGAGGCTTGCGGTCGTCACGGCTTACGACGCACTGTTCACACGACTTGTGGAACAGGCGGGGATTCAAACGATCTTAGTGGGTGATTCACTCGGAATTGTGGTGCAAGGGAAGCCCAACACATTGGCCGTGACGATGGACGAGATGCTGTATCACACCAAGTTGGTTGCGTCGTCGGCACAGCGCGCCTTGGTGATCGCCGATATGCCGTTCATGTCCTACCAGGCCAGTACCGAAGAGGCCGTGCGTAACGCGGGCCGCTTTCTCCAAACCGGGGCTGCCGCGGTGAAGTTAGAGGGTGGGGCCGTCATGTCGGATCGGATCAAGGCGATGACGAGCATTGGGATTCCTGTCATGGGGCATCTCGGCATGACGCCGCAATCGGTGCATGTGCTGGGTGGTTACAAAGTGCAGGGGAAAGTGAAAGATCGGGCGGCCCTGTTGCTTGAGGATGCCAAAGTTCTTGAAGCGGCTGGTGCATTCGGCCTGGTGCTGGAGGCCATACCGGTTAGTGTGGCCAAAGACATCACGGATGCGATCTCCATTCCTACCATTGGCATCGGGGCCGGTCCCTATTGTGACGGACAGGTTCTGGTGCTCCATGATCTCCTTGGACTCTTCGATGCGTTCACTCCAAAATTCGTGAAGACCTATGCGCATCTCAAGACCGATGCCCTTCAAGCCCTGAGTCGCTACAAAGAAGAAGTTGAGCAGGGGAAATTCCCCAGCGACTCAGAGAGCTACCACTAGCACTACAAAATGTGCTCTCTCCCGTCCGTAAGCTGATCAGCGGAAGGTGTGGTTGTGCGCCGGCAAGATATCCATGCAAGTCCTGTAAGACGAGACTGATTTCGATGCCCATGTATGGAGCGGTGACGCGCTGCAATCGAGCGATTCCAGCGCGGGTCAGTTTGTGCGCTGAGGTCTCATTGTTCATGACCTGTTTGAGGTTGGCGGCGGCCAGTTGAATCAAGGCTTGGAAGAAGTTGCCTTGTTCAGAGCCACGCCCTGAGATGTGCCAGAACCCTTCAAAGATCTCGTGCGACTCCCACCAGTACGCGAAGTTATAGAGATCAATCCCATAGCGGTAGTCATCCGAGGTCTCCCATCGGTCTGCTGGGAAGAGTCGCAGCGTTGTCTCTGGCTGTCCATGGGAATGGCCTAGAGGATGTCGTCGTGGATGCGGTGTCTGGCCTGGAAAATAGCGGTAGGATGGGAATGGGCGTGGGGAATACCGGGGCCAATTCGGATTGAGTGGCTGGGGTTTAGTCACCATTGCCCTCGATGCTGTGACAGGTCACCTGAAAAATCTTTCGATCTTCCAAGCGCACCGCCGTCAGTTGTCGTCCCCACACACACCCGCTATCGATCGAGAGAAGATGGTCTTCGCAGTGAAGCCCTAGCGCCGCCCAATGGCCGCAGACAATCGTGGTGTCGCAATGTTTCCGGTCCTTGATCTGAAACCAGGGGAAGTATCCTGAGGGGATTCGCTCAGGATGCCCGTTGTAGGACGATTCCATTCGCCCATCGGGAGAACAGGCGCGGAGTCTGGTCAATACTTTGATGATGGTAGCGAGCCTGGTCGGGCCGGACAGGTGCAAAGACCATTGGAGATGTTTACTGGGATACAACGCGCGAAGGGTGTCACGGTAGGAAGGACCTTGTAGATTCATCTCGACTTCACGGGCTAGCTTTTCCGCCTCATCGATGGACCATTGCGGGAGTAAGCCAGCATGGACCATGGCAAAGGGCCCTTCACGATACAAGAGTCGTTGCTGCCGGAGCCACGCAAGAAGGTCCTCTCGATCCGGTGCGGCGAGAACCGATTGCAAAGTATCTTCCGGACGAACCGTCGCGATCTGTTCCGCCACGGCAAGAAGGAAGAGGTCGTGGTTACCCAAGACGGCGATGGCCCGATTGCCAAGTTTCTTGATGTAGCGCAGGACGCCCAGTGAATCTGAGCCGCGATTGACGAGATCACCGACGAACCAGAGGCGATCGACGGACGGGTCGAATCGAATGTGCTGGATGAGACGTTGCAAAGGTTCGTAACATCCCTGTACATCTCCGATCGCGTAGGTGGCCATGAGCAGTCTTGAGGGTACCGCGCCGTGGTTGATGGTGCAAGCACTTCATTGCACAATTTCTGTCAGTGTGAGCTATGAAGCCGAATGGAGGTGAACTTGTAGCGTTTCACTATGCACCCATTCATTTCAGGCTGCCATTTTCAACCAGGGTGTCAACGCGTGATGCAGCTGATCGATGGTGAAGGGTTTGGTGAGGTACCCGTCCATCCCGGCCGCCAGACACTGTTCTCGATCGCCTTCCATCGCATTGGCTGTGAGCGCGAGGATCGGGAGACGGCGACGAGGTGAGTGTTGGCTCTCCTGTTCACGAATCAGCCGAGAAGCTTTCAAGCCATCAAGGTTCGGCATCTGGCAATCCATGAGGACCAAGTCGTAGGGTTGAGCGGCGACTGCGGTGAGCGCTTCCTGCCCGTCTTCGGCAATGTCTACCGCACATCCCAATAATTCCAGCATCGCCACGGCGATTTCACGATTAACCACGTTGTCTTCGGCGAGCAAGATTTTCCCGTGGAGCGTGGCTGGATGATGTTGCGCCTGCGCTATGACCGAGGACATCTCGTTGTCTGGACGAACCTCCAGTGGAACGGTAAGTCCAAACGTTGAGCCGAGACCCGGTGTGCTTTCGAGATCAACGGTTCCTCCCATCAAGCGAACCAGCTGTTTGACGATCGCGAGACCGAGACCAGTTCCTCCAAACTTGCGGGTCGTTGATTCGTCGGCTTGGGCAAATGCATCGAAAATGCGGGACTGGGATTCAGGTGGAATGCCGACGCCTGTATCACGAACTGTCATCCGGAGTAGGATCTGCTCAGCATTGCGATTGAGGCAGTCCGCACTCACGGTGATCGATCCCTTGGTGGTAAATTTGATGGCATTCCCAATGAGATTCAGTAGGACTTGTCGTAATCGTGTCGGATCTCCCCGAAGCGCGGTGGGAATACTCGGTGCTATCTGGACGGACAGGGAGAGCCCCTTTTGACGAGCGACTTCCGAAAGTAACGTGATTACATCATCAAGGAGGTGGGAGAGGTCCATATCGGTGTGCTCGAGTTGGAGCTTCCCGACCTCAATCTTAGAGTAATCCAGAATGCCATTGATGATTGTGAGCAACGAGGCGGAAGATTGTTGCACAGTATGGGCCATATGCCGCTGTTTCTCGGTGAGGGGCGTCGCGAGGAGCAGTTCGGTCATACCGAGGATTCCGTTCATCGGAGTGCGGATTTCATGACTCATGTTGGCCAAGAATTGAGACTTTGCGACGCTGGCCGCTTCAGCGGCATCTTTCGCGAGGGTCAATTCTCGTTGAACAGACTTGATCGTCGTAATGTCCGACGCGACACCAAGAAAACTCGTGATCGTCCCTTCGGGATTGCGTAAAGCTGTGATAGTCAGGAGGACTGTGAGTCGACTCCCATCCTTTCTAATGTAGGTCCACTCATGGGCATTGGGGAGTCCTCGACGACACTTTTCGACGAAGACGTTAAAGCCTGGTTCTAAGTCAATGCCAAGCTCCGCAGAAAATGCCTGGGCACGTGTCACCACTTCCTGGGGGTCGTGGAAAATCGCCGGTGTCTGTTTTCCAACCAATTCTTCAGCCGAGTAACCTAACAGCTGTTCAGCGGCAGGATTGAACACACGGATGATTCCATCCGGCGTCGCCGAGATGATGGCGTGCCCGGCATTGTCCAGGATCGCCTTCTGAAATTCAGACAAGTCGCGAAGCGCTTGTTCCGTGCGTTTTTGTTCGCTGATGTCTCGTACGGTGGCCTGTAAACCCGTTTGTCCCTTCAACGCAATTCGAGTCAGCAGGACGGTCGCAGCGAAGTTCGGTCCGTTGATGCGGCGATGGGTCCATTCAAAAAAATGCGATCCGTCCTCCATGGCTTGTCGAATCACGTTCGGGGCTTTATCGGCTGAGCGTTCGCCGTCTGGTTGAAGAAGAGGTGATACATCCCATGGGCCGAGTGTGGTGAAGTGCTCGATGCTCTTGGCTCCGAACAGGGCAACGGTTGCAGGATTGCATGTGGTGAATTTCCATTCCGGCGGAAACAGCAGCATGATGGCATCACGCGACGATTCGAACAGTTCACGGTACTTGGTTTCGCTTTCCCGTAATGCCTGCTCTGTTTGGGTGTGTTCCGATGGCTGATTCATGCCAGACGCTTCAGAAACGATAGGGAACGATCGATTTCATTGTGTGGGTGGGACCGACGGTTGCTCGATGTTTTGTGTGAATAGTCTGAATCCTCAAGAAAATCTCATCACATTTTGCAGGAAAAATCGAGCTGTTCGAAATATTCCTCCTTTAGGCGAGTAGTGAATTGCACCAGGTATGCTTCGCCAAGGCTCGCTCTCGCTCTACGGGGAATATGCGGATGAATGTAGGGGGAAGGCGATTCGTCGATCAGTTTGATTTGTTTCAGACGGAGAGTGCGGCCGACGAGTGCTTCATTGATACGGTGACATTGACTGTTCGCCCTGAAGCCCGTCGAAGCGCTTAGGACGAACGGAAGGTTAAGGAACTTATGGGATGCTACACCAGGAGATTACAGTTTTCGTGGAGGGTAGCGAGCCTCAATCTTGCTCGAGAGTCCGCCTCGTGCCGTGAAAGTACCAGTCACTGTTGCCCACACAGGCCGACAGGCCTTGACGACATCGTGAAGGATGCGGTTGACGGAGTTCTCGTAAAAGATGCCGAGATCCCGGTAGGCGTGGATATACATTTTGAGCGCTTTGAGTTCGAGGCAGGCTTTGTCGGGCATGTAGTGCAGCGTGATGGTGCCGAAATCCGGCAAATTCGTTTTGGGGCAAATCGCCGTGTACTCTGGAATTTCGATGGTAATTTCATATCCCTTGTACTGATTGGGGAAGGTTTCGATCTCGGGCAAGGGGGCGGTGATACCGCTTTTGGCATGCTGCTCATTGTAGCCTAGCCTTGTGACTTTGGGTTGTCTTCCGACCGTTTCACGTTTCACGTTTCACGCCTCACTACACTTGTTTCATCCAATCAGTCTGACCGATCTTCTCCAATTCGAGATACAGGGAGACCCATGGACATTTCATGTCCGGGTATACCTCACACAGTCCACCTTTCCGGACTCCTCCACAGGGGCCATGTGCCATGAATTTTGGGCACTCGGCCTTGAGTGTGTTATCAGGAATCGGGGGGCGCTTATGCACTCCACCGACGTGGGTCCCGGCCTCGTCTTCGCCTGGGATCAGGACTCGCAGCGACATACATCGCAGTGTAAACAGATTGTTGTGGATCGGCAATCTCTAAACATGAATTGCCATGCATAAGCCAAGCAGTCTCCTCAGCAGCCAGCTCCATGGCTTGGGGCAAATGGCCTACGTCTGACCGTCGGATCTAGGCCTTCTTTTGGAAACCTTGGGCCCTCTTTGAAGTTGCGTTGATTTTCGTGACGTTATACTATCTTCCGGAGGTTTTGATAGCCTGTACGTCGGTGGGGCAACCTAATCTACGCAGAGAAAAGGCCGTACAAACATTGACAGCCTTTTTTCGGCTTTGCTAGGATGCCTGTGGTCTGGTGGTTCGGTTAGGGCGTACTGAATCGTTCAAACCCTCAAGCCCTCAAGTTTTCTTTCGTGAGTCATGATTCGGTAGAGTGACGAAAATATAAGCAGCGGCATGCCGTTGCCAACGATATAAGGGAGGTGCCTAATGAGCCTTGATTATGTCAAGTTCTCCAACGGATTTGAAAAGTTTATGCCGAAGGAATATCGAGATTTGGTAGAGCATGGACCGTTTGGAAAGAAGGTCTCGGTTTCACAGGTTGGAAGTTTCAAGGAAGTGCTTGAAGAGCATCCTATGTGCGCCGGTTGTGCGATGACGCTCTTCATTCGCTTGGCCATGGTGGCGTTCCCAAATCCAGAAGATACGATTACCGTCGGGACGGCCGGTTGCGGTCGCCTGGCCATTTCACAGGCTGCCATCCCCTTTGTCTATGGCAACTACGGAGATCAGAATGGAGTGGCGAGCGGTCTTTCACGTGGCCTTCGGCTTCGTTTCGGTGACAAGCCTAAAGATGTGGTCGTGATGGCCGGGGACGGTGGGACGGCGGATATTGGCTTCCAGCAGGTGCTGCATTCCTGGTTCCGGAAAGAACGATTTACGACCATTATGTTGGACAACGAAGTGTACGGAAATACCGGTGGTCAAGAAAGCGGGATGACCAACCGCGGTGCGGTGTTGAAGATGGCTCCCCTCGGGAAGAAGTTCGAGAAGATGGACATGCTGCAGATGGCGAAGGTCGCAGGGTGTGCCTATGTGGCGACTGTGGTGCCGAATAACCCGCGTCGTGTGGAAAGTGTCATCAAGAAAGCCGTGTTGATTGCACGCGAAGTCGGGTCAACCTATATCCAAGCCTACACATCTTGCAACATTGAGTACGCCATTCCGACCGATAAGGTCATGGAAGACGCGAAGACGGTTGAAAACGACCGCTATCAGTTTACGGAGTATGTCAGCGAAGAAGCGAAGCAGTATCTCACTGAGCGCTATGGCTACAAGGAGTTTCTGGCCAAGCCGGCTGCTGCGATTCCTAACAAGGCCTAAGCGAACGAAGGAGAGTCCACGATGGCAAAGCGCTTCAATATTCGAATGGCAGGTGTGGGCGGACAGGGCGTCGTGACTGGGTCGCACATACTGAGTACCGCCGTCATCAATGCCGGCGGTGAAAGCACGATCGTGCCGTTCTATGGATCGGAAAAGCGAATGGCGCCGGTCGAAAGCTACGTTCGCGTGTCGGATGAACCGATCTATGAGATCGGCGAAATCACCTTCCCGCACATCATTATCATCTTCCATCCTCAAGTCATTACACACGGCAAGTCTTACACGATGCCGTTCTACTTCGGCTTGAAGGAAGATGGGATTGCATTGATCAACAACGATGGACCGATGAATCTTCATCGAGATCAGGCGGCTGAGCTGAAAGAGCGGCGTGCGAAACTGTATTATTTCCCTGCGACGAAGATCTCATTGGAAGTGGCAGGAATGGATCTCGCCACCAATATGGCGCTGATGGGCTGTATCGGCGCGATTACAGGGTTGACGAGCATGGCGGGGCTGGACCAGGCCGTGAAGGACCGGTTCCTTGGGAAAGGATTCGTTGTGTCTGGTGGTACGGCCGCCCTCGACAGTGTCGTTGAGCGCAAATTCAAGAAAAAGCAAGAACTGATCGACAAAAACGTTGCCGTCATGCGGGCCGGGTGGAACTACGCTGTTGATCATGGTTGGGCTGCGGCGGATATCAAGCGGGTGGAAGAGCCTGTCGCAGCAGCCACCGCGTAACCGGTTATAAAGGAGTTTCCATGTACCTCGTAGCCGATATCAGTGTCGAAATTTGTGCCGCGAAGAGTTGTAAGCTCTGTACGCAGTACTGTCCGGAAGCCAACACGATTCTCTACAGCGACGAGATGGGTAAAGATCAAGGGTTCAAGTACGGATCCGCGTATGTCGCGGTCGACCGTTGTAAAGGATGTGCACAATGTGTGTGGGTTTGCGACACCATGGCGAAGAATAATGCCATCAAGATGATCATGATCGATCAGCTGCCGAAGGCGGCCTTGACAGACAATATTACGTACGGAGAGAAGAGCACCACGGCGGTGTTAGCAAGTCCTGTCGTCGGGTAAGGAAAGGGAATCAGGCGTGGCAATCACACAAGATACGAGAGAGCGAATCATCGTGCCGGGTCCGGCTGGGTTCCATCCACCATCTGCGGCCCAGTTAGGTGTCGACCTGCCAGATCCTGGGCAGGGGTTGTACTATGGCCTCCTTGAACCAAACGAGGAAGTTGTTATTGAAGAGATGGCTCGAAAAATGCTGACGAGCCCGAATGCAACGCTTTTCCCCGGTCCCCTGCTCTTGTGGGCTTGGAACGATCATGCGGTAGAAAAAGCAAAAGCGACATTGGAAATAGCTGCACAGATTCCCGAAGTGATGATTATTCCGATGCCGGACTATCGTCCGAAGTATCCAAAGATTGATCCTGAAGAGGTGATCAATCCGAATCATCCGAATCTGACGATCTGGGGCAATAAGATCGAAGCCTGTATCTTCATCGGCGTGCATTGCCATTATGCCAATCTTACGCTCAAGATGATCCGGGCGGGAACCAATTGCTGCACCATGGCGATCTGTGCCGAACAAGGCCATGAGGATGCCATGCTCACGATTCGGGACTCCGATACGCTGAAGATCAAGCGGGTCGCGCAGATTTTTAAACGTGTCCGTGAGGAGATGGGGATTAAGTTGCCGGAAAGTGGAGAAAATGTCCGTTTTACCGGTACGCAATCCAAGGTACATGGCGGTAAAACTCATACCAATCCGATGGCATTTATTCCGACTCCAGGCGGGGCGGGCAGCGCAACGATGTTTGGCCATTCCGCAGAACAGATGAAGCGAGAAGGGTAGGCTGAGCGAGCAGCTCACCATCCATATAAAGAGGTGCGATTATGAGCGAGACCGAAGTGAAAACTAATCCGCAAGGTGATCCGATTACCAGCGTGGCGGCTCCGGCCAGTGTTAAAAAACAAGATCCGCACGGCGAGGCAAAACGACAGAAAGTCGTGACTCCTGAATACATGTTTCATGAGGCGCCACGGACGAAGGAGTTCATCACCGGCAGCGAGGCTGCAAAAGAAGCGATCCGTCGTTCGAATGTGGATTTGGCTATTGCCTATCCGATCACACCGCAGAGTGAAACGATGCAGCTCGTCGGGGTGCTCTACGGCGAAGGCTATGTGAAAGAGTACTATCGTGGCGAAGAAGAAGTCGGCGTCATGGCGGCCATTGCCGGTGGGTCTCGTGCAGGCGTTCGATGCTATACGGCCACAGCTGGACCCGGTACGTTGCGTGGATTGGAAGGCATTGCATCCTGGCCTGGCCACCGTCTTCCCGTGGTTGCCATGTTTACTTGTCGTGTTGTCAATGCGCCACTTGCCATTCAGCCGGATAACATCGAAGTATCTTACTTACTGAACTGCGGCATGATTGTGTTTCATGCTGAGAATCAACAGGACATGTTCGATTTCACGATGGCTGGCTTCACGATCA
>CABVSA010000058.1 GCA_902500805.1 uncultured Nitrospira sp. | reverse complement strand
CAGACCAGGTCGCCGCTTGATTCAGACTGCTGGACACCAGACTTGACAATAACTCGTTGAAGAAAGAATCTCTGACGGATCGGTACACTGAAAATCTCGAAGAGACCGGTCTCCTCTTCCTTTTACTCAAGCTGCGATTGCTGAAATGCACCACGCCCAATAAAGATTTCCAGAAAGACCACTAGATAAGGAGCAAGAGGAGAGAGTGACTTACAGTAGAATTCCCAGAGGACAATGGTCACGAAATCAAAAGTGTTGACCAGATCTGAATGGACTTACCTATCATGAATATGGCATACATGGCCGCACTTGTGACGCTAGAACCACAAAATCTTGTGGCAATTAACTGGCAAGAACTTTCCGTCTTCTTGGAACATGGAGAAGAATTTGGCAGTGAATGGAATGTCCATGCAGGGTCCATAATGACAATAGCACACACGAAGGAGGTGCCGTAATGAACCCACTGAAGCTTGTTTCCACATTCGTTCTGCTTCTGGTCATGTCGGGTGGCTTTACTATCCTTGGGGTAAACCAAGCTTATGCGTCATGCTGCAACCCATGGCGTCCTCTACCAAACTGCACTAAGTATTCCGCAATGGTCTTCGGCAGTGCAAAACCGCTAAACGAAGACGGAACCACGTTCCTGATCAAGGATGATAAGGGCTTTTTCAAAGAGTTGAAAGCCAGCCAGGACTTTATTGATCAGTATAACCAGTTCAAGATGATCAAAGAAAAAGAAACAAGTAATGGAAAGACTGCAGTAAAAGAACTGAATGGATTCAGCATTTTAAACACCAACGAGTCCGATGAACTTATGCTAATTGCCTTCGTCCCAAGTACTCTTGACCACCAAAGTACTCATCTAGGCGCAGGAGCAAGTGCAAAACGTTACAATAAATTATTTGAGCAAGTAGCTAGCCCACCTACTTTGCATCCTTACAAAAAAGTAACCGGTGCCTCCATGACCACTCGCTAACAGGTCAAATGGGGCTTCATCAAACTGTGACCTGGATTGTTAATGAGTTATTGATAATGGCTACGGCAAACCAAGCTGAACCTAAACTCCAAAAACGAATACTGCAAATACTATATTCATGGAGCTTTCGTACTCTCTTCTCCCTCCTTATCGGATTCCACATTTCAGCAGGGCTGGCCCAAGTGCCAACCTCTCCAATCACTTCATCGGGTTTAAATACTCACATTAGTGGGCCGATTCAAACTAGTGGGAAGACTCAGTATGACATTACCGGCGGAAGCAGAGCGGGATCAAACTTGTTTCATAGCTTTGGAGACTTTAATGTTCCTAATAAGCATATCGCAAACTTTTTGAATGACACAGGCATAGGCACCACTAACATTCTTGGCCGTATCACTAGCGGAAATGCTTCAAATATTTTTGGCACGATTCAAACCTCCGGCTTTGAAAGTGCCAATCTGTTTCTGATGAACCCAGCAGGCATTGTGTTTGGCCCCAATGCCTCTTTACATGTCGGGGGGTCAGTAGCCTTCACCACGGCAGACTACCTTCGCCTCACAGACAATAGCAGATTCTATGCCATTCCAAATGCAAGGGTCGATACGCTCCTTTCCACAGCACCTGTTGCCGCCTATGGTTTCTTAGGTTCAAATCCTGGCCCCATTACCATTCAGGGCAGCCAGTTTGCAATCCCAAAAGGGCAAGGGATCTCATTCATAGGTGGGAACATTACAATTCAGAACGGAACGTTGGAGAATGGAACCGCTCAACCCGCTCATCTTTCAGCACCCAAAGGACAGATTAATTTGGCAACCACAAAGTCTGCTGGCGAGTTTTTGCAGGATCTAACAGCAGCACCCAACATTAATGGTGCGTCGTTTAGTTCATTTGGATCTACCCACTTCGCATCCGGCTCGACTGTGGATATCAGCCAGAGTGGAAATGGAATGGTCTCGATCCGTGGTGGCCAACTAGTGCTAGAAATTCAAACCGCTACGCTTGATACAGCTGGTACCCCTAATGCTAAGGCTACCATACCCAGACAAGACACAATCGTTCTCACTCCGGGAAGCTCGCTCATCACAGAGACCTCTTCCGCAGATCAGGCGCCTGCCATCCACCTTCAGGCTGAGCGAATCTCAATTCAGGGCACTGACATTCCTGACACTTCATCTCAAAGTCCTGCAAAGTTCCTATTTACAGGCATTACGAGTAATACACATGGAGGTGGTAACGCAGGAAACATTACCTTGGATGCAATTGGCGATATTGAAATTACTAACCTGGTAAACCTAGAGTCAGCTTCCAGGCCTAACACAGATGCAGTGAATCCCTCGCCGGTTCGCGTAATGGGAAACGCGGGAGACATCGCGTTAACTAGCACGCACGGGAATATTCTGATAACTAGAAGCAGCACCATCACATCTCAGACATTTAGCAGTGCTGGGAACACTGGCACACTCATCGCCTCAGCCCCACAGGGAAATATTGTGCTTACTGATTCGGTCTTTTTTACTTTCCTGCAAGGTACGGGAAAAGCAGGTGAGATTCACATTGACGCCAGAAACCTAGACCTGAGAAATAGTGCAATCAACGACGCTAATTTGGGACCATTAAAACCAGATGGCATAGCCATTACGCTGTCTGGCAATTTAACTCTCACCGATGCCTCAGTGATTGCAACGGCATCGATGAGTCCCGCTGATGCTCCAGCTGCAGATATCAATCTTACCGCGAAAGATATTACTGTCACTGGAGGAAGTATTATTAACAGCGGTTCGTTCCTGTCCGGAGATGGTGGCAATCTTAAAATCGCTGCAGATTCGCTTCGAATAGCTGACGGAGGCCAACTCTCAACTGGAAGCACGAGAGCTCCTAACCGTGGCCAATTACTTGAACTTCTAGGAACTATAAGCCCCACGGGCCAGGGCGGAGATATATCGATTCACGCTCTAGGTCCTAGCGGCACTGTGACGATCGATGGTGCAAAGAGTGGAATCTTGGCTGAAACCGAAGGAACTGGTGCAGGTGGCACCATCAATCTATTCGCGAAAAGTCTAACTATTCAGAATGGTGGAACGATTTCAACATCGACAACAGGAACCAACCCGCGCGCCACAGGTGGCTCAATCACCGTCAACGCGACGGATCAGGTGATGCTCACCAGTGGAGGTTCAATTACAGCGAGCAGCATCGTCAAACCAGAAACTTCGCAGTCTGGCATTGCAAACGCTGGCAATATTTCAATCAACGCTGGTCAGCATCTGGACTTACTTGACCACTCCTCCATTACCACGACTACCCAAACAGCACAGGCGAATGGCGGCGACATTGACATCCGAGCTATCGACCGTGTCCGTCTCGTAGACAGCACGATCAGCACCTCCGTGAAGGGGGCCGAGGGCAGCGGTGGAAATATCTTCATCGATCCAAAAGTGGTGATGTTGGAAGGCAGCAATGTTACTGCGCAAGCAGTAGGCGGTGCGGGGGGGAATATTACGTTAGTGACTCCCCTGTTCTTAGCTGACTCAGCCAGCTTAATTAGCGCCTCATCGCAACGTGGTGTGAGTGGCACCGTCACCATTCAATCGCCAACCTCGAATTTGAGTGGCGCAGTGGGTCAGCTTGTGTCGAAGACGAGCCCGCCGCAAGTGCTATTGCAAAACCGTTGCATGGCCTTGGCCGGTGGAGAGCAGAGCACCTTTCTTCTTGCAGGACGAGACACGCTCCCTACCGAACCAGACGGATGGCTCAACAGCCCAGCGTCAATGGAACATTTGACGGGAGAGAGTACGGAGCAGGCGTCTAGCCTGATGGTGCGGAGCAAAAGCCTGAATAGATTGTCGGCCATGACCGAGAAGAAGGACAACACAAACATCCTCTCGCTGCGACAGCTGACACCGCCTGGATTTTTGGTTCGGACCTTTGCGACTGGATCCACAGGCTGTCCCTCATGACGGTCGGCGCTGCTGGTTCGGCGCGTCAAGACCGGCGTCGGTGTCTCGTCCCAACCTTCCTATCCTATGGTCTGCTCATGGCAATCGTTTCGACATCGTCGCCGCTGTTTGCCCAGGCTGTCCCGCAGACGGCTCCGCCCAGCTTCGATCCGACACTCCGATCCGGAGAACCTCCTGCACCCTTGAAGAGAGAATTCAAAGCACCGGTCCAAGAACCAAGCCCCACGCTCCCACCGGTTCCGGTACCATCCGAGGGCGGCGCGCAGCAACAGCTCGGACAAGTACGCGTGTTCGTGAACAAGATTCACGTCACCGGGAATACCGCGTTCCCGGAATCAGAGATCAACACGATCACTCAGCCATATGAAAACCGCACCTTGACCACTGAGGATTTGGAACGGTTGCGGCTGGCTCTCACACTCTTGTACGTCAACAACGGCTACATCACGTCCGGTGCCGTCATTCCCGATCAAGACGTGAAAGACGGAGTCATTCAGCTACAGATCATTGAAGGCACCCTCTCACGAATCGACGTCGAAGGGACGAACTGGTTCAGGCGAAGCTATGTCAGTGACCGTATCTCGTTAGGGGCAGGTCCTCCACTGAAGATGGAACCGCTCCAGACTCGATTGCAATTCCTCCAACAAGACTCTCGGATTGAACGGATTAATGCCGAACTGCGCCCGGGCGACCAGCGCGGAGAAAGCATCCTCAACGTCAAGGTCACAGAACATAGACCCTGGAAGATGTGGCTGGAGTTCAGCAACTATCAGACTCCCGTCGTCGGAGCGGAGCGAGGGTTAATGACCATTGCTCATCAAAACGTAACCGGTCATGGAGATCCTCTGACTGTCACCTATGGAGGGTCACGCGGAGTCCACCCGGTCATCGACGTGGCCTATACCCTTCCGATCAACCGCTACGACACGACCTTCACAGCCTCCTATCGCCGGAATGACTTTTCGGTCGTCAGTGATCAGTTTCGTTTCTTAGGCCTGAATTCCGAGTCTGAAATCATCGGCTTCACACTTCGACATCCCCTCTATCGCACCTTGTCCGACGAAGTCGCCATTGCCATCACTGGCGAGCGGCTTCACAATAAGATCACGTCGGCACTTGATCCCTTCGGGGATACTCCACTTCTTATCCCCGGTTCGTCCGATACTGGGATCAGTGCTGTCAGCGCGTTGCGCTTCATTCAAGAGTATGTTCACCGCACCGCGACCGCAGTCGTGGCGGTACGCTCGCGCTTTTCTGTCGGATTGGACGTCCTAAATGCCACGACCAATGCCGGCCCGTTACCCGACGGACGCTTCTTTTCCTGGCTGGGGCAACTCCAGGGGATCAAGCGATTCGGCGACTGGTGGGGCATGCAGCTGCTGGGACAGCTTAACTTGCAACTAGCGAACGACCGTCTCTTCCCGTTGGAACAAATCCCGGTCGGCGGGCGGTTCAGCGTCCGAGGCTATCGTGAAAATACGCTGATTCGCGACAATGGCTTTCTCTTCTCTCTTGAATCTCGATTTCCTCTGCTCCGCTATGCCAGCGGTGAGCCTCTGTTGCAATTCGCTCAATTCGTCGACGTCGGTCACGCCTGGCAGGCTAAGGGAAAAACCGACAATCCGCAGACCTTGGCGAGTGTGGGGCTGGGACTCCGTTGGACGGTCTTGCCGAAAGACCGTGCACGGTTTGAGCTCTATTGGGGTGTGCCGCTCAATCATGTCCCACATCCAGCCGGCAATCTCCAGGATCATGGCATCCATCTTCAGGCGGTCGTCCAGATCTTTTGACAAGAGGCTTCATGTTGACACCCTCGCGATCGTTTCTCCCCGTTATCCGACGCACCATGTGCGCTGCGTTGTTGATGGCACTCCCATGGCTCACCGCGACACCATCGGAGTCCCATGACCTGTCCTCCCCTGCCGGCTCATCGATGAAAGAAGGCGGATTGGCCTTTGAACGAGGCGCGTTCAGTTCCGCATTGTCTCACTGGAAACAGGCAGCGGAACTCTACAAAAGTTCCGGCAATACCCCGGCACAGGTCGAGGCCCTCGTTCTCTCATCCCAGGCCTCTTTGGGATTGGGACAGTCCAAACAGGCGCTCCAGTCTCTGGAACTTGCCTTGGGGCTGGCACAGAAGAGCGGCGATCCCCTTGTGGAAGCCCCTATTCTGGGACACTTAGGACGAGCCTATCTGACGATGCGGCAATTACCGCAGGCATCGGAGTTTCTCCAGCAGGCATCAACCCACGCACACAAACAGAATTCTTCGCCGCTCCTTGCAACCACACTCAACGATCTTGGTATCCTCCTGGTCCTCCAACAACAAGATGAGAAGGCCCTTGATGCCTTTCAGGAAAGCGTGACCCACGCGGAATCCGCCGGGCTTTCCCTTCTCGCGGCAACGGCCCGCACGAACGCCGCACGCGCCTGGTTACGACTCAAGCAGGCGACCAACAGCCGCCTCACCCTCGACGCCGCACTGGAGCAATTGCAAGCGGTATCGCCTCCGTCGAGACAGACAGCGCTCGGGCTCATCGGAATCGCGGTGACCTATGAGCAGCTGCTGTCTCACCTACCCCAAGAACATGACGCCCTCTTGTTGCGCACCGCCGGCGTACTCCAAGAAGCCGCCACGATGGCGGAGCACCTAGGCGACAAGCGGACCCTCTCCTATGCGTTGGGGTACCTCGGTCATCTCTATGAAACATCATTCCGCAGGGAGGAAGCGTTACAACTCACCAGGCGAGCGCTGTTCGCCGCGCAATCAGTGGATGCGCCGGAATCACTCTATCGCTGGCAATGGCAGCTCGGACGTCAGCTGGCTGCCGTCGGACAACTTGACCAGGCGATCGCCTCCTATCGGCAAGCGACGCTGACCGTCCAACCGATTCGCGCCGAGCTGACACAGGCTTCTTCAGATGCTGTCGTCGGTGAGCAGGATACGGTGAAACCTCTGTTTTTTGAACTGGCCGACTTGTTGTTGCAACGTGCCTCGTTGACCGACGATGTCAACACCGTCGATGGTGATCTCCGCGCCGCCCGCGATGCCATCGAAGCGTACAAGACCGCCGAGCTGCGGGACTATTTCAAGGATGAGTGTGTCGATGCCGTTCGTTCCAGGCTGACGACATTCGATCGTTTATCAGCGGACACGGCCGTCGTCTATCCCATCATGTTCAATTCCAGGCTGGAATTGCTGATGAGCCTCCCTTCCGGTTTGAAACGTATCTCAGTCCCGGTATCTGCAGACCAATTGACTCAAGAAATTCGGGCCTTTCGTCGACTGGTTGAAAAGCGTACGACCCGTGAATACCTCCCGCATGCCCAACAGCTCTACGACTGGCTGATCCGACCTCTTGAAACAGATCTGTCCCATCAGAACATCTCGACGCTGGTTATTGTCCCGGACAGCGCTCTGCGGACGATCCCGTTGGCTGCGCTTCACGACGGCACCTCGTTTCTGGTCAGCAAGTTCGCGCTCGCCATGACGCCAGGTCTGACCTTGACCGATCCACGTCCACTCAATCGCGAGAAACTCCGCTTCCTGACCGCCGGCCTTACGACTGCGGTGCAAGGCTTCCCTGCCCTGCCCTACGTGGCAAACGAGGTGGAATCCATTCAACAGCTCTACAAAAGTGACCAACTCCTGAACAATGCCTTTCAAACGTCCAGGCTGGAACGGGAATTGCGTGAAGGACGGTATGGAGGTCTCCATATTGCGACCCACGGCAAGTTTTCGACCGACGTGAACGATTCCTATCTCTTGACCTTCGACGGGAAACTGACGATGCAGACGCTCGATCAACTGATCGGCCTCTTTCGGTTCAGGCAAGAGCCGCTCGAACTGTTGACCTTGAGTGCCTGCCAAACCGGTGTCGGCGATGACCGTGCGGCGCTCGGGTTGGCCGGCGTGGCGCTGAAGGCCGGTGCTCGCAGCGCACTCGCCACCCTGTGGTTCATCAACGATGAGGCCTCGGCCACCTTGATCTCTGAATTTTATCGACAGCTGCGCGATCCCTCGGTTTCCAAAGCCGTCGCGCTCCAACGTGCCCAACAGAAACTTCTGAACGACCGGATCTATGGCCATCCAGCGTACTGGTCGCCGTTCTTATTGATGAATAACTGGCTCTAATCGGACGGCGCGCACCACAACGTGAAGCGCGCGAGCAACCGATTGAAGCTGGAAAGGAGCCGTCATGAACCTCCACCATTCTTCTACGCTCGTTGGAATTGCCCTGGCCCTGAGCCTCGTCAGCTCTGCCACAGGAGCGCCTGCGGCAGACCCCCCATCGGCGCCACTCACAGGGCAACACGATGACCTGCAGCTGCCGATCTATGCCCCACCGAAGAACGTGCTTCCCCGTGCCCGAGTGGGTGGCGCATTGCGTGGGAAAGACTCGGCTGACGCAGAAATCGTGGCGCTGGTACCGGACCATATCGGTCTGACAGTGAAACAAACCCCGACGCTGAATTGGTTTTTGTCAAAACCGACTTCCTATCCGTTGAAATTCACCATCACGGATGATCGAAAGGTTCGCCCGATCTATGAAGGCCCTCTTTCAACGCCACCGGCAGCCGGCGTGCACACCATCGACCTGAAGACCTTAGGCTTGACATTGGAGCCGAATGTTCAATACCGCTGGTTTGTGTCGGCCAGTCCAGATTCCGCATCTCATGCCTCGGATATCGTCGCAGGGGGGATGATCGAACGATGTGAATTCAGCGAATGTATCGTCACCATCTCACCCAAGATGACCTGTGACCAGGATAGCGTTCGTACGAATGCCACAATCGGACTCTGGTACGACGCCATGGGCTGTGTGTGTGCACTGATCGAAAAAAGCCCAACCGACCCTTCACTTCGGCGACTCCGTGCCGCACTCCTCAGACAAGTCGGCCTCAACGGCGTAGCCGATTGGGATCTCAGCTCTATTCAAACAAAGGCAAGATGAGAAACCTTGGCCGCAGATCCCCTAGATTTCGCCAATTGAATCCTTTTGGATTCAGCGTGAATCTATTATGATACACCGCGTAGTGGCTTACCCGGGATCACAATCCAGACAACCCATTACGAATCTGCATGAATCTGTGTGCTTCTGTCTCAGTCACTTCCTCGTAAACCGACGGCATAACGATTGCTCTATTTTGTATAAAACATTGCACGACTCAGTGCAGCACCAAGCAGCGAGTTGAGGCTGATCCAGGCACCGGCGACCAGATCGACGAGCAGCCGCTTGCCAGGGGAGCAGCTCCTGCACATTGAGAACGAGCTGTCTGACAGACTGCAGCACATTGAGATTTACTAAGCAGTTGACACGAGGTGATCAGTTTCCATGATTCACCGTGGTCACCCGATCCGTTGTTTACCGCACGCGCTGAGATTCACCGTGCTCACGCCACCATGACGCGTACGGCCGGCCTACACCGAACGCCACTCACCATCCCTGTCCAATTCGGATTGTGGATGATGTTCGTGTTCGCATCTCTCCTCTGGATATCTCCGACACATCTTGAGGCTGCCGGTCTTGAGATCACCATTCTGAAGTCGTCAGATCTAAAGGCCTATAACGACGCGATCGACGGATTCAAAGCCACGTCACCGGGATCCGCCATCTTTGCCGAGTACGATCTGCTAGGCGACCTGGAGCGAGGCAAGCAGCTGGCAAAGCGAATCCGTACGTCGGAGTCCTCCTTAGTCGTGGCCGTTGGGTTGAAGGCCGCTCTGGCGGCCAAACTGGAAATCGATCATATTCCGATCCTCTACATGATGATTCTCGACCCGTTCAAGCATCATCTCACTGCCGGCAATATGACGGGTGTGCTGCTGGAAATTCCATCAGATCGCCAATTTAAGGTCATGCGCTCGTTCTTACCGAGCCTCCATCGCATCGGCATGCTCTATGATCCTGAGAAAACCTCTTCAAAGCTCAAAGAGGCCGAGATACGGGCGCCTGTGCAAGACTTTCTGGTGCGCGGCTTTCCCGTCACGAATGAAAAGGACATTCCCCAGCAACTACGCGCCCTCTTGTCCGAGTCCGAAGCTCTATGGCTCGTTCCCGACCCAACGGTGCTGACGGATGAGTCGATCCGCTTTATCCTGGAATCTGCGGTGGCAAAACAAGTTCCCGTGATCGCCTTCTCGACCGAATTCACGCGTCTGGGTGCACTGCTCAGTCTATCGGTCGACTACGGGGAAGTCGGCCGGGAGACGGGTCGCTTGGCAAAACGTGTTCTAAACGGCGAACCCATGATGACGCTCAAACCGGTATCAGTTCAGCGCATCCACATCAGCGTCAATCAGAAGACGGCCCGCTACCTGGGTATTACGATCCCGAAGGAAGTCGAGCATCTGATCGACGAAGCCTATTGAGTGATCCATTATGTACCCTGCTCACCAAGACCAGCACGACGCTTTCCCACCCCGACCGCAGCGTGCGTTAGGGTTGCGCCTGAAATTTGTCTTGCTGTTCAGCCTCATCCTGATCGTGACCTGCTCAACCTTAAGCTGGTACTTTCTTGAAACCCGACACGAGGCCATGACCGCGAATTTGGAGGAGATGGGGACCATCCTCCTCACCAATACCGTCCATAATGATCATTTTCGCGTGGCGGGAATCGTCTTGGAAGACCGCACCACGCTGGATCAATTCCTGCAGAGTCTCATGACCATCGACCATGTGGTCTACGTCATCATCACGGGATCAGACGGCCGTCTCCTCAGCAGACAAAGCAAACGCATGCAGGAGATCGGGCACACCCCCTCGTTCGCGACTCCATCACCGATCTATCCGGACGATCACCTGTCCGAATCGTTGACTCATATTCCACTGACGACTCCGTTGATCACACGGCTCGTCTGGTCATCAGACCACACATTGATTCCTCAACAGACAGCCTCCGACTGGCTCGTGCCCTTCCTGATCCGGAAGGAAACACTCTATGATTTCGCCATGCCGATCTTGCGAGATACCACTCCCCTATCCTCGCCATCGATCGAGCTTGAGGACAACCGGAAGGTTCCATCCACGCAGTCCCAGGTGGTGGGCATCGTCCGTATCGGGATCACCGATGGCCAAGCGAAGGCGGCCTTGGTCCTCATTGTGCGTAATGTGCTCATCTTAACCGCCTGCATCATTACAACTGGCATCCTCATCATCTACCTGCTGACCTCTCGCATTACGACCCCGCTGCGCAGCCTGGCAGTCGCCACTCGCAAACTGGCAGAAGGTGAGGACACCACAGGGCTCCCTGTCTCCTCACAGAATGATGAAGTCGGACAACTCACCCATGCCTTTAATGTGATGACGCAGTCCTTGCGTGACCGTAATCAAGCAATCGGCAGAAACCTCGACACGATCCGCCAACAGATCAGACAATTGACCACCATCCATCAGGCCAGCACCACCATTGCTGGCGCGCCCCTCTTCGACAGGGATAACCTACTCGACACCGTGCTCCATTTAATTGTTGATAATCTTGGCTTCACTCGAATGATGGTGGTGCTTCATACACCGGAACAGACCCACGCCTCCATTGCCAGAATCGTCGGGGTTTCACCGGAGATTGTGGACGGCGTTCAACGTCTTCATTTGCCTATTGTCGACAACGGAGGAATTACAGCCGAACTGCTGCTCCATGGGAAAGCAGTCTTGGTCCATGACGTTGAAACCGCCACCCATCGATTCTACCCCCCGTTATTGGAATTGGTGCGGCGATCCGGGATCCAGTCATTCGTCGGGGCCCCGCTGCAGAGCCACGGAAAGATCCTGGGATATCTGGCAGGTGATCGTGGAACCCATCGCTGCACGGATGAAGATTTACATACACTCGTGACCATTGCCGGCCATGTTGCGGCAGCTATCGACAATGCCACGGCCTACGCTGATCTCGCCGAGCTGACTCAGCATCTCGAAGAGCGGATTGAACAACGGACCGAGGAACTCTCTCAGGCCAATGCACAACTACAGGAACATGATCGACGTCGATCGAAATTTCTTTCCGTCGTCTCTCATGAACTACGGACACCCATGACCGCGATTCGGAGCTTTTCGGAAAACATGCTGGACGGGGTTACTGGTCCGTTGACTGATCTCCAGCACACCTATCTCACGAGGGTCCAGCACAACGTCGCACGACTCAGCAGAATCATCGCGCAGCTGCTTGACTGGTCAGGTCTGGATACCAAGCGAGTCGATTTGCACTTGGAACCAGTCTGTCTCCACCACATCGCCACGATCGCCGTGGACAGCTTACAGACGGTGGCTTCGGAGAAGAACGTCTCGCTGATGCTTCTCCCCATCGAATCCCTGCCGCTGGTTCGGGGAGATCGCGACAAATTGGAACAGATCTTCGTCAATCTGATCGGCAACGCCATCAAGTTCACCCCGCCCGGCGGCCGGGTATGGGTTGAGTCCGGTGTCTCATCACCAGGCGTGGTTCAGGTTTGCGTGGCCGATACCGGTTGTGGGATCGATGAGACCCACCTCCCGAACATCTTTGAAGAATTCTCCAAGGTGCCGTCAGCGATACCCTCATCACAAGGGGCTCAACTTGGACTCTGGATCACCAAGACATACGTGACGATGCATCATGGCCGAATCTGGGTCGAGAGCGAGGCTGGAGCAGGATCCCGCTTCTACTTTGCACTCCCAACGTGTGAATTACAGGATCAGCCCAAACCAAACCCGAACGAGCCCGTATCAGCTGATTGTACCCAGCGTGGGCACATGTCTTTCTAGAAAGGAGCCTCCACCGATGCGTGCAAAAATCCTCATTGTCGATGACGATCACGATATCCTCCTCGGCTTAGAAAATCGTGTCACATGGATGGGCCACGAACCAGTGACAGCCACAAATGGGCAAGAGGCGCTCCGATTGATCCAAGAGGAACAACCCGACCTTGTCTTATTGGATTTGGAGCTTCCGCTACTCTCGGGACTTGACGTCTTGAAACACGTCAGCCACACATCCGTGACAACCGCGCCCTCGGATGAGGAACCCCACCCAACCTCAGGAACCTATACGACGCCTCTCATTGTGATGCTGACCGCGTACGGGACGATCGAACGCGCAGTGCAAGCGATGCAGCTGGGTGCCTTCGATTTCGTCCCCAAGCCGTTCACCTCGGACCATTTGACCGTGGTCATCAACAAAGCACTTGACACCGTGACACTGCACCGTCAGGTCGCCACCCTCCGCAAGGAGGTCGACAATCAATTCCAGCCGGCACTCACCAACAATAAGCATATGGCGGCACAGCTCGCTGTCGCCAAACAAGCGGCCGCTTCACCCGTCACCGTTCTCCTGCTGGGTGAAACGGGTACAGGGAAAGAAGTCGTCGCACGGGCCATCCATCGATGGAGCCCGCGATCCAGCAGACCCTTTGTCGCAGTGAATTGTGCAGCCTTTCCCGAGAATCTCTTGGAGAACGAGCTATTCGGCCACGAAAAGGGCGCATTCACCGGAGCCATCAAACGAGAACCGGGGAAAATTGAAATCGCCGAGGGCGGCACCGTATTTCTCGACGAAATCGGCGATATGCCACTGACCATGCAAAGCCATCTCCTGCGAGTGCTGAACGACCGAACATTCTACCGAGTGGGCGGTACTCAGGAAGTGCGGGCCGACGTGAGGTTCATCGCAGCAACGAACAAAAATCTCCAGCAGGCGATTCGCCAAGGCACGTTCCGTGAGGATTTGTATTTCCGCCTTGCGGTGATTACCATCAACCTCCCCCCGCTGCGCGATCGCCTGGATGATCTACAGGCGCTTGCCGAGCATTTCCTGACTCAACCTGGAAAACTTGGACTCAATCGTCGCTGTACGCTCAGCGACTCGGCCTTGCAACGGTTGCACGCATACTCCTGGCCTGGAAACGTACGTGAACTCGAGAACGTCCTCACCCGTGCCCTCGTCCTCTGTCCTGGGGACACCATCGGCCCGGAGCATCTCTCGTTGATGACCCTACTGCTCCCGACGGACGCTTCGTCCTCGATCAATCAGGAACCATCTTCCGACATCGTATTTTTCTCCTACCACCAGAGTATGGACGCCTATAGCCAAAAGCTCATTGAGACTGCCCTACGGAGGAACGGCTGGAACCAAACCAAAGCGGCAACAGAGTTGGGACTCCAGCGCACGTACTTGACCAAACTACTCAGGCAGAAACAGATTCCGGCAAAACCACCCGCCGCCACATCGGCAGATTAGCGGGCACGCGTTCCACTCTTGAGAGCCTCTCTGTCCTCCCAAGTTGAGACGAATCGCAGGCTTTCGACACCATGCTCCAAAGTGGAGCCCCACGGCACGACGTCTGTGGAGCTCCATCACAAACTGTGCTCACGGAACGTGGCCTTGACGCTCAATGTGCATGGCTGATCAACTCCCGCTCACATCTCGTCACACCTGAATCGATTCAGATCCATGACAGAATCGTTTCCGATCCAGACTCGCACGGGCCCCATGTCGTCACCCTGCCTCTAACCTATTACAACAGCAGGCTTTCTCTCCGACATACATCTTGGCACAAGTCATGCTCTACACAGAGTCTCAAGATACCGTACTTTCCCCAGGCGTGAACTTACTTAGGTTTGAGAGCACCCTACCGGCGAACAGCGGAAGCATGGCGTGTTGTAGGAATAGACGCGCGTCGCTTTTTCCTGCAAGAGAGGAAACGGGACAGCAAAGAACAGAATTCCATCACCGGAAAGGAGGGAAACACATGAGGAGTGAACTCACGATCTTGGCACTCTGGGCAACCATCTACCTCACCGGCCTAATACTGGCGATGTTCCTGATTGCCGTGATGTTGCACGTCCTTCAATAACAGCGGCAAGTCTCCGTCATGAGTCGTGAAACACACTCTTGGCTTTGGATCCGCCCCTCACCACATTGTGCGTGACGAGTCGTCACCCATCGATCAGCCTGGTAAAGAACTCAGAACCCCAAGGACCGGAGAGCGCTTGCAGGCTTGACCCTGAGCGAATCCGGAGCGGTCGCGGAACGAACCCGAATCAATCTCACACGAGACGATTTGACAGGCTTACCGTCCTGAACAGAGTGGAGTGACGGGCGTGCCGTCCCCTCACATACTCCGCATGAGTTGCTCAGTGGTTGAAAGAGGAACCATCAAAACGACATGGTGTCCGGACGAGGATAGAGGGAAGATCAGAGAAGCTACCCATACCAAAGAAACAACTTCTCCCGGAGAATGCTGGTTGGTCGGGGCGAGAGGATTTGAACCTCCGACATCCTGCTCCCAAAGCTGATTTAGGTAGAAACACCAAGCCATAGTAAGCCACACCATACAACGGCAGGTGCAAGCCTATCAAGAGGTATGTGGCCTGCCGTTGTTTCTTATGTTCTCCTGTGGTATCCCCTCACCGTGACTTGTTTCGGACTCGAACCGTGACTGAAACCGTGACAGAAATGGCTTGTTGATGGGTGGTAGAAAGGCATCTCGTAAGCAGTCTACACAGGCCTACTATAAGGTCGTTGTGCCATATCGTCTCGTGCGTGACGACGGTTTCGCACGCCTTGTTGAGAAGTATGGGAGAAGCATCATAGGTAAGGACATACCTCATGATTCAACAGTTGCGAAGGTAATAGCTTTGGCTGTGGGAGCGACAAAAGCTCTGAGCAGTCCTCGACACTTGTCGGTTCCAGATGCCGAATCACTGAATGAGTTCTTAAAACATGCCGAAGATGTTTATATAAAAGCTCACCCACCGAAAGAACCCAAAAAGCGAGGGCAACCGCCCAAGGAGAATCTTGTCATGGCCAAAATTCTCCAGCTAGCAGATGAATTGGGGCGCAAGCCAAGCCATGATGAGATGGTCCCGCGCACTGGTGTCTCAAGGAATCCAGCCAAGAAATATGCAAAGCTATATCGTCTCTCAACAATAGAGGCCAAAGACTGGTCAGATAATGACAAGAAATGGCTTCTGAATACTTTCGGAGAAGAAGCATTGACTCCCGAATGGTGGTGGTATCGCCGACAGGAATGGAGGGAAGCGTTCATTACAATTATGAGCTTGGGAGATGAGATTCGGCGAATATTCACACTATCACCTTCAAAACTCCACAAACAATTGAGCAAGGTCGAACAACAACGGCTTAAAGTTCTTGCCGCTATAAAAGACGATCGCTAGTACATATCTCAGTAGCACACCTGATCCTACTTATTCCCGCAATAATTGCTGATTTTCTGGGACTAGATTGCCTGCTCGAAGGGGGCTATTTTTTCATTATGCCACGCGGAATAGCACCACTAACCAGGAGGTTCTTCGATGCTGAGTGCAGCACGGGAGATGTTAGGTGAGCCGCTGGAGACAGCGGCAGAATTAGAGAGAGCAGGAATTGTGAAGCGTGGGTGCGCTTACAAGCTAGCCAAGGCAGGCATCATTCCCTCCTATGCCGTTGGCCCAAAACAGACCGGTGTCAGGTTTCGGCGATCAGAAGTCTTGGCGGCGCTGCGGCGGCCAGCAGCTAGGGAGGTGAAGGAATGAATCACCAAAGAAAAACCGCCCGAAGGATTGCAGTCCTTCGAGCGGTCAGAATACACGAGATTCCTAACCCTACCCGCATTCCACGAAGAATTCAAGCCGGGCTGCGAGGTGCGCGATGAACAGCACGGCGACTGCATCGATGAATGGAACCATGGTCAGGTTTAACCAGAACGGGCTTCCGTCTGAACTAACGGCAGTCCAGCAATGGGTGTGTTGGAATGCTGTCCCGAACGGAAACCGGGTCGAGAAAATCCCAATCTCTCCCACGACTGGAGGGCCTGCGAGTTCCACGAACCCCGACACGTGGGGGAACTTCAAACTCGCCATGGCGACCGCCAAGGCCAAGGATTGGGGCCTCGGCTTCGTATTCACGAAGGGAGCAGGGATCGTCGGTATCGACCTTGATAAGTGCCGAGATGTGGAGACGGGGATCCTCGATTCATGGGCCCAAGATATTGTGAACAGGATGCAGACGTACACCGAGGTCTCTCCCTCTGGACGTGGTGTCCATCTTTACGCCCGGGGTACTCTGCCTGGTGGAAAGCGGAGAAAAGGGCAGATCGAAGCGTATGAGAGCGCACGATTTTTTACCGTAACCGGCAACCATCTTCCCAACACTTCGCTCAGGGTGGAGGAGCGCGGCAAGCAACTGGCTGAGTTCCATGCGGAGTATCTCGCCGATCCCGAGCCGACGACTACACCTTGTCTCACACCTGAACACCCGCGTGTTCAGCTGTCGGATGAGGAGATTCTCTCGAAGTGTCGATCAGCCAAGAACTCATCGAAGTTCGACCAACTGTGGCGAGGCGACTTCTCTGAGTACAAGTCACACTCAGAGGGTGATATGGCCCTGCTGGGTGTCTTGGCCTTCTATACTCACGAGCCATCCCAACTTGATCGGCTCTTTCGGCGATCCGGACTCATGCGCTCGAAGTGGGATGAGCGACACGGCGAGCTGACCTATGGTGGCGGATCGATGAAAAAAGCTCTCACGCAGATCAGGGACATGTACGCGCCTAACCAGTCGAACGGAATGTCGGTTTTATCAGGATCTTCAGAAGATGATCCGTCACACCAAACCAGCACAGTGATAGCCTCAGAGGAGACCACCGTCATTCCTCTCGATGACGTAACGCTCCCGCCATTTCCAATTGACGCATTCCCGGACCCGCTTCGCTCGATGATTGAGAGGGTGGCGAAGGCGACTGAAACGCCGGTAGAGCTCGGAGCCATGATGGGGCTTACCACGATAGCTACCTGCTGCCAGAAGTGTTTCGAGGTTGTAATTGATGACAGCTATCGCGAGCCACTTTCTCTGTGGGGAGTCTCCGCGCTGGAATCGGGGAACCGCAAGACAGCCGTGCATCAGAAGCTGACGGAACCAATTCGGGTCAAAGAACGGGAATTGTGCGAACAGAGCAAGGCGGTAATTGCGCAGGCCGAGTCGAAACGGGCCACGACTGAAGCCCGCGTGAAGGTCATCCGGGCTCGCATCGCGAATTCTGAGGATTCTGAGGATATTGCGCAGGGACAGGGAGAGATTGACGGATTGCTTGCCGATATGTCGGACATACCAACAGCCCCTCGTCTCTGGGCGCAAGATATCACGCCCGAAAAACTCGGGGCGGTGATGGCTGATAATGGTGAACGGTTGGCGCTCCTATCCGATGAAGGCGGCTTGTTCGATATTCTGGCTGGCCGATACTCCAACGGCGTGCCGAACCTTGACCTGTTTCTCCAATCGCACGCGGGAGCACCTGTGCGTGTTGATCGAGGCAGCCGCCCCCCGATCGTGATGCACAGTCCCGCCTTGACGATTGGCTTGTCCCCTCAACCTGGGGTCCTTCGTGGGCTTACTGGAAAGCCCGGCTTTCGCGAGCGGGGGCTCCTCGCACGCTTCCTCTATACCCTTCCGCAGTCCCGGCTCGGCTATCGCAAACTCCGCACAGAACCTGTGCCTGCGAACGTCTCTGAGGCATATCACAAAATGATGAAGGCCCTACTCGAATTTGAACCGACTCGCAATGACTATGGGGACGCTGTGCCGTTTACGATTCGGCTGTCCCCAGAGGCAGAGCAGGAGTGGCGAGAATTTGCTGAGCTCGTGGAAGTGAACATGCGTCCCCAAGGGCTCTATGAGCACCTGAAGGACTGGGCCGGGAAATTGCCCGGGGCTGCACTTCGAGTCGCAGGCCTCTTCCATTGTGCCCAATATGCCCGTCAACAGCCGCAGAACGCTCGTATCTCGCTTGAGACAATGCGTGCTGCCGTGACCGTTCTTGCGGTGATAGGACAGCACACAAAGGCTGTGTTTGACCTGATGGGGGCTGATCCGGCGCTTGATGGGGCTCGCAGAGTCTGGCGATGGATTGAAGAAGGTCGAAAACAGCAGTTCACGGCGCAAATATGTTTCCAAGCCCTTCGAGGATCATTCCCCAGGATGGCTGACCTTAACCCCGTAATATCGCTCTTATGCGAACGAGGGTATCTCCTTGCAGAAGATGACTCCAAACAAGGGCCGGGTCGGAAGAGCCGCCGGTTCAATGTGAATCCGGTGTTAACCAAGGGGTGGGCATGATCAATTGGCGCACCATTTTAACGGTTCCTCCTCTTACTCAATATCCTCAAAATACTCAAAATCCATCAACAGCTCTCCATTTTGAGAATATTGAGGATTTTGAGTATCGAGAAATCGCTTCAAGCGAACTCGTACATGTCCCTGGTGTGTCAGTCAGCAATACAGGAGTTGCTGTCCTGCATTCCCTTCCTCCAGATCCGCCCGCCTCTCCGCTCCCTCCTTATTCCTATGTGACCTACACGGACCACCAAGGCCGGTTGCGTGGGGGGTGGGAGGAGCGGGCGACCTGTACGGTGAGACAATGCCATGGGGTCGGTGCCAGCTGTCGAGTGGAATTGTCTAATGGTGACATGATCCCTCTTCAAGCGGTTCGGGCGGTTGGTCTGTTGAATGCTGAGGGTCGGTTTATCAGAGCGTGGGAAGTTCGAAGGCATGGCCTTGACGGTATGAAAAGTAAGTGACCTCATTAAGGACGATTGCTCAGGGATTTGGAAAGTCAGGGGTCGAACCAAACCATCCCACACAGGTGAACAATGAGAAAGTTGGCCAAAAGTAGGCAGTGCAAAAGTCCGGGTATCAATCGCACAAGGCAACGGTCTGTGGCGTTCAATCTGGCAAAAGGGATGACTCCTGAACAGGCGGTGGTTAAAGCCGGATATAGCCCGACGACGGCTCGAAAGAAAGCCTACCAGATCATTCGGCACCCGGTAGTCCAATCCCTCCTCACCGAATCCGTAACGCGAGTCCTTACCGAAGAGAATAAGAGGTTTGACGACATTGTGCGACCGTATGTGAAGGCATTGGGTGCCTGTGTGGTGGTGAAGTCCACTCAGTTAGGGGTGGCATCGGAAACGACGATTCCGGATCATTCCATCCGCATGGATGCGGCAAGCCACCTCACCAAACTCTACCAACCGAAGAACGCCGAAGATCACGAAGAGGAAGCCGGGAAGTCCGGACCTCCGGTCATCTTGCAGATCAATTTCATTAAATCGCCCCTGGACAAAGATGCAAAGCCGTTCGGGCTTCCTCTTTCAAATTCACGGCAAGTGCTGCCAGAGAAGAAAGACGTTTCTGTCCCACAGGTATCATTCGTTCAGAGCAAACGCTCGCCAGAGTATCACGGCTGAATTCTTCAACAGGCATCGCTGTCTGGTAACAGAGAGAAAACAGGAATGGTGCCGATCGACTCATGACGCCCTAGAAAACTTCAGCGCGATTTATAAGGCAGTGCGCGTCGTATTTCTTAGGCTCGAAAACGCGCATGGATCATCTTCGGTCACTGATTCCTCTGATTGCCTCATAGAACTCTTCGCTATCGTTGGCAGGCTTGACGGTGAACATAGCGCGCCGATGGCCGCGATGGGGTATTCGAGGGGAGATGCACGGCCTACCAGGAAACACTCGCCGTGCTTTTCTCGTGGAATAGTCTGGACAACCTGCTGTGATGCTTTGGGCAATCCTGACTATTGCTCCCCTCTGCCCAGGCATTACCGCTCCTCATCTCTATACCGGCTCCGGGAATCATTCCGCCGATCATCCCCATAGATGATCTCGCGTCGGCGCTCTTCGCTGCGTCGCTGGGCATCGCGATAGGACTGGCTCTCAGCGTCAATGATCGTGCCATTGTTGTAGAAGGACATGTTTCCGCGTTCGTCGGTGATGACGCCGCCATTTTTGCCCAGTGGCGTGATGGTGGTATTGGAGAGGTTCTCGCCTGAGCAGACGATTTGGCTGCCTTGACGCGAACAAACGGTTTGGCTGTACGCGGGAACTGCGGCGAGTAGCGCGATGGGAATCAACAGAAGGGGTAGCATGCGGCACCTCCTAGTGAACTTTCTCCTCGTGTCCGATGTGATAAGGCGTCTGGTTATGGTTTGCTGTACTCACCAATGTACCACGGGGAATGCGTTACCAAGAGAAGGCGATACTGATTTCTGGTCTCGGTTCATTAGGCCGCCTGGTTCGAGAAAGCCATCGTATCCCGCTGCGCCCATCGGAATTGAATAATGTGGTGTTGCCAATGTCAGTGCTGGTACTGGACTGGGCAAATGTCATATTAGACACGGGCAAAACAAGAATACGAAGCATCATGAGGTACCGCTTCTGAGGATGGAATAGTTTATGCTTTTCGCAACACTGGGGCGGAGTCAAACCAAGTTTGTGCTTTCAGAAAGCAGAGATTGAGCCTAGTGAAAGCACTCGATCGGCAGCGTTGATTGCTTGGCTAATGCGCCGATTTCCGCTGGCTCCATTTTCCTTGTGGACATTCCTGTTTCATATTCCACCCCATTCGCATCGAGAAAGGCTTTGGCTACTGTCCCATTGATTGCGAAACTGATGTTTTGAGGGATATCGCCTGTGGCCTTTGCCACTCTCAACGCATCAAGTTTACTGACAACCACACCTACAATTTGACCCGCATGATCGAAAAGAGGGCCACCGCTGTTACCAGGTTGTATGGGGGCGCTGATCTGAAGAAAGCGGGTATCATTGCCAATCCCTGCCAACGCGTTCACGATTCCTGTGCTGACAGTAGCCTCGGAGGCCAACAAGCCACGTAATGGAAATCCAACTACCACCACGCTATCTCCGGCCCGAATCGTACGTCCTTCCCGGAAACGAGCCGCAGTTGAGACACGACTAGGAAGTTGGAGCAGGGCGAGATCATTTGCTACATCTGCCCCGACAACCGTCACGGACTGCTTGCGTCCCTCAATGACAGTGCGAATAGTTGAGCACCCCTTAACGATATGGTAATTGGTTAGAATCTGCCCTTGGCGGCTGACGATAAAGCCCGAACCCGTAAGTGATGCCGTCGCGTCTTCCTTCACATTTGGCGAAGGCGTTGGGAGAGCCTTTGGTTTGAAGATCAGTTGACCAAGCGAACCCTTATAAACATATTGACCTGTCTTAGCGATGTAATCGGCGAGACCGACCTGCGCCAAGCCATTCTGAAAATATGATGCATCTGAATATTGAAGTGGAATGACAACCTTGCCGGTGTTATTTATAAATCCCCACTTACCATCCTGTTTTGCAGCTATCAGACCTTCGCGCTGAACATGAATTTCTTCATATTGCGGGTTCACAATGATCTTTCGTTCTTTGATACTAAAAACGCCCTTTCTTCCCGTATTCAGCTCGCAATGGCTGCTCAACTCCCTCCTTTTGCAACCCACGGTAAAGATGGCCATGTCTTCATAATGACGAACTCGTATACCATCGAATTGAAGAGGTGCGATACGAATCCCGTTGGAGTCTATCAATCCACATCGACGAGAAACGCCGAATGGATGACCGCGGAAGATTTTCCACTGAGTGACGATACAGGCCTCCACAACGCTATAGGCTTTTTCATCTCCACCGCGATAAAACTCTCCAATTGAATCATATTGAGCCTTGACAACAAGGCGCCCCTGGGCGTCTTTTAATCCATACTGATCGACCTCATAAGTTTTTCCGTGAATGTTCATGGCATTCTGTTGTTCAAAAACAATTCGATTTACCTTAACCCTGCTTAAGGCTTTGGCCTCGTCAATTGGATTCCCTCCAATTTCCATCCAAAATGCTTTGGTTAAGGAGCCAAAGTCTTTCCATTCATCCTCCGATGCATTTGAATCGGGCCAATCAGCCAGTAGACGCGCCTGTGCCATTCCATTCCTAAACGAGGAGGAAAAAGTTTTGTCATACTGGGGAATGATCTTGAAGATTCCATGCGTGTCTATGTATCCGGCTGGTTGCTCGCGACTGTAGGTCTTTTCCCAGTACTCCGTTATCTCCGCATCGGAATATGAGGGATTTAGCGGCCGTGCTTTGGCCAGGTACTCATCCAGCGATGGCGCGTTCGGGTCTGATGCAAGAGTTACAAGAGCCAGTCCTTCACTGAAGGGCATTGCAGAGCCAAACTGAGGTGGGATTGCCATTGCCCCTGTCCGATCGATGTAGCCCCACTTCCCACCCTCAGAGGTGATGTATGGAGAGCCGTCACTAGAGCGTTCGAGGTGCGCTTCGCCTCCGACCAATACCGCAGCGAGCCCCTCGCTAAAGTTTCCGGCATTGGTAAAGGATGGTGGGATTACAAATTGCCCACGGATATCGATGAAGCCGTACTTGCCATCTTTAAGGGCGGGAAAAAGAGGGACGTTATCGGTCACTTCTTTCTCGCGTGTATTGGTCACGTGGGTGTCTTCGTCGACCTTGGTTTTTCCATCGGCGAAGGTTATGAATATACCGCTAGGGCCAGCGGTTATTACTAAGGCAATCAACAATCCGATAGCTCTTTTCAAACTCACGATGGAGTATCCTTCTCACAATGCCTGATCCCTCACGCTTACTTCCCCTTCGGCAGAATTCCCTTCCGCTCTAACTCTTGAAGCCTCGCCTCAGCCAGTTCAATTAGGAAATCCTTGACGCTCTTCCCTTCATGAGCTGCGGCCATTTTGACCTTGCGCATGAGGTCGCGGGGGATGTCGCGGAAGTTCCAGGCCCCGGTACCTTCTGGTGTTTCTCGTGCCATAGCGCCAGGAAGCTAGCACTTCCAGACGAATGCGTCAAATGTCAGTTGACATAGTTCACTATCAGATGATAGTCAGCTTATCATGGATTGGAAGGGGGTGATTTTATGAAGATGGTGCGGTTGTTGATTCAAGTTCCGGAGCCGATCAAGGCCAAGCTCGACGCCTTGCGGCAGGAAGGGACGACGGCCAGCGGCTTTATCCGGCATTTGCTGGAAGATCACTTCAACGGGACTCAACGCATGAGTCGGAAAGGACGGTGAGCGATGGCGCGAGCGGGGAGAAAGGATCGAGGTTTGCTGAGTAAGCCGGACTCGACCGGCAAGCCGGTGTGGTATGTCCGGCTCTATCACGAAGGGAAAGAACGGCGGTTCGGGAGCTTCTCGACTAAGACGCAAGCCCGCGACTTTTACGAAAAGGCGAAACAAGAACAAAAAAGCGGTCGATTTTTTCCGGAACGGTATCAGCGAGGCGGTTATGAACTGGTTGAGGACATGCTGAGCCGCTATCTGACAACATTGCCCTGTAGCGGCAAAACACCTTCCACGATCACAGATGAACGCTTTTATCGAGCTTGGTGGGCGAAACGGTTGAGTGGGAAACGAGTCAACCAGCTTACTCCCGATCTGTTGGAACAGATCAAGGGCGAATTGACTGAGAAAAGCCATGCACCACAGACCATCCTTCACTATATGAAATTCCTCCGACATGTGCTCTACACCACGGTCGGAAAATCGAGACTCCCAGAAAATCCTTTTGAAAAGGTGAAGCTCAAAGCCATTCGAGCCGGTCGTACTCGCTTCCTCTCGCCAAAGGAAGAAGCGCAGCTGTACGAGACCATAGGCCAGACCTATGCGCCGTGGGTTCGATTGGCCATCCTGACAGGGATGCGAAAGTCCGAACAGTTTCGCCTGCGGTGGACCGATGTCGATCTGGAACATGGATTCCTGACGCTTGGAGAAACCAAAAGCGGGGCTGTCCAGTATGTTCCTCTGACTCAGGAAGGAATCGCTATTCTTAGAGGCATGGATTCCTGGCAACGTTCGAAGTGGGTCTTTCCGAGTCAGAATCCTCAGACTCATCTGAACGTGGATAACTTTTATGGACGGCTTTATCTGCCCGCTGTGAAACTGGCTGGTCTTGAAGGGGTGACCTGGCACACGTTGCGGCATACGTTTGCCAGCCGGTTGGCCATGAGTGGCCAGACCCCCAGCACGATCGCTGCCCTGCTTCGTCACAGTGGAATCAATCTGGTGGCTCGGTACGCACACTTGGACCCGACTCACCTGAAGTCGGCAGTAGAAGGAGTAGCGAGCTTTGGTAGGAGAATGGGAGCGGAGTCTAAACCGGTCAGGGATCAGGCCGGTACCGTGGAGCCGATTTCCAACCAAACCGTGACTAGAACCGGAATTGAGGGGAATGAGGAGGACAGAAAAACAACTGAAGTGGTTGATATTGTTGGTCGGGGCGAGAGGATTTGAACCTCCGACATCCTGCTCCCAAAGCAGGCGCGCTACCGGGCTGCGCTACGCCCCGACGGCTTGTTGTGCCTACAGCTTATTCTCCTGCCATTGCCATACTGCATCAGCAGCCTCTCCCATGCTGCCACGCAAACGGCATGTTATGGCTGCTGCTCTAACCAGGCTCTCACTTGGGCAAAGGCTTTGGCTCGATGACTAATACAATTCTTCTCTTCAATCGTCAACTGGGCAAGCGATTTTCCATACTCCGGAACCAGAAATACCGGATCGTACCCAAACCCTCGATCTCCGATGGGGTGTTCCGCGATGACACCCTTGAGACTCCCCTGAGTGACGTGGATATCGCCACCGGGAAAGGCAATCGCGGCCACCGTCAGAAACCGTGCGTGCCGTGCCTCCTTCGGGACCCCCTCAAGCTCGCTTAACAGCTTGCGACAGTTATCCTCGTAGGTCGCATGTTCTCCCGCATAGCGAGCAGCAAACACACCGGGGCGGCCTCCGAGTGCATCGACCTCCAGACCTGTGTCATCGGCCACCGACGGAAGACCGGTCGAACGAGCGACTTCCCTGGCTTTCTTGATGGCGTTGGCTTCGCAAGTCTCCCCATCCTCTTCCACTTCCGGGACAGCAGAAAACTCCTCCAAGGTGCGGATGTGAATTCCCAACCCTCCGAGCAACGCCGCAAGCTCTCGTCCTTTGTCAGGATTCCGGGTGGCGAGAACAAGCTCTTTGAGTGATTCTTTAGTCAAGGGCCCCGATCAACTCTTGCTGAATGGTCGTGAGCCGTTGAATGGCTTGCCAACTCAGCGCCAGGAATTCATCCATATCCTGTTTCGTGAACGGTGTCCGTTCTGCGGTGCCCTGCACTTCAACATACCGACCACGACCGGTCATCACCACGTTCATATCCACTTCTGCCATGGAGTCCTCGCTGTAGGCGAGATCGACCATCACCTCTCCACCGACTTTCCCGACACTAATGGCAGCCAAGTAATCCGTCAACGGCAACTTCTTGATGAGTTCTTTTTTCTTCAGTACCGTGCAGGCATCGGCCAGCGCAAGGAACGCGCCGGTAATCGAGGCCGTCCTGGTTCCACCATCGGCTTGAATCACATCACAGTCGATCCAAATAGACCGTTCACCCAGTTGCGACAAATCGGTGATGGACCGCAGAGCACGTCCGACCAACCGTTGAATTTCAAGCGTTCTCCCGCCTTGCTTCCCCTTTACGGCCTCTCGAGGCGATCGCTCATGCGTCGCGCGCGGCAACATCGCATATTCTGCAGTCACCCAGCCGTTGCCTTTTCCTTTGAGAAATGGGGGAACCTTCTCTTCGACCGAGGCGGTACAGATCACCTTGGTATCTCCCATTTCGATCAGCACTGATCCTTCCGCATGCTTGGTGAAATTCCGCGTCACTTTGACGGGGCGGATCTGATCCCGCCGACGCCCGTCGAATCGTCCAACCCCTGAAGTTCCACTCATGCCTCATCCCTTCGTCAAGATAGGGACCGGATTATAGTGAAGCCCCTGCGAAAGCGCAAAC
>CABVSA010000057.1 GCA_902500805.1 uncultured Nitrospira sp. | reverse complement strand
TCGCAGACCATACAGGCGTGTACGGCATTTCGTTCCTCATTGTCCTGGTGAATCTTGCGCTGGCAGAACTGATCTTGTGGATCATGCCATTTTTCCGTGGGTTTCACCCGGTTAAGCTTCCCTGGGAGCTCCTCACGACTGCGGCCGCCTGCATGGTGCTCTCGTGGGTCTACAGTTCGGCGGTCTTGAGCGATCGCAACACAAGAGATCCGAGCACCTCCATTACAGTCGGAGTCGTCCAGCCGAACATCGATCAAGCCGTGAAGTGGGACAAGGCCTTCCGTGATGAAACGATGCAACGCTTCGATCGGCTGACGGCCGAGCTGGGAACCGCTACTGACTTGGTCGTGTGGCCGGAAGCCGCGACACCGTTCATCTTGGAGCGTGAAAAGGACTATCAGCTGCAACTGATCGCATGGGCGGAACGGGCCCAGGCGCCGATTCTTCTCGGGAGTCCGGCCTTGCGGTTTTATCCGGATCGCCGCCCCTATCTCTTGAACAGCGCCTACCTGCTGGGGAGAGACGGTACGCTGCTCGGCCGGTACGATAAACACCATCTCGTCCCTTTTGGGGAATACATCCCCCTCAAATCCTCGTTGTTATTCTTCCTCGATAAGTTGGTAGAGGGAATCGGTGATTTCGAGGCAGGTCCGGGGCCTACCACGCTCTCCTTCACCCCAAAGTCATGGGGAACAGAAGGTTCCCATGGTTCACGACCCGTCAAATTCGGTGTGGCCATCTGTTATGAAGTCATTTTCCCCGATTTAGTCCGTCAGTTTGCCGCAAACGGAGCGGAGTTTTTGGTGACCATCACAAATGATGGATGGTTCGGGCCGTCCTCAGCCCCTGCCCAGCACTTTGCCATGGTCGTCTTTCGCTCAGTGGAAAATCATGTCGCCTTCGCACGCGCTGCCAACACAGGCATCTCCGGGTTCATCGACCCCTTCGGACAGATCATCCACGAGACGCCCCTGTTCACGGAGCAGGCCTCCCACGCCGTGATCCCGACCAGACAAATCCCGACCTTCTACAGTTATTACGGCGACGTGTTTGCCTACGCCTGTGTTATACTCTGCGCGCTTTTGTGCCTGTTTGGATATTTCCGCAGCAAAGAACCGGTCATGACGGCCATCACACCGGCCTGACCGAAGCAAGGAGGATCGTAGCATGTTAGAGGAAGTCGAAGGTCGCGTGCGCGCCCTGGCAGATCAAGTCTCGGAATTACGGGGGCATCTTTGACTTCGCTCATATGACGTCTCAGTTGCAAGAACTTGAAGCGCAGATGGGCCAGCCGCACTTCTGGAACGATGCCCGCGCCGCGGCTGCCGTAAGCCGAAAAAAAACGACGATCGAGCGGGAATTGCAGCAGTGGCAAGAACTCGAAACAAAAATGGGCGATATCGGCGCGCTGCTGGAACTTGCACGCGAGAGTGATGACACTGGCCTGGAGATGGAGCTCACGGCAGAATTGAGTCGGCTGGAGCCGCGCTTGGCCACGATGCGGGTCGAACTGCTCCTGTCCGGCGAACTGGACTCCAATAACGCCATTCTAGCGATTCACCCCGGTGCCGGCGGCACCGAGTCGCAGGATTGGGCGCAAATGCTTCTTCGTATGTATGTGCGGTGGGCGGAGCAGAAGAAATTCAAGGTAGACACGTTGGACCTGCTGCCCGGCGATGAAGCCGGCATCAAAAGCGTCACCGTTTCAATCACCGGGCCCTATGCCTATGGATACTTGAAAGCGGAAGCCGGCGTCCATCGCTTGGTACGTATTTCCCCGTTCGACTCCAATAAGCGGCGGCACACGTCGTTTGCGTCCGTCTTCGTGTATCCGGAGCTGAGCGAGGATATCGACGTCGTGGTCGAAGACAAGGATCTGCGGATCGACACGTTCCGCGCAGGAGGTGCGGGAGGCCAGAACGTCAACAAGGTAGAGACTGCCATCCGCATCACCCATCTCCCGAGCGGGATCGTCGTGCAGTGCCAGAACGAACGGTCCCAACTTCAGAATCGAAACGGGGCGATGAAGATCTTAAAAGCACGCCTCTTTGAACTGGAGCAGAAGAAGAAGGAAGCTGAATTCAACGCCATCGTCGGTGAAAAGAAAGATATCGCGTGGGGCAGCCAAATTCGGTCGTACGTGTTCCAGCCCTACCAAATGGTAAAGGATCACCGAACCGGCCACCAGACTAGTGTAGTGTCTTCCGTTATGGACGGTGACCTCGATGGCTTCATTGAAGCCTATCTCACCAAAAAGATTACAAAAGGGAACAGTCAGGCGCCAGCCATCAGCGATCAGGATGACGACCTCTAAGAGCTGAGGGCTGAATGCTGAAGACTTTAGAGCAACCCCATGGATGAACTGAACGAACAGCGACAGCAACGAATTAAGAAACTTGACGTCCTTCGAGAGGCAGGCGTCGCACCCTACGGGACCCGTTTCGAGGCAAACGACCGAGCCGGACAGCTCATCAAGCTACACGGTGAGAAAACCAAACAGGTGCTCGAACAGGAAAAGATCTCGTGTACCCTTGCGGGGCGTGTGGTTGCCCTTCGGCGTTTCGGCAAGGCGGGATTCGCCGTCTTACAGGACGGGTCCGACCGTCTCCAGGTCTATCTCAAGAAAGATCTCCTGTCAGACCAGGCCTATACCGTTGTCGAACAGCTCGATCTCGGCGACTGGATCGGGGTCACCGGAATGTTGTTTCGTACCAAGACGGACGAATTCACGGTCGAGGTTCATCATCTGACCTTTCTCAGTAAGGCCCTTCGCCCGCTGCCCGAAAAATGGCATGGGCTGACCGATGTCGAGACTAGGTATCGGCAGCGCTACGTTGATCTGATCGCCAATCCTCAAGTCCACCAGATCTTCGCCACTCGAAGCCGGATCATCACCGGAATCCGATCCTTTCTGATCGAACGAGGGTTCCTAGAGGTAGAGACCCCGATGATGCATCCCATTCCCGGAGGCGCCGCAGCGAAGCCGTTCGTCACGCATCATAATGCGCTCGGCGTGGATCTTTATCTGCGTATTGCACCGGAGCTCTATCTGAAGCGCCTGATCGTCGGAGGATTTCCGCGGGTCTTCGAGATCAACCGCAACTTTAGGAATGAAGGCATCTCGACGATTCACAATCCTGAATTTACGATGCTGGAATTCTACATGTCCTACGCGGACTATCAGGATCTGATCGCTCTCACCGAAGAACTCATCTCCGGCTTGGCTCAACAGCTCATGGGAAAGACGGTGATTCAATACCAGGGCAAGGAGATCATCCTCACACCCCCCTGGCGGCAATGGTCCTACCATCAGGCCATTCTGGAGGTGAATCGTCTCGACCCGTCGGTACTCCATGATCGTGACAAGGCCCTGGCAGCCGCCAAACAGCTGAATGTCCACGTGGACCCCACATCCACCTTATTCGCGATCCTCAATGAGATCTTTGAGGAAACCGTTGAGCCGAATCTTCAACAGCCGACCTTTATCACCGACTACCCGATTGAAATTTCTCCGCTCGCGAGACGGAAAGATGCAGATCCGGCCTTGACCGATCGATTCGAGCTGTACATCGCCGGCAGAGAAATTGCGAACGCCTTTTCCGAGCTGAACGATCCGTTGGACCAACGTGAGCGGTTTGAAGGCCAAGCCGTGCAGCGTGAAGCAGGTGATGAGGAAGCCCATGTTGTCGATGAAGATTTCTTGCGCGCACTCGAATTCGGTATGCCCCCGACTGCGGGAGAAGGGATCGGGATCGACCGTCTGATCATGCTGTTGACCGACCAAGCATCCATTCGGGATGTCGTCCTCTTTCCTCAGCTCCGACCGGAGAAATCTTAAGCGTGACTCTTCCCTTTGAAATCTTCGTCGGACTCCGCTACCTCCGTGCCAAGCGCCGGAACCGGACCATTTCACTGAATACCTTCGTGTCGATCGCCGGCATTACATTGGGTGTCGCAGCACTGATCGGCACCGTCGGCATCATGACCGGATTCCGAGAAGACATTCAAAGCAAGATCCTCGGCACCACCGCCCATATCATCGTCCAAGAACGCATGAAAGAGAATATGGCCGACTATGACCGTCTCGCCGACAAGGTTCAGACGGTCCCCGACGTGGTGGCGGCTACCCCATTTGTCCTCCGCCAGGTGCTCCTCACAACACAGTCTGGCGTGCAGGGGGTCGTCCTTCGCGGAATCGACCCGAAGCGAGAAGCGAATGTGACGGAGCTCGGCAAGAACATCACGGCAGGACAGCTCATTGACCTCCTCACACCCATCAAGGTGATGCAGGCCCCTGCCGACGATCCCCAAGGGGCACCACGTCTCGTTGAAAAACCAGGCATCATCCTCGGCAAAGAGCTGGCTCTTCGGTTGGGAGTGTTTATTGGCGACACCGTCAATGTGGTCTCTCCCGTTGGACCGATCAGTGCAATGGGGATGGTCCCCAAGATTCGAACCTTTGCCGTCGTCGCCCTCTTCCATTCCGGCATGTACGAATACGATTCGTCTCTGGCCTACATCGAGCTCGGTGAAGCCCAAAAGTTTTTCAACATGGCTGCCAGCGTGTCCGGCGTGGAGGTCAAAGTCACCGATGTGTTCCGTGCCGCAGATATCGCTCGAAACATTGAGCAGGAGTTAGGATTCAGCCATGGGGCGAGAGATTGGATGCAGATGAATCGCAATCTGTTCTCGGCGCTCAAACTGGAGAAGACGATGATGTTTCTCCTGCTGGTCCTGATCACGATCGTGGCCTCATTCAACATCGTCAGCACATTGACCATGATCGTGACGGAGAAGCAGAAAGAAATTGCGATCCTCAAGGCGATGGGCGCGACCAAGCGGAGCATTCGCCGCATTTTCATGCTCAACGGATTGATTATTGGATTCACCGGAACCGGCATCGGGATCCCGTTAGGCTATGCGTTTCTCTGGCTGATTCAAACATTTTGGACCTTCGACCCGAGCGTGTATTACATCTCGACCATTCCGGTGCACGTATTGACCGAGGATGTATTGCTCGTGGCGGGGTCGGCCATCTTGATTAGTTTTGTCGCAACAGTCCACCCAGCCAATCAGGCCGCAAAGCTGGAACCGGTGGCGGCGTTGCGTTATGAATAGACTCACAGGACTGAGAATTGAGGGCCGAGGACTGAGTCGTCATTTCTATCCCAATACTCCGAGCCTCAGCCCTCAGTCCTCACAACTCACCACTGAACATGATTAAAGTCACCAATCTGCATAAATCCTTCTCAATGGGATCCTACGAAGTGCCCGTGCTCAAGGAAATCAATCTTGAGATTCAGCGCGGCGAGTTGGTAGCCATTGTCGGGGCCTCCGGGGCCGGTAAGAGCACCTTGCTCCACATTATCGGCACCCTAGATAAGCCGAGCAGCGGAACCGTCACATTCGATGGGCAAGACCTCTTTCGCATGACCGAGGCGCAGCAAGCGGAGTTCCGTAATAGACGGATCGGGTTCGTCTTCCAATTCCATCACTTGCTCGCCGAATTCACGGCGTTGGAAAATGCCTGCATGCCGGCGCTCGTGCAACGTCGCGACCCCGCCATCGTCAGCACAGAAGCCACCACCCTCCTCACGGAAGTCGGATTGGGGCATCGGTTGCATCACAAGCCCGGAGAGCTGTCAGGAGGAGAGCAGCAGCGAGTCGCCATGGCCCGCGCGCTCATACAGAAGCCGGACGTTGTCTTAGCTGACGAACCGACCGGCAACCTGGATACCCACAGCGGAGACGGGTTGTTTGGATTGATGCGCACGTTGAGCCAGACGCGCGGCACGACGTTTGTGATCGTCACGCACAACGACAAGCTCTCAGCCCAATCCGACCGCATTATCCACATGCAGGACGGACAAATCGTTTAAGACGACTTACCATCCGGCAAAACTCTCACCTCGTTCGCATTGCTTCTATCTCTCCGGAGACACGTGGTAAGCGGATTCTTCATGTCCTTCACACCGGCCGGTGAGCAACCCGCGATTCCTTGACGAACTTTTGATCCTTCTCTAGACTCGCGTAGATTCTCCTTGACGGTAGAGCTCGACATGCACCCTTCATATCCCCTCCGCATAGGTCTGTTGTTGGTTCTGTCAGCATGGCCGTCACTCGTATCTGCGGCGGAATTTGTCATCTCAGGCCCTCGTGCCATGGGCATGGGCGGGGCCGGGGTCGCCGTGACCACCAATGCGCTCGCCACCTATTGGAATCCTGCCGGCCTGGCCATGACTCAAACCGTCGACATTCGCCTTCAAGGCGGCGGGCAAGCAACAGACCGTCTCGGCATCGGGGATGCCCTGCATGACCTGGAGAACTTCGATCGTAGTGATACCTCTCCAGCAAATCTGGTGAAAGCCCAGTTGATTGCCGATCATATCAACCGGCCCGGGGCCACGGTTTCAGTCAACGGATCGGCCGGCCTCTATTTCAAAGGACATCTCGGTGAACATGCCTTCGGATTCAATATCTCTGACGTCGCCACAGGCGGTGGATTCGTCTCAACACCCGTGACAGTCACCCCACCAGTTGGGCCGGGATCACCGGTCACGGTAACCGGTCAAATGGCGCTGCGCGGCCTGGAAGCCAGGCAACTAGCCTTTTCCTATGCCTATGCCTTCGCGGATAAGACCTTTTCCATCGGGATTACGGCAAAGGTCATCCAAGGTGCTGCGTACAATGGCTCCACCGAGCTCCAAGGGGGAAGTGGGGTCAGCACAACCGATCACTTCGGTAAACCGAATATCTCCACAACCTACGGAATTGACATCGGGGCAATCTATCGGCCATCCTCCTTGATTAGACTAGGAGTCGTGGCGAAGGATCTCAACACACCGACGTTCGATGCCGCAGGGGGAGGCACACTGAAATTGGAGCCCCAGGTCAGAGTCGGTCTTGCGCTGAACCCCTATTCGACTTTGACCTTAACCGCCGATGTGGATGCAACGTCAAACAAGACCTTTATCCCAGGTGTGAAGAGCCAACTTTTGAGCGTGGGACTCGAACAGACAATTTTGTCGGAATTTCTTTCGTTTCGGATCGGAACGTTCAAAAATATGCAGGATGCATCCACCCCCTTCGTTCCGACGGCAGGCCTGGGGCTACGATGGTTTAATTTCCGGGCCGATGCCGGTGGTGGGTATGACTTTCGTGAAAAGGGTGCGCTCGTGTCAGCGTCTATTTCCTTGACGTTCTAATGGTATACTAAACCCATGTTGGCTCGATTTTCTGTGCGCATTCCATCTCTCTTGTTGCTTGTCACGTTAGTCAGCGGCTGCGGGGGGTTGCAGGAGGTCTGGGAAGGCCCTGGCGCCAGGGTGTTTCGACCTCAGACCATTGCCGTGCTGCCGCCGATGGCCAGCCAGTACGACAGCGCCCGGGAGGACATTCAGGACGTGCTGGTAGGAGCACTGAATCGGCAAGGGAATATCGAGCGAGTCGTCTCGCCTGAAAATGTCACGGATATCTTTCAAGCCTCAAAAGAGGCCTTTGATTCACTGGTGTTCTACTTTTCTCGTCTAGAGATGACCGGACAATCCGACAAAGATTCGGCCGTCAAGCTCGGGAAAGCCCTGAACGTCGATGCATTCCTCGTGGTTCGAGTGAATTCCTGGGAATACGTGCGCAAGGAAGGCGATAACGTCGGGCGAGTGGGGCTCAGCCTTCGACTGATCGATGCCGCGACCGGCACGACGGTCTGGAAAGCACGCCATGAACGGTCGGACAGTTACATGTTCATCAAGCCGAGCCTCAAAGATATCGCAAAGGAGCTCGCCGGCGAGATGATCAAATACATGCCTCCGCAAACGAAGAAGTAAGACCGCCTCGCCGTCATCCGATCCGTATCGCAACACCATTCCCCAATGTTTACTTCCTCCACATTAGCCACAGCTACCAGGGTACCATCAAGCAGTTTGCAACACGCCGACCGCTGACGCCATATCGAGCGCAGAGTGCCTGATGGTGTTATAGGTGAATCAGTTCAGATGTGGCAAATGCAAGCAGCAAGACTTGCTCACCATAGACTTTCGTCTAGTGGGCGTCGTCCGGCCGAACCTTGCCGAGGAACTGGGAATGGAGATAGATCTGGTAGGCCAGAATAAGCAGAAACCCGCCGACAAACCAGCCGATCCCAGCGGTTAATCCATAGAGATCGGTGGATGCGTTGAATACGGTCAGGCTAAACGCCCTGTCAGTCGTGGCGACCAAGATATACGGATACATGCCGAACATCACACTGACAAGCATCAGAAAAATAAACAGGCTGGATGCAAGAAATGCAGCGGTGTCGCGACGGCAAAGCCGGAAATACAGGCTGTATCCCAGCGCGATGGCGCCGATCAGCGGCGCGAGATACACCACAGGATTTCTGGAAAAGTTCAGCGCCAAGCTTGGCTGAACCATCGGCACAGCCATCACCGTCAATGCGGTGTACCCCGCTGACACCCACCCGAGGATCCTGGCGGCCGCGACGGCCCGTTGATACAGGAGGCCTTCTGTTTTCATGACGAGGTAATTGGCACCGTGGAACGCCAGAATCACCGCGCTGGTCAACCCCAGCAGCACAGTGAACCAATCAAGAATTCCAGGTGCCGATCCCGGCAAAAAGTCGGTCCAGAGCGGCACGAAGAAATACCCGTCTTGGTTTAAAGGGACCCCACGAATCAGGTTGCCCAACGCCGTACCAAACACAATCGCCAGAAGCACACTACTCATGGTAAAGGCAGAATCCCAGGCCTGTCGCCACAGCACATGATCGACCTGTGCCCGCAATTCCACCGCCAGGCCGCGAAAGATGAGCAGCCACAGCACCAAAATCAGAGCGAGATAGAACCCGCTGAACCCCGCCGCATAGGCCCTGGGGTAGGCGAAAAACAGAACGGCACCGGCAGCGATCAACCACACTTCGTTGGCGTTCCATACTGGACCAATAGAGGTCAGCGCCGTTCTTCGTTCCGCTTCGGTCTGAGCGACGAACGGATACACCATGCCGACGCCGAAATCAAAGCCGTCCAAGACCACGTACATGGCGAGCATCAGGGTGACGATGACGAACCACGCCGTTTCCATTAAGACCCTGGGCTTTGAGGAAGGTGCGTCACTGATGGAGTGATTGAGGCAGGCCCTTGTCGAATGATGTTGCTGACCAACAAGATAAACAACATACCAAGAAGCAGGTACAAGCCCAGGAAGCCGATCAAGGTAAAGAGGGCATTCCCCGAATGTACGAGCGGCGAGGTACCGTCTGCCGTACGCAAGAGGCCATACACCAGCCAGGGCTGACGCCCTAGCTCGGCGGTCATCCACCCTGCGGATGTGGCAATATACGGGAACGGGGCACAGAGCATCAGCCACCACAGCAGCCACTTCATATTGAAGAGCCACCCCCGCCACAAAGAAAGGAGAGCCATACCGTAAAGGAGGGCAAAAATCGTCCCTAGTCCTGCCATGACATGATACGCATAGTAGAGGAGTGGAAGATTATCCGGCCACTCGTCTCGAGGAAACGCATCGAGCCCTTTGACTTTCGCATACAGATCTTTGTACACAAGAAAACTGAGCGCCCCTGGAATCTCAATGGGGTTATCGATGGTCATCGTTTCAAGATTCGGTTGTCCAATCAGATAGAGACCCGCCTCTCGCTCCGTCGTGAACAGCCCCTCGAACGCGGCTCCCTTGACCGGTTGATGCTGGAACACCTGGTCGGCATTGCCGTGCCCAGTCGGAAAGATCATCAGTCCGGACGCGATCGCGCCGACAACAACGCCGGTTCGTAGAAATGTTTTTGCATGCGCCTGATGCTGACCGGACAACAGGTAATATGCGCCCACTGCGGCAACGACACAGGACGCTGTGACGACCGTCGCTGTCATGTTGTGGGTAAATTGCCAGAACAGCCACGGGTTCGTCAGCAGTCCACTCAGGCTTGTGACAAACACTCGGCCGTCAGCTGCCACCTGATAGGCGACGGGATGCTGCATCCAGGCATTCGTGGCCAGGATGAAGTAACCCGACAACCAGGTCCCGACGAAGAGCATGAGGGTGGCAAACCATTGCACGCGTCTCCCGAACCGTTTCCCAAACAGAAGTAGCCCGAGAAACGAAGACTCCAAGAAAAAGGCGAAGACTCCTTCCATGGCAAGCGTTTGCCCGATCACGCCTCCCGCATAGGTCGAAAACCTGGCCCAGTTGGTCCCGAATTGAAATTCAAGCGGAATACCGGTGACGACGCCGAAGCCAAAATTGAGAGCAAAGATCCTCGTCCAGAAGTCTGCGACTTCCTCATAATGGACATCGCCCGTCAGCAGCACTCGGCTGCGCAAGTAGAAGAGCAGAAAGGCCAGTCCCATCGTCAACTGTGGGAAGAGATAGTGGAAGGTAGCGGTAAAGGCGAACTGAAGCCGATCGTAGAGGAGCGCACTGGTCATGGGTGATGTGATTCTCGAAAAGCGGAACACTCGTCCTGGCAACTTCGTCACTGTAGCAACAAAACCATAATCACAACAGCTTTGCTGGAAAAATGCGCACTGGCAGTGCGAGGACACACACATTCACGACAAGGCTAGGGGATGATCCCCAGATCCCACAGCTCAAAGGCAGGAAGAACTCTGCGTTACCACAGTTCAGATAATGACAACTCCAGAGTTGCTGGCCATCGATTTCCCTCAGGTCAGCATAAGGACTACTTCCTATGTCGTGGTAGGCACCGACGCGAGAACCACCGATCATTCAGACCAAGACAATCTTGATGAGCGAGGAACAAGGGAGAGTCTGGCTCCGCAGTATTCTGGCATGGCAGAACCGTGTCCCAGAAGCAGAGGGAACGGCGTTATCCTCTGCATCGCCCCTATGAAGTATCCTATGACAGAACAGGTCTCCGGGAGCTACCCAGGACAACGCTACCAAGAACGACAGACGGGTTTATTTCAGTCGTTTCAGTCGTACACGAATACCGTGCGCATCGGCTCGTTCAAATCCAGCGGTGTCGAGGTTGCTAATCTGAACCACACTTTTGAGTTCCCCGCCTCTACCGCCCTGTTTGATCTGAATAACGCCTAACCCTGGCGTGCTGCCCGTCGCAGCATGCGGGCTCCCACTCAAAGGATTGGGCCCCCTGAGAGACACAAAAACCCGATCACCGGAGGGAGAAATATCCGCAAGATCGGGAGTGGGATCAGAAGCCGACTGATGGGCAAGCGTAATCGTGTTCACATGCCTGTCGGAGTCGGTATCAAAGACTTCCGCAACGCTTCGCGCGCGATCTAAGACCCAGATATAGCGATTATGCTTGGTCCCCACTAAGCCATGGGCGTCTCGCTCACGCGCCGGGAACACGGTGTCTTGAGAGAACGTCACCAGTGGAGCGGGAGTATTGGGCGGATTGGAGGGTGCATACCCGGAAAGCGGGAAACGGTAGAGATCGAATTCCGACGGATTCGTGCCGGCCGCACCCACCCCCGAGTTGATGTACATGCGGCCATTCGTTTCGATACCGCCGAAACCATTGGCATGAATCGCCGTCTTATCGTACTCAGCGAGAATTTTCATCGGCGTGGCCGTCGGATCGACCACGAATAACCCACCACCGCGCAAGGTCACGAAGGCCAGTGAACTGCTGGAATCCGGCACCACTAAGATAGGGGCGTTGTCGGGCCGCTCTGGTCCTTCCATGGGAACACCATTCGGCGTCGTCCCATTGGCGAGGTCCAGCGAGGCATCGAGCCCGAATGTATTCGTTACATAATCCGTCCTGATCCGGTCGAGGCGCTTCCCGTTCTGATTAGCCACGAGGATGTAGGCATCGTCAGGTGTGGGCTGAGCAGCGTGGGCCTGGCGCGCCCCTCCGGGACCCGCGGAGGTCCTGATACAGGCGACCGGGGTGCGTGTCGCCGCCTCAAAAATAACGACGTGGCCGCTTGCCACGAAGGTCAAGACAGCATGACTATGGGTCGCATTAAACGCTAACATGTGCGGTCGGACGGGGTTGGCGCCGGTGTTCTCGAGGCAGAGCGTTGCCGTAGGGCCACCGAGATCGAGCAGGTCAGTTGGTGCAACCGAAGAGGCGTCCCCACCTTTCAGATCGGACCCTTCGTAGATGTAGAGCGTTCCTCCGTAGGCTTTGCCGTACGAATCTGACTGATCAACCAACCAAACTTCGAAATCATGGGCGAACCCAAAGGGTGTTCCGGCGAGACCAAACAACGCAAGAGTAAGAGAACATATCCAGATACGAATCAGGAAAGAAGAACGCATACCGGCCTCCTTGGTCACAAAGACACGTCACGAAACCGCGAGAGGGTCTCACACAGGGATGACAGGATAAAGGGATGAACCCCGCGGAGAGTTATACGCTCATCACTACGTTTTTGTATACAGAGGCAGAATCCGTATGGTGAGATCTTGTTGATGCGCTGCGATCTGTTTGCACATCGCACTGGCGACGATGTCTACCGCGTTGCGTCGTTACTAAATGTATCCGACCCTATTGTCACAGTTCCATGCTCGATGCTGAAAGCGCACGGCTGATGACAGTGATTGAATGCTTGCGTGCAGACCCCATTGAGCAGGCGCATGGCCTTGGAGAGATTTTCCTCCAGCGTTTCCACCAGCAGATGGAAGTGGTTGTCGATGAGACAGTAGGCAGGGAGCAGAAGCTGAAAGCGTGAGACTACGCTCGACAGCACCGCCAGGAACTGCTGCCGGTCCTCATTGTCGATGATGAATATTTTGTCAGGCATGCCACGTGCGGTCACGTGATAAAGCATCCCAGGATACTCAATGCGGAGCAGGCGAGCCATGGAGGACTGTCTAACGCATCATCAATATAACCAACAAAATCTGACCCTAATCCCTCCCTTCTTTAAAGAAAGGAATCGATAAGACTAATGCAACAAGTTAATGTTTAGACGAATTGTAAGCGCGTCTGACTACCGCTATCTCAGCTTTCTTTTCAGGACCTGGGCCGCACATATGAATTATCCGCTGGCTATCTACGTGTTGTTTGGCGAGTGTTAATAGAGACTCGCTTTGAACATGGCTATATAGGAATCTTTCAGCTGAAGCTGCTATTAACTCATTCGTAAACTCGACACGGTCGTTCGATGCCTCGAAAACTTTTGGCACGTTCTCTTGCCAATGTCCCACCAAGCAATGTACAGGCGAAAGAGTCAGAATTGCCTCAGAATATTTATTTCTAAATCCCCCAGTGCCATACAACGAATGGTGATGTTTAGGAGATACCCATTGAAGCAGCGGATTATCACTGGTAACAAAAAATGCCTCCTTCGGTGGATACAGGATGGACCATTTCATGGAGTAAAAGAGTGGGACCAGCTTGCCGTGACACTCCAATGCTTTCAGCGTGTACTCTTGAGAAATTTGAAAGACGTGATCCGATGGATCTAACATGATAGCGCGAAGTTCTTGCTTCTCTTCATCCGAAATTTCTCCCTTTGCCGCTTGAAAACGCTCCATTTGACTCTCAAATGCTGAATCGTCGGAGGCGATAAGGTAATCCTGTAGCATGCGTCTGTTGGCATAAAGCTCCGCAAACATTCGGCGAAAAAAATTAGTCCGCACAAACATCAGTGCAAGAAAGTTGGCGAAATCATGTGGACACGCAGATTGCCGAAGCGTGCAAGCTGTTGCAGATGGCTGGAAAGATCGGCAGGAATGAGTCCGGCTCGTTCCCCGTGGTGAAGCACCCTTCGTATTCTTGAGGTACTTGATGTAGCCCTTTGTCAAGATTTTGGGTCAGATCTTGTTTCTTGTATCAACCTACAGCCTCTGCTTGAGGCTTCTCCCTGGCAGTTTCCTAGGCTGGTACCATGGCAGCTTTGAGCGAGCGCACAAACTCAGCGACGTGGCCGACCATGCCGGGGTCTTGTTGATGCGCCGCGATCTGTTTCACGATGGCACTGCCGACAATGACGCCGTCGGCCATCTTTGACACGCGCGCCGCATCTTCCGGCGTCGCCACGCCAAAGCCGACGGCGACAGGAGCTGCGGACACCTTCCTGAGTTTGTCGATATTCTGCTGGATGTCCGTCGCGTTGCTGAGTTTGGCTCCGGTAATGCCGGTCAACGAGACATAATAGACAAAGCCGTGCGACTCTTTCGCCACAAGTTTCCGCCGATCGGTCGTGCTGGTCGGCGCGAGCAAGAAGATCAGCGAGAGCCCCACCACATCGGCTGGGGCCTTGAGCGGTCCTGCTTCGTCCGGCGGCATATCGGGGACGATCAATCCATCTACTCCAGCGGCTTTCGCCGCCTTGCAAAACTCTTCGCAGCCCATGGCATGGATGGAGTTGTAATACAGCATGAGGATGATTGGGATTTGCGTGCGCTGCCGAAGCGACGTGACCGACACAAGGATCTGGCGAAGCGTCGTGCCATTCTTCAAGGCCCGTTCGGCAGCCTGCTGAATGACTGGCCCATCGGCAATGGGATCCGAAAAGGGCACACCCAGCTCGATGATATCGACGCCGGCCTGCTCAAGGGCGACGACGAGCTGCTCGGTTTCAGCCAGTCCTGGGTCTCCGGCCATGAGATAGGCGATGAGGGCTTTCTGTTTGTTCTCACGCAAACGTGCAAACGTGCTGTCCAACCGTCCACTCATAGCGTGACCCCTCGCATTCTGGCCACTTGTTGGACGTCTTTGTCCCCACGGCCCGATAGATTCGTGATGATGAGCTGTGACTTTTTCAACGTCGGCGCCAGCTTGACCACGTGGGCGATGGCATGGGCGCTCTCCAACGCGGGGATGATTCCTTCTTCCTGTGCTAATAAATCAAACGCCGCCATCGCTTCACTGTCCGTCGCGTAGGTGTACTCGATCCGCCCCAGGTCGTGATAGAGGCTGTGCTCGGGCCCAACCGCCGCATAGTCCAACCCGGCCGAGACGGAATGGGTCAAATTGATCTGTCCATTTTCATCTTGAAGCAGATAGGTCATCGTGCCCTGTAAGACGCCCGGCTTCCCACCCGAGAACCGCGCCGCATGTTTTCCACTGGTGATTCCAGTTCCCCCGGCCTCGACCCCGACCATCTTGACCTTGGGGTCTTTCAGAAAGGCATGGAAGAGCCCGATCGAATTGCTCCCACCTCCGACACAGGCCACCAGATAGTTCGGCAACTTCCCTTCCGCCACCAGAATCTGCTTTCTGGCTTCCCGTCCGATGACGGCCTGAAAATCACGGATCATCATGGGATAGGGATGGGCCCCCAGGACCGACCCAAGGATGTAGTGGGTGGTGCGCACATTCGTCGTCCAATCGCGCATCGCTTCGCTGATGGCATCTTTCAACGTGCGGCTCCCGGCATCCACACCAGTGACCTTCGCCCCCAACAGACGCATGCGGAAGACGTTCAAGGCCTGCCGTTCCATATCTTCCGTGCCCATGTAGATTTCGCACTCGAGTCCGAACATGGCCGCAGCCGTCGCCGTGGCCACGCCATGTTGCCCCGCTCCGGTCTCAGCAATCACGCGAGGCTTCTTCATGCGAACGGCCAGCAAGGCTTGGCCGATCGCATTATTGATCTTATGGGCACCCGTATGGCACAGGTCTTCCCGCTTGAGATAAATCTTGGCACCGCCCAATTTCTTGGTCAGCCGATCGGCACGATAGAGGCTGGTGGGACGCCCGACATATTGCTTGAGGTAATAGGCCAAGTCTGCTTGGAAGCGACGGTCTTTCTTGACCTTCGCATACTCCTCTTCCAGCTCCAGCAGCGCCGGCATGAGGGTTTCAGGCACATACCGCCCGCCATAGGGTCCAAAGCGGCCACGACTGTCAGGAAGTATCGGCATCTATTCAGCTCCTCCTGCGTAACATATGGGGAAGGAAAGTATAGTCGCGGCACTTAAGCGGCTACAAGTCTTGCGGCACGAATAAAATCCTTCACCTTCTCGTGATCTTTTTTCCCAGGGATCAACTCCACCCCGCTACTGACATCGACTCCATAGGGACGCACGCGGGCGATGGCCTCAGCTACATTCACCGGAGTAAGCCCCCCTGCTAGAACGACCGGCATTGACTGAGCGACTTCCTGAGCCAGCCCCCAGTCAACGGTCTGCCCGGTGCCGCCATAGGCCTGATTGGAAAAAGCATCGATAAGAAACCCTCGCACATTGGCCCGCCCATGAAACTCAGCCAGAGCCAAAAAGGTCCCACGATCTTTGAGGCGAAGGGCTTTCAGGACAGGACGGCCCAGACCCTGACAATAGGGCGCCGTTTCGTCTCCATGCAGCTGGGCCAAGGCCAGGCCACACTCATCCATCAATGTCCGTACTCGATCTGGCTCTTCATTCACAAAGACACCAACAGGCAACACAAACGGGGGAAGCCCAGCCACAATACTCTTCACAACCGCCGCCTCGACGAAGCGAGGACTCTTCCGGTACATGACAAAACCCAAGGCATCCGCGCTGGCTGCCACTGCCATCTTTGCGTCCTCTACATTGGTGATGCCGCAGATCTTAATCTTCACCATAACCGCATCACCTATACTGACTGGCCACTACTTGCCGTAGTTCCAAGTAATTCGCGAACCTTGTCTGCCGTATTAGCCGCACGAATGAGGGACTCTCCGATCAACATTGCGTGAATACCGGCCTCGTTCAACTTCACCACATCATCCCGTTTATGGATCCCGCTTTCGCTGACGATCAACTTATCTGATGGAATCCGCTTTGCCAGCCGAAAGGTTACATTGAGGTCGGTCGTGAACGTCTTCAAATCCCGGTTATTAATCCCGATCATTCGCGCGTTGGGAATCCATTCCAAGACCGTATCCAACTCACGCTCATGGTGCGTTTCGAACAGACTATCCATCCCCAGCTCCGTCGCCAGGGCATGGAAGTCGATCAACTGTCGTTTCTCTAGTGCCGCCACAATCAACAAAATCGCATCGGCGCCATGGGCCCGCGCCTCATAAAACTGAATGTCCCCGACCATGAATTCTTTGTTGAGTGCTGGGATTGGCAACGCTTGTTTGATCGCTTTCAGATACTGGAGATCGCCCTGGAAAAAATCCTTGTCGGTCAGGACCGAAACAGCCGAAGCGCCTTGTTCTTGATAGATGCGTGCCAATCCCAGATGATCAAACTTCTCCACGAACTCTTCCCGCAAGAGACCAAGACTCGGGGAGGCCTTCTTGACTTCGGCGATGAGCGAGGGACTGGCCGGAGGCTTCGTCGCATCGAGTGTGACGGCGAAGCCAAGCGTGGGAGGTGCATCACGGATCGCTGCTTTCAGGTCAGCCAGATAGGCCCGGCTTTGCTTATGCCGCAGTTCCGCTTTTTTGTGTTCCAGAATGCGATCGAGAATCATCGAATACTCATACCCTCGTCGTGTAAGCGACCAGTCGATCCAGCTTTTCCGCTGCAGCCCCTGAGTCGATCGTTTGTTGAGCCATACGGAAGCCTTCCTTCAGTGTTTTCGCTTTCTGGCCTGCAACCATGGCGGGCGCTGCGTTCAGGCAGACGATGTCCCGCTTAGAGCCTTTCCGGCCTTGCAAAATCTCTTTCACGATCCGCGCATTATCCTCCGGCGAGCCACCGGCAAACTCTTTTCGGGGAACTCTCCGCAGATCAAATTCTTCCGGCGCAATAAAGTAGCTCGAGACGACACCACCTTTACCCTCAGAAACTTTCGTCCGGTCTGACAACGTCATCTCGTCCAGTCCGTCCATGCCATGAATCACGAAGCAATGTTGCGATCCCAGTTCCATCAAGACCCGTCCGAGGATTTCCGTCTTCTGTGCCTCATATACCCCGAGCACTTGATGCGTGGCTCCGGCCGGATTCGTGAGTGGCCCGAGCACATTCAAGATCGTTCGGATACCCATCTCCTGCCTCGGCCCGGCACAATGTTTCATCGCACTGTGGTAGTGCGGAGCAAACAAAAAGCCGATGCCGACTTCATCGATACAGTCGGCGACCCGCTCCCGTTCCAAATCGATCTTTACGCCAAGAGCGCTCAACACATCGGCGCTTCCGCTTCTGGAAGATACGGAACGATTGCCGTGCTTGGCAACGGTAATGCCGGCCCCCGCCACGACGAATGCGGCAGTCGTCGAGATATTGAATGTATTCGCTCCATCCCCACCGGTCCCACAGGTATCCACGACGATGGACGCTCCGACACTGATGCGAACGGCCCGTGATCGCATCGCTCTGGCCGAGCCGACGATCTCATCGACCGTTTCACCTTTCTGCCTGAGCCCCATCAAGTAGGCGGCAATCTGCGCCGAAGTGGCCGACCCATCCATGACCTCGCACAGAACCGTTTCAGCTTCCTGTGCGGAAAGATCGATTCGGTCGGCCAACTTGGCGAGTGCGTCTTTGATCATTGGTCACACAGCAGAAGAAGCGACTAGAGTTTCAGGAAGTTGTTGAGCAGATCTTTCCCGACTCTGGTCAGGATCGATTCCGGATGGAACTGCACGCCTTCGACGCCCAGCGTCTTATGCCGAAGTCCCATGATTTCACCCTCGGCAGTTTCGGCTGAGATCTCACAACAGTCCGGCAGATTCGCCCGATTGACGATCAGCGAATGATACCGTGTGGCTTCAAACGGGTTGGGCAACGAACGAAAGATGGTCTTGCCGTCGTGCTGAACCGGTGACGTCTTCCCATGCATCAGCCGCGACGCACGGATCACTTCCCCCCCATAGGCGACCGCCATCGACTGATGCCCCAAACAGACACCAAGAATGGGAATCTTCCCCCCGAATCGCCGGATCGCCTCGACCGAAATCCCCGCTTCCTTGGGCGTGCAGGGTCCGGGAGAGATCACCAGACGATCCGGGTGTAACTCTTCGATCTGATCCAATGTAATCTTGTCATTTCTGTACACCAGGACATCCTCGCCCAATTCTCCGAGATACTGGACAAGGTTGTAGGTGAAAGAGTCGTAGTTATCGATGACCAACAGCATAGACGTCACTCGTCGCTCGTGAAGCGTATCTCGTCAGAAATCCCTACTCGCTTCACGTTTCACGCTTCACAAATCACGCATTCACTCCAGCCCCTGCTCTGCCAATTCGATGGCTTTCATCATGGCACGGGCCTTGTTACAGGTTTCTTCATACTCATAGATCGGATTGGAATCAGCCACGATACCGGCACCGGCTTGAATGAATGCCCTATGGCGTGAGACCACGACGGTGCGAATATTGATGCACATGTCCATGTTCCCTGAAAAACTGATGTAGCCGACCGCCCCGGCATAGGGACCACGTTTGGTCGGTTCGAGTTCCTCGATGATTTCCATCGCCCGAATCTTCGGTGCTCCGGACACCGTGCCGGCAGGAAAGCAGGCCTTGAGCACATCGTAGACGGTCTTGTCCTTACTCAATTTTCCCGTGACATTCGACACGATGTGCATGACATGGGAGTACCGCTCGACATTCATCAACGATTCGACTCTGACCGATCCCCGTTCAGCCACACGGCCGATATCGTTCCGCCCCAAGTCCACCAGCATGATGTGTTCGGCCCGCTCCTTGGCATCCGCCAACAGCCGTCGCTCAAGTTCCGCATCTTCTTCCGGTGTCACTCCACGTCGCCTGGTCCCCGCAATCGGACGCAGGGACGCGAGGCCGTCTTCACAACGCACGAGAATTTCCGGGGACGACCCGACCAGTTCCACTCCCGCGATACGCAGATAGTACATATACGGGGACGGATTCACCACGCGAAGCGCGCGATAGAGCTGAAACGGCGGCGCCTGCAAATTCGTTTCCCATCGTTGTGAGAGCACACACTGAAAGATGTCGCCCGCTTTAATATATTCCTGCGCGCGCGCGACCATTTTCTCAAAATCCGCTTTGTTCATATTGGAGGTAAAGCGGAGCGGAGACCGCCGGTGCTTGGGCTGGATTCGGCGAAGTGGGCGACGAATTCTCGCGATCATCTTTTCAATGCGGGTTGTCGCATCTCGATAGGCTGCACGAATGTCTCGGTCCGATTCGGACTTGACCTGCGCGTTGGCCACGACTTTGATTTTCTGCGACACGTTATCGAAGATCAGCAACGTCTCGGTCAGAAGAAAAGCGAACTGCGGAAGATGGAGATCGTCTTTTCGTCGAGAAGGAAGGTCCTCAAACGTCTTGACGATATCATAGCCGAGATACCCCACGGCTCCACCGACAAAGCGAGGCAACTCCGGCACCGTCACAGGGCGATAGCCCTCAAGAATTTCCCGCAGGCGATCTAAGGGAGCACCTCGGCTGGGGATGCGACGAACACGACCGCTTTTCTTGACACATAAGTCGCCCCGGTCTTCGTAGATGACAAGCGGGGATCCGCTGCCGAGAAACGAGTAGCGCGCCCATTTCTCCCCTCCCTGAATGCTTTCCAGCAAATAGGCCGAGGGGCCATGGTCGATTTTGGCAAAAGCCGATACGGGAGTATCCTGGTCAGCCAGGATTTCGCGAAAGAGGGGAATGAGATTGCCCTGCTTCGCGTAGGAACGAAACTCATCCAGGCTGAGCGAATAGGTCACCGATCGCACCTCGTCTCCCTACTCGCTTCCCACCATGAGTTTTTGCCCGACTTCGATAATATCATCAGGCAACTTGTTCATCTTCTTTATCTTCTCCATATCGAGACCATACCGCCGGCTAATACCGAAGAGCGTCTCCCCAGGTTTGACGACATGGACGGTTTGGCCGAGCTTCGGCATGGCATGTGTTGCACCTTGAGATAGAGAGGTTTTGGCGTCGCCTCCAGCTGATTCTGTCGCGACGACTTTTGCCGGTTCCTTGAACGGTTCAATTTTTTTCGGCTTTCCCGCAGCGGAAGGGCTTTTCCGCTGCATATCCTCGAGCGCTTTTCGTTCGAGCACCGTCGCTTCCCTGATCGCTTCAGTCTCCTCCTGGAGACGGGCCATCTGTTCACGCGCCATCTGTACCTGCGTCGACAATTCCCGGTTTCTCGATTCAAACTCGGCCAACTCCACCTTCGTCCGTTTCACTTCACTGTCCAGTTCAGCCGTACGCTTTTCCTCCTGGGCCAGCAAGCGCTGAAAGTTCAGGCTTCTCGCCTTTTCAGCATTGAATTTTTCTTCCAGCACCACACATCCACTCATCACCGTCCCTCCAAATAATAGGATTCCGAAGAGAGCGGTCTTCCCTACTCGTGCACAGATTGGTTGCTGATCCCTCCGCATACACCCTCCTTTTGCCCGTCCATCATCGTCTCCCGAGGACGAAGAGACGCTTAGAATAGTGGGCACTGGTGCGAAAGTCAAAGAGAGCAATCCAGCCCACTTTGACCGCTTCGCCGGCCTGTGCTACGGTCAGGTCCGGCTTTCCGCATAGGCCGTCCTCATGTTGCGTTACGACCATCAGAACATCCTCACCTCGGTCCCAACGGCCTCGGAGCGCTGAGCACACCGATGCAACAGGATTCTCTCTTTCACGACATACCACCCCGCTCCCCGAATCGTCAGGCTGATGTAGATCGGCTGGCCGAACTCAAGAACCAAATCCGACACCACGACTACCTGTACTATGTGAAAGACTGCCCCGAGATTTCCGATGGGGAATATGATCTCCTGTTTCGTGAACTGCTCGATCTCGAGCTGAAATATCCGGACCTGATCACCTCAGATTCTCCAACCCAACGTGTCGGGGCTCCTCCCTTGGATGAACTTGGGAAGGTCCCGCATGAACGGCCCATGTTGAGTCTCGACTCCCTGATGAATCCTGTGGAAGTCTCGGCCTTTGACCAGCGGATGAAGCGAGAGCTTGAAACCGAGCAGATCGAGTACACGGTCGAGCCGAAATTCGACGGACTCTCAGTCGAACTCGTCTATGACCATGGCATCTTTGTTCGTGGGGCGACTCGTGGTGATGGCACGACTGGCGAGGATGTCACGATTAACCTCCGTACAATTCGCGGTCTGCCGCTACAGCTGCAGACCGACAGCTACCCGGATCATCTCGTCATGCGAGGCGAAGTGTATATGCGCCTCTCCGACTTCCACGCCCTGAACCGTCGTATGACGGAACAGGGAGACGACGCCTTTGCCAACCCACGGAATGCCGCGGCCGGTTCCCTCCGCCAGCTCGATTCGCACATGACAGCTGCTCGGCCCTTGGTCGTAACCTGTTATGAAGTGATGGCAATGACCGGCGCTCATCCTTCAACACATTGGGACGAACTGGAACGGTTAGCCGAGTGGGGACTTCCCGTCCCCGCTCTACGCCGACGATGCGACACCATCGACCAGGTCTTGGCCTTTCACCGGGACACTCAGGAACAACGAGACCATCTCCCCTACGAGATCGATGGGGTCGTGGTGAAGGTCAACCGTGTGGACTGGCAGAACCGGCTGGGCATGAAATCCAGAAGCCCTCGATGGGCCATTGCGTTCAAGTTTCCTCCGCGAAAAGAAATCACGGAGATCCAGGATATCGCCATCTCCGTCGGACGGACTGGAACATTAACCCCTCTCGCCCTCTTGAAACCCGTGGAGGTAGGGGGGGTGACCATCAGTCGCGCAACTCTGCACAACGCCGATGAGGTGGCCCGAAAAGATATCCGGGTCGGTGATACGGTGCGGGTTGAGCGGGCTGGAGACGTCATTCCGGCAATCGCCGAACGAATCCCTATCTCCGGTCAAATCAGACCAGAACCCTTTCTGATGCCGCAACTCTGTCCGGTATGCGGTTCAGCCGTGGCGAGAGAAGGGGCATATTACTACTGCACGGGGCAAGCCGCCTGCCCCGCACAGCTCAAAGGCGCCATTGAACATTTCGCATCAAAAACAGCCTTTAACATCGATGGCCTCGGCAGGAAGACCGTCGCGCAACTCGTCGATCACGGACTCGTGAAGGACCTGTCGGATCTCTACCGGCTCAATCAGCAGCAACTCCTGACGCTTGAAGGCTTTGCCGAACGATCCTCCACACTTCTCCTTGAAGCCATTACCAAAAGTAAGACCGTGCCACTTGATCGTTTCCTGATGGGACTCGGAATCCGCCAGGTCGGTCAGCATATCGCCAAAGTGCTGGCTCGTGAGTTCGGTTCACTTGACGCTGTCATGACAGCGGACCTGGATCGGTTTCAGACCATCCGAGAGGTCGGGCCTGAAATTTCAGAAAGCCTGGCATCCTACTTTCAGGAACAGTCCAACCGTCGGGTCATCGCTCAACTGCAGCAATTGGGCGTCTCGATCATAGAACCACGTCTTCCGCAGAACCACACTCCGCTCCCCTTCTCAGGGAAAAGCTTCGTCTTCACGGGGGGGCTGTCGAGTTTCTCAAGAGATGAGGCCAGGGCGTTGGTTGAACGACTGGGCGCGGTGGTCACATCCAGCGTCAGCAAGAAGACAACCTATGTTGTGGCTGGCTCCGACGCGGGTTCCAAACTCGAACAGGCCCGCAAATTGGGTGTCCAGATTCTGGACGAGGAGGGATTCAAGAATTTTATCAATTCGTCCGAAACGCCGTAAGATTACACAGAAGCTTCGACCGGCACCGCCACCTTCTCATCCTTAAAAATAGTGACGCTCCGTATCGAGCGAGGATCGGCTTCGTGGACGACCAACCGGCAGTTCTCGATGCGGAGTTCTTCGCCCGCCTTGGGAATTCGACCGAGATTTTCTTGGATCAATCCTCCGATCGTCAGGGCTTCATCCCCGCCCAGCTCGACCTTGAGAAAGTCATTCACTTTTCGCACTTCAGTCCGCCCATGAACCAGGATCTGGCTCTTTCCGATACGCTTAATGAGTTCCTCAGTGATGTCCGTTTCGTCGACAATCTCGCCGACCACCTCCTCGAGGAGATCCTCGAGGGTCACAAGCCCCATGACACCGCCGAACTCGTTTACGACAACACCCATATGTCGTTTTTCTTGCTGAAACTGCTTCATCAAATCGTCCGCTGTCTTCCCGGCTGGAACAAAGAGTGGGGGATGCGCAATATCCCGCAACCGTAAATCGGTTCGCCCTTTGGCCAGTTCCGTCAGCGCCTTGGTCTTATAGAGGATGCCCGTGATGTTATCGAGCGTATCGTCATAGAGAGGAATACGGGAGTATTTTGAGTTGTAGAGCTGCTCCTGTGCCTCCTTCAGACAAAGATTTCCGTCCAAAGCAAACACATAGATGCGCGGGGTCATCGCATCTTCGGCTGTGATATCCTTCAGCTGGAACACGTTCTTGATCATCTTGACTTCTTCAGATTCGATCTCGCCCGCTTTCCCACCCTGGTCGAGCATGATCTTGAGTTCTTCCTCCGTCACCAGGGGATGGGTGAGTCCTTTTCCGCCTGTCAAACTGTAGATCAGCGGTACCATCAAAAACAGGAGCGGCCGCAGCATCACCTGAACCCCATAGATCGGGTAGGCCAGATTCAGGGTCACGGGCACAGAAAACTTCGCCGCCAACGTCTTCGGGACCACATCCACGCAGACCAACAGAACGAAGGTCAGGATCCCGACCATGACGGCGATGGCTTCCTCCAAAATGGTCTTCTCACCATATGCATTCAGCGTGATAAACGTGGCAAACATCGGAATCGCCGTACTGACCAAACGATCTCCCACAAGAATGGCCGAGAAGAGTCTCTGAGGGTCACTTCGGAGCTGAAGAGCTTTCTCCGCTCGTTTGCTGCCAGTCTGAGCCAACGCTCTCAGCTTGGTCTCGTTGACCGAAAAGAAGCCGATCTCGGCAGTGGAAATAATAGCGGATAACCCAATCAACCCTAGAAGGATGAGGATGTCCATGTAATCATCTATTTAGGGACGTTGGACCAGTGCGGCTGGCCTGATGAAAAGCCGGGTGTCTCCAAGAGGAAACCTCTTAGCCCACCCTTCAGAGGATCGTACGATTAGGATAACGAGCCCGCTTAGAATAGGGTTCACAGCCGATACATCTATCACAGCGATCACAAGCAGGCAAGCAATTCGGAAATTCATGCTGAAAAATCAAACAGTTCTAAATTGACCGTCGGATAACGCGGGCCTCACCTCGCCCTCTTCTACTGTCGTTTTCAGCATCTACCTATCATCTCGTACCACGAAGGATTGGAGCTGAAACATTCGATCAAGACTCGCGGAAGCTTTCTGAGCGTCGGACTCAACCAAGAACCGGCCGATCTGGACCCGATACCGACGCCCTTCCGGAAAATCTGTGTGGACAATATACCCATCGGCAAAATCGCGCCGGATCCGTGCAACGAGGGTCCGCGCATTGTGAAGGTCAGCAAAAGAGCCGACTTGAACCCTGAGGGCCCCCATCCCCTCTGGTCGAGGATCATAGCGTACGACTCGAAGCTCCACCTGATCGGTTCCATTGCCGGTCATTCCAAGAGCTTGAGCACCGGCCAGCGAAAGGTCCAGAATTCTCCCCTTGGCAAAAGGTCCGCGATCATTGATTCTGACCGTGACATGGCGCCCTGAAGTTAATGAATGAACAACGACGACCGATCCCAAGGGCAACGTCCGATGGGCAGCCGTCAACGCATACATGTCGTACCGCTCTCCATTGGCGGTCTTCTTCCCATGAAAACCAGGGCCATACCAGGAGGCCATCCCTCGTTCAATAAACCCAACCGGATAATCGGGAAAGCGATCGACATGACGAAGGGGTGCCGCACAACCTTGAGAGAGAACCGCACCCAGCCCAATGGCAATGGTTAGGAACGGCGCAAGATTCGCAAGCGGCCTGAGCCGCATGGGCTAAAACTCGTCGAGCGATTGATTGCGGAGAATCGTGAGGGCTTTTTCAGTTTTGGAAACGGTCAGGACCACGATGGCCCGCTTCCCCTCCCTTGAGGGCGTACAGTAGCCGCACTTAATATTGATCCGGCTCCTTGTAAGGGTGTCTGCCACCTTTCTCAAGGCTCCAGGCTTGTTTTCAAGGCTCAAGACCAGGGCTGTTTCCTCGCGGAATTTGATCTTTGCCGCCCGCAAGGCAGCACGTGCCCCATCGAGATCAGCCACAAGCAACCGCAACTTGCCTGTGCCCATGACCTCCGGAGCAGAAAATGCCTTGATATTCACTCCCGCTGCGCCGAGCACTGCCGTCACTCCGGCAAGTGTGCCTGGTTTACTCTGTCCGCTGATGACGAGCTGCGTTGTAGTCGGCATATCGATACTCCCCGTAACTAGCTGCTATCACAGCCTTCTTCGTTTTGTTGAACGAGCCGCTGGTAATGGAGTCCAGGCCCCGTGATGATTCATCTGAGTCCGCCACGGCGACAGGGTGCGACAGGACTTCCTAACCTTGGTTCGCCTGATCGCACGTCTTTTGCTTCCAACACGAGTCCGCAGAACACGTCGTTTTCGATGCCCGACACAAGATGAAGGCCGCTTACTTTGCATCGTGGCACACCCCTTACGAACATCCGCTCGTCGAACCGCAACTCACACATTTGAGACACGTGCCGTTTCGAACCATCGTGAACTGTTTGCATTCAGGACAAGGATCCCCTTCATATCCTTTCACCTTGGCATCCTTGGCGTTTTGCACTTCGGTCAACGTCAGCGTTTCCCGCATGATTTCCACTTGCCGGGCAACGCTATGTCCGTTTCCGTGGCTATGGCCATTTCCCTTTCCGCCGTTCCGGCGGATCGGAAGATGCTCGGTCACGACGGAAGACTTGGCCAATGCATTCAGATCGGCCTCCTCTTCGAAGCATTCAGGATCCATGTCGTCTTTCTTCATCGAATCCATGCGCAGATCGTCTTCTTTGACCTGGGCAAGGTCATATCGATCGAGATACGTGACGGCCAATTCACGGAAGATGTAATCGATAATCGACGTCGACATCT
>CABVSA010000056.1 GCA_902500805.1 uncultured Nitrospira sp. | reverse complement strand
CTAGTCCCCTTGCATTGCTTAGGGGTGCGTGCTATGGTACCGCCTCTGTAAGTGGGCGCACGCCCACTTTTTTGTTTGATCACGTGTCAAAGGGACATGAAGGTTGAGGACGCCGGGGAGTAGTGTGCAGCCGGTTATTGACCGATTGCATGAAGTTATTTCGCCGATTTTATGGACGCTCGGGCTTGAATTGATCGATGTTGTCTGCGTCGGCCGAGGTCCACGGTCTGTTGTTCGTGTGTTGGTCGACAAACCCGGTGGCGTTACCATCACCGACTGTGAGCAAGCACATAAGGCTCTAGGGCCGGCACTCGATGTCGCCGATCCATTCCCTCACGCCTATACGCTTGAAATCTCATCTCCAGGTTTGGATCGCCCGTTCCAGAGGACTCAGGACTATCAACGGGCGATTGGGAAACAGGTGAATCTCAAGCTTCGACAGCCTCTCGAAGGTCAGTGGCGGATTACTGGAGAGCTGAAGCAAGTAGACGAGGCTCTCGTCGTGCTGGAGATCGGTACGCATCGATCTCCTCAGGCGGTCCAGCTCAGTCGTGAAAGCATTGCAGAAGCAAAACTGGTTGTGAAAATTTAAATACGGGGTAAGGGCGCCGTGGGTGAAAACCGGATGCAGGAGCGTGAGGTATGAACCGAGAACTGATTTCAGTAATTGACGAAATCGGCCGCCAAAAAGGAATCGACAAGGCGCGCGTGATCGGAGCCATCGAATCCGCTCTGCAGACTGCCGCGAAAAAGCGTTTTGGGCAGGCTGAGAACATTCAGGTTGAGATCGATCCGAAAACCGGAGAAATCTCCGTGGTCTCTAAGAAGACGATCGTCGAGACGGTCAGTAATCCCAAAGCCGAAATTTCGCTGAGCGAAGCACGGCAATACGACAGCGAAGCTGAAGTCGGGGATGAGATCGGCTCCTTGATTGAAATGAACGAATTAGGGAGAATTGCCGCCCAAACCGCCAAACAAGTCATTTTTCAGAAAGTTCGTGAAGCAGAATGGGAGGCGGTTCAGAAGGAATATTCCACGAGGCAGGGGGATTTGGTCACCGGCATCATTCTGGGGATGGAGCGCCGCAATTACCTCGTGGATCTCGGGAAGACGGAGGCGATTCTCCCGATACAAGAGCAGATCCCGCGTGAAACGTATCGGCGTGGCGATCGGGTGAAAGCCATGCTATTGGAAGTTCGTCGAACCCCGAAGGATGTGCAGGTGATCGTGTCTCGAAGCCATCCTCAGTTCGTTGCGAAGCTTTTTGAAATTGAAGTGCCTGAGATTATGGAGAAAATTATCGAAATCAAGTCGGTGGTTCGAGAGCCGGGGGATCGCACGAAGATTGCCGTGACGTCGCGGGAAAAAGCGGTGGATCCGGTGGGCGCTTGTGTCGGTATTAAAGGGTCCCGTGTGCAAGCGGTCGTCCGTGAGTTGCGTGGTGAGAAGATCGACATCATTACCTGGACACAGGATCCACGGGTATTTATTGCGGAAGCGTTAAATCCTGCCACGATCGAGAAAGTCGGTATCGATGAAGAGAAGAAATCGGCGCTCGTGGTCGCTGCCGATTCGCAGTTGTCTTTGGCGATTGGCAAGAACGGCCAAAACGTCCGGTTGGCGGCGCGTCTGACGGGATGGAAGATCGATATTATCAGCGCCACGGAGTACGAAAAGGAAAAAGTGGAGCGCGATAAGGAAATCAAAGCGGCGCTGGCGGAAGAGACGGAGGCGCAACGGCTCCAGGAAGAGGCACGTCAAGCGGCGAGGGCGGAAGAGGCACTGAACGAATCGGAGTAGGATACGGAATCGTCTGATGGCAATGCGTGTATACGAACTGGCAAAGAAACTAGGCATCGAAAATCGCGTGCTCATCCCGGAGCTCAAGAAAATGGGTGTGTCGGTGACATCCCATAGCAATGCGCTCGATGATGAGATTGTGGAGAAAGTATTGGGAAGGCTTGCCCCGCCATCAAAAAGCCAGGGAGCAGGAAGTGACGGTGGCTCTCCATCCAAATCTATTCCTGCTGTGGGGCAGAACAAGGCTTCGATGGGAAAGAGTCAACCCGCTGAAGAGCCGGCCAAGCCAGATAAGCGGCGTATTCTGATCAAGCGTAAGAAGGAAGAGGAGCCTGCAGAGGTCTTCTCGTCACCACCGACCTTGGAAAGCGAGCGATCAGCTCAGCCTGAACCATCGGCAACTCTGGAACACCCCATTGTTGAAGAGCTTGTCGCTCCCAGCCCACGCACGGATGAGGTCCGAGAGGAAGTGGCGGCCACACCTCCGGCTGCAGTGGTACCTCCCGTGGTGGCTCCCAAGCCGGAGGAAGCTCAGCCTAAGGCAACCATCGCCCCGCCTTCTGTCGTCGTCACGACGGTTGCATCTGTCCCCGGCCAGAAGAAGAGCATGGCGTTCGAGGCCATCGCAGCTGAAGGGCAGAAAGATAAGCTCAAGAAAGCCCGTAAGACAGGTCGACCCAAAGACGAGCAGCAAGATGTCAAGCTCAGGGAGGATGCTGCACGCTGGCAAGACCTCCGGGCCATTCCGGTCCAGCGTCGTGACGACCGATCCAAGCATCTGCACCATAGCGCTCCCTCTGAGGTGACGAAGCCTCGTCGAAAAAGCGTCAAAATCACTCCGAGAACGACGGTGAAGGAATTTGCGGAGTTGATCGGCCAGCGTCCGGCGGACATTGTGCGTAAGCTCATGGAGATGGGTCAGATGCTGACCTTTCATCAACCTATGAATCTGGATGCAGCGGCCATGTTGGCTGAAGAGAGCGGCGTCAAGATCGACGTTGCCATTGAAAAAGTAGGGGACGACTTGTTGCAAGATGTACTGGAGACCGGCGGTGAAGAACGACCTGAACCTCGACCGCCCGTCGTGACGATTATGGGTCATGTCGATCACGGGAAAACATCGCTGCTCGACGCTATTCGTCAAACCAATGTTGCGGAGGGCGAGGCGGGCGGCATCACGCAACATATCGGGGCCTATACGGTTTCGGTGCGAGGGAAACAGGTCACCTTCTTGGATACGCCTGGCCATGAGGCCTTCACGGCCATGAGAGCTCGTGGGGCTAAGGTCACGGATGTCGTCATTCTGGTCGTTGCCGCAGACGATGGGGTTATGCCTCAAACCATTGAGGCCATCCATCATGCGAAAGCCGCCGGCGTTCCACTCATCGTCGCCATGAACAAGATCGATAAGCCCACCGCCAATCCGGATCGGGTCAAGAATGCGCTCTCGGAACATGGGCTCATTTCTGAAGCTTGGGGCGGCGATACGATCATGGTGGAGGTGTCGGCCAAGCAAAAAACGGGTCTGGACACTCTTTTGGAAATGATTCTTTTGCAGGCTGAAGTGCTGGAGCTCAAGGCGGATCCGCATCGGCAAGCGAGAGGGACGGTTGTTGAGGCTAAGATTGAACGAGGGCGAGGGCCGGTCGCTACGGTATTGGTGCAGAATGGGACGTTGCGGGGCGGCGATGCGTATGTCGTGGGCACGTTCAGTGGCCGGGTGCGAGCGCTCATCAATGATCGCGGGGAAAAAGTGCAGCAGGCAGGGCCGTCTATTCCTGTCGAAGTCATTGGCTTACCGGGTGTCCCGTCGGCAGGAGATGTCTTTCATGTCGTCTCGAATGAACGGGTCGCCAGGGAGATTGCCGAAGAGCGAGCTCAGAAGCGTAGGGCAGCCGAGTTGACCAGCCCGGCGAAGGTTTCGCTTGATGACCTCTTTGCAAAAATTCAAGAAGGTTCGGTGAAGGAGTTAGCCATCGTCATCAAAGCCGATGTGCAGGGATCGTCGGAAGCCTTGGCTGGGGCGGTTGAAAAGTTATCGACAGACGCGGTCAAGCTGCGGGTCATTCATAATGCCGTCGGGGGAGTCATGGAATCCGATGTCCTGCTCGCGGCAGCGTCGCGGGCGATCATCATCGGTTTCAATATCAGGCCTGAACCGAAGGCCACGGCATTGGCGGAACAGCAAGGGGTCGATGTCCGGCTCTATACGATCATCTATGACGCCATTGCCGACATCAAGGCTGCCATGGAAGGCTTGCTTGAGCCGACACTCAAGGAGCGAGTCCTTGGACGTGCCGAGGTCCGTCAGGTCTTTATGATTCCCAAGATCGGCGCAGTCGCGGGAGCCTATGTGGTTGACGGCCTCATCTCCCGAACGAGTGCCGGAGTCCGCGTGATTCGCGACAATGTGGTGGTGTATCAAGGCAAGTTTGGCTCATTGAGACGATTCAAAGACGATGTGCGCGAGGTTCAGCAAGGGTACGAATGTGGGTTGAGCATCGAGAATTTCAATGATGTCAAAGCGGGAGACATTGTCGAAGCGTATACGATCGACAAAATTGCAACGAAGCTCTAGATATCGGTCCAGATCACGACGGCGCCGTCTCGTTGTGCCCGGGAAGAGTACGCTGTCAGGCTCTCTCGCGGAGATTGGCTCGGATACCAGCCAGTTGTAGGCAGTCATTATGGTGGTGGGGCTCTGTACGGTCGAATTGTTCATCGCGGAGAGCCAATCGCTGAAGGATAAGCGGCAGGTCTTGCATGGACTCAAAGAACGGCTCCGAAGCAAATTTAACCTCTCTGTGGCCGAAGTCGACGGCCAGGATCTCTGGCAGAAGGCCGTTCTCGCGATGGCTTGTGTGGCAAGTGAGGGGCGTTTTGTGAGCCAAGTTTTAGAACAGGCACTGAACCTGATCAGAAGCATGCCGGTTCTCGAGGTGGTCCGAACGCAACAGGAGTTGCTCTAGCATTCAGTCCATGTAGTCGCTGCTGAGGACCGTCACTGTACAATGTCTAAGGCAACCTACAAACGGGCTGATCGAGTTGCCGATCAGATTCGCATGGAAGTGGCCGATATTCTCATGCGAAAAATCAAAGATCCTCGAGTGCATGGCGTCACGGTGACCGATGTCGAACTCACGGGAGATTTGCGTATTGCCTATGTGTTCGTCACGACGATGGAGCGGGACGCGGCTGAGCGTGAAGTCTTTACGGGGCTGTCAAAGGCGAGTGGGTTCGTACGGGCTGAATTAGGGCGGCGTCTGTCGCTCCGTTACCTCCCGGATGTGATCTTCAAAAAGGATGTGAGCGGCATACGGGGTAATCGAATCGACCAGTTGTTGGCGGGATTGCACAGCACCGACGGCGAACGGCAACTTCCGGAAGACCCCACTGAGGGATCGAGTATTTCAGGGTCTTGACGCGATGACCAACGCCACCACGTTGTTTGAGCAGAGAGTCTCCCAAGAGGGCGTTCTTGTTGTTCACAAAGAAGCCGGATGGACGTCGCACGATGTCGTTGCAAAAGTTCGGGCCCTGCTGAAAGAAAGCAAAGTCGGGCATGCCGGAACATTAGATCCCAGTGCCACAGGCGTTTTGCCGATTCTGGTGGGGCGAGCCACAAGAATTGCTGAATACCTGGTTGATTGGGATAAGGAGTACCGAGCTCAGTTGCGGCTTGGAGAGACGACGGATACGCAGGATGCAGCCGGTCGGCTGTTGGCAAGCATTGACCCACGTGGAATCACGGAAGGCGATCTTCAGGCGGTGCTCACCGGATTCCGGGGCATCCAACGCCAACTGCCGCCGATGTATTCAGCGGTGAAGGTCGGCGGACAACGACTCTACAAGGCCGCCAGGGCCGGCAAGACGATTGATCGGGCTGAACGTTCTATTGTGATTCATGCGCTGGAACTCATGTCCTTTGATGGCCGAGATGCAACGTTGCGCGTTGTTTGCTCAAAAGGTACGTATGTGCGCACGCTCTGTGCAGATATTGGTCAGGCCCTAGGTGTCGGGGGACACCTGTCGGCGCTGGAACGGCGCCGTGTGGGGCCGCTGTCGATCGAACGTGCATTAACGGTCGAGCAAGTTGCCTCTCACCTCGAGGCGAAGACTCTCGCGCCGCACTTTCTTTCGCTGGACGAGCTCCTCTTCGAGCTTCCTGCGGTGATCGTCAGCGGGGAGCAGGCGGAACGGGTTTTACACGGGACACCCGTGTCCCCGGTTGGGAACGGGCAGTCTCTCTCTTCCCTGGGGGCGGGCAACGTACGGCTGAAGGATGAGGCAGGGCGACTGTTGGCAATCGGAATTCATGATCAGACCGGTCTGGGGTCGATTAAGGTACGTAAAGTATTGAGTCTCTCGAGTCATTAATGGAGAAGGAGTAGTTATGGCGTTATTGAAGGAAGCAAAAGCAACACTGATTCAGCAATATCAGCAGCACGAAAAAGACTCCGGCTCTCCCGAAGTCCAAATAGCGGTCTTGACGAATCGCATCACCTATCTGACCGAGCATTTCAAGACCCACAAGAAAGATCATCACTCCCGGCGTGGGTTGTTGCAATTGGTCGGACGGCGTCGTCGGCTACTGGACTATCTTCGCGGAGTGGAGGAGGCTCGTTACCGGGCCATTATCGATCGCCTCGGTATACGCAAGTAACCGGTCGTTCCAAGAACGGCGTGGACCGGCGCCAACGCATGACTCGCATGTCCCACAGATGAACACCGACATGCGCCCTGTTCCTCCACTGCCCGGGAAAATCGTCCGGCGATGGATGGCAGACGCATTGCCCATTCGCGTGCTCGGCTGAACGGCGAGACTCGCCAACCAGAGCGCATCTCAGTGGGCATCTGTGGACCTAACCAGAGGAGACCATAGATGATACATGTTGTAGAGGTAGAAGTTGCCGGTCGTACGCTTCGGCTTGAAACCGGTCGCGTCGCGAAACAAGCCGATGGTTCGATTTGGGCCTCGTACGGTGATACGGTGGTTCTGGCCACGGCTGTTTCGGCGCAAACGGCCAAGCCCGGGATCGACTTTCTTCCGTTGACGGTCGACTACCAAGAAAAAGCATATGCGGCCGGCAAGATTCCAGGAGGCTATTTTAAACGCGAAGGTCGACCGGCAGAGAAAGAGGTCTTGACCAGCCGATTGATCGATCGTCCTCTCCGTCCGCTCTTCCCCGAAGGGTTCTATTTTGAAACTCAGGTCATTACCTCGGTCCTCTCAGCAGACAAAACGGGTTCGTCAGACGTCATCGGCATTACCGCTGCCTCGGCTGCCCTGGCCGTGTCCAATATTCCATTCAACGGACCCGTCGCCGGAGTAAAGATCGGCTATATTAACGGGCAGCTCGTCGTCAATCCCGATCTCGAAGCGATGGAACAAAGCGACCTCCATCTTGTGGTGGCCGGGACGGCCGATGCGGTCATGATGGTGGAGGCGGGTGCCAATGAGCTTTCTGAACAAACCATGCTGCAGGCGCTGGAATTAGCTCACAGCGAAATCAAGAAGATTGTTCAGAAGATCGATGAATTAGCGAAGAAGGTGGGGCGCGTCAAGCGAGAGATCGTACAGGAGTCGATCGATGCCGCGCTGCAGGCGGAGATTAAGTCGCTGGTGGCTCAGCCGATTCGTGATGCCATTATGATTTCCAACAAGAGTGCGCGGCAGGAGCGATTGGATCAGATCCTGGCAGAGACCATTCAAAAGCTCCAGAAACCGGAAGACGCGTCACGCGAGCGGCATGTCAAAATAGTCTTTCATCAGCTGGAATACACGGAAGTCCGGAAAATGATTTTGGAGAAGCAGTCACGGGCGGACGGACGCGGGCCATCCGATATCCGGCCGATTACCTGTGAAGTCGGCGCCTTGCCGCGCGCACATGGTTCAGCCATCTTTACTCGCGGAGAAACCCAAAGCTTGGCCGTTGTGACGCTTGGGACGACGGATGATGAGCAGCGGATTGATGCGTTAGAAGGGGAGTATACCCGTACATTCATGCTGCATTACAACTTCCCGCCCTTCAGTGTCGGTGAAGCGCGACCGCTTCGCTCACCAGGTAGACGTGAAGTCGGCCACGGCGCATTGGCGGAGCGGGCGTTGAAACCTGTCATCCCCACTAAGGAGGTGTTCCCGTACACCCTGCGCATTGTTTCCGAGATTCTGGAATCCAATGGGTCCTCCTCGATGGCCACAGTCTGTGGCGGAACGTTGGCCATGATGGACGCGGGTGTTCCAATCAAGGAGCCCGTTGCCGGTATTGCGATGGGGCTCATTAAAGAAGGAAACGATGTGATTATCTTGTCCGACATTCTCGGCCTTGAAGATCACTTGGGTGATATGGACTTCAAAGTATGCGGGACGAAGAACGGAGTGACGGCGTTACAAATGGACATCAAGATCGGCGGGATTACCACCGCCTTGATGCAGCAGGCGTTGGAACAAGCTCGATCGGGGCGCCTCCACATTCTGAGCCGCATGTCGACCGCGCTCCAGGGACCACGGACCGACCTCTCGCCCTTCGCACCTCGCATCCACACGATGAAGGTCAAGCAGGACAAAATACGGGATATCATCGGGCAGGGAGGGAAGACGATCCGTGGGATTCAAGCCGATTGCGGCGTCAAGATCAGCGTTGAAGACAGCGGCATTGTCACGATCGCATCCTCGGACGGAGAATCGCTGCAGAAAGCCAAGGACATCATCAACCGTCTGACCGAGGAAGTTGAAGTCGGGAAGGTGTATTCCGGCACGGTAAGAAAGATCATGGACTTCGGCGCCTTCGTCGAGGTCTTGCCGGGTACGGATGGACTCGTGCACATCTCTCAACTCGCCCATCATCGTGTGAAGTCGGTTTCGGATGAAGTGGCCGAAGGGGACCAAATTCTGGTCAAAGTGCTTGAAATCGATAAGCAGGGGAAAATCCGTCTTAGTCGAAAAGAAACGATGCCGGCACCGACCACCAGCGGTGCACCAGATCCAGCGGGTGGTTAACACTTGTACCGCAAGGTCATCCTCAACAACGGGATTCGCTTGGTTACCGAGCGAATCCCGACCGTCAAGTCCGTCACCATAGGTCTCTGGGTGAATGCCGGCTCTCGGGACGAACGTCCCGAAGAAGCCGGCTATTCTCACTTTATCGAGCATATGCTGTTCAAGGGAACGGCCTCACGGTCCGCGACGGACATCTCCCGTGAAATTGACGCACTCGGCGGTGAAATGAATGCGTTTACCACGCGGGAAACGACGACCTTCTACGTCAAAGTTCTTGATCAGCATCTTCCTCAAGCCTTAGACCTGCTCTCGGATCTGTTCTTGCACTCTCGCCTCCAACAGAAGGAAATTGAAAAAGAGAAACAGGTCGTGCTCGAAGAAATTCGTATGGTGCAAGATGATCCCGAGGATCTCATTCAAGAGTTACATGCCAAGTTGGTAATGGGCACGCATCCGTTGAGTCGTCCGATCCTTGGGAAGGCGTCCACGATCCTTCACATTCGTCGTCAGGATCTTCTCGAGTACATGGATCGGCATTATCGTCCGGAAGGCATCGTCGTTGCTGTTGCCGGGAACTTCGATCAACCAAAGCTCGAGAAAATGATGACCCGGCTTTTTGGACGCTATCAGACGTCGAAAGCCACCGATTCGGGAACCCGTTGGCCGGCTGAACTGCATGGCGGTGTGACCCTGAAGCAAAAATCCTTGGAGCAGGTCCATCTCTGCGTGGGACTTCAAGGGATCGCGGCCGGTCATAAGGACCGATACGTGATTTATGCCATCAACAGCGTCTTAGGAGGGAGCGTCAGTTCGAGGCTCTTCCAAGAGGTCAGAGAGAAACGTGGGTTATCGTATTCGATTTATTCATTTTTATCGGGTTATTCTGATACCGGTACCGTCACCGTGTATGCCGGAACCAGAGCAGGAGAGGTTGCGCGTGTTCTGGACCTGATTCATCGAGAGATTCAGAAAATGGCCGGACGTGGAATGACCAGTGAAGAACTTAAACGGACCAAGGAACAGATGAAAGGCGGTCTGATGTTGAGCCTGGAGAGTTCGCATAGCCGTATGAACAAACTTGCGAAGGATGAACTTATCGCCGGTACTCACACCTCATTGGAGGAAATGATCTCAGACATTGATGCCGTGACGGAACAACAGGTCAGCCGAGTGACACGTAGCCTGTTTACGACTGAGAACATGGCCATGACAGGTTTGGGACCGCTTTCATCCCGGCAGATCGAGGGATTAAGGAAACGCTTCCCTCTGTCGATGACCTCATCGCGAGGAAATGGAAGAGCATAAAACCATGCAAGCTATTGTTTTCCAATAGCTCTTCGTAGTACTTTCAAATCCGACGCTGCATGTGGGGAAACATGCCCTTGACAGGACAGCTCAGTTTCAGTACCGTTCCAGCTCAATTATGCCGGTTTGTGAGTCATGAATTAAGTCAGAATGATCGAAGGTGCGAGTGGATCGCTGGGAAGTCAGTTGCGACACCAACAATGATCGATTGAATGTGATCAACAACCTATCAAGCTTAATGGCAATCAATCTGATGAAGGAGGGACGAGGTATGAAAAGGGCTGTCATTCTAGCTGCCGCCGTCGTATGTAGCAGTTTCGGCTTGCTAGCGGCCGATTTTTCATTTGCTGCTGGCATTGAGCATCTTGGTCTTGCGGATGACGTTGTAGGAGGGAAGCCACTGAAGGCTGCTCCAGCAGCCAAAACTCTGCAGGGCCGTGTCTGGTCTCAGTGGGCGGATAATCCCGATGGAGAGTTGTTGTTCGGCATCCAGTATTGGAATTCCGGCGAGCAAGGATCCGGAGACGCGGGTGGTCGATCCTCAACCATGCTTGATGTGAAACCGCCGGACCCTCTCTTTACCTGTTGTGCCTGGGGGTTTGTCGGAGGAACCGAGAAGAACTCGGCCTATTCCGGCTGGTACCATGCAGCCACGACCGTTCGGCTTGCCGTGAAGGATAAGGCCCTGATGGATAAGATCATCAAGGCCTCGCAAGAATTGGTCGCTATGGAGGTCACCCTCGACGGCCGAACCATCACCGGCTTCAAAATACTGAAAGACTAGCCACTCTTAGTTCAGCACGTTGTTGTGAAGGAGGACGCGATGATAAAGGTTCAGAAGCAAGGTGGAGCCATTCTGGCAGCCGTTGCCCTCGTAGCGGGTCTGGCGTCGAGCGCCTCGGCCATTGAGTCATTTCAAGAGCGATTCGAATGGGGCGATATGAGCAAGCCCACCACGATCCAGGGGCGAGTGATTGTCCTTGACCCGTACGATGAAGCGGTCTGGATCAACGTGGCCGTGTTTGGTGGCAACGCAGAGAGCGGCCTGTATTGGCAGAAAGTTCACCCGGGTAAGAATTTAAAGTTCTATGCCGAGAAATCAGCTTGGCAAGAGCTGCAGAAAATGGGTCGCCTCCACGCAGGACCGGCTGCCGCAAAGGAAGTTCCTCCCGGCAGCACGACGGATTTGATTGAGTTTGTCGCGACAGAAACAGAGCAGAACCATCGTGTGATTTCTGCCGTGAAGAGGATTCCCGAAGTATCCGGCACAATGGGCAAGCCATTGAGCATGTCCGCGCTTCGACTCAAGGAATGCGCCGGGAAAAACGAGTTCGAGTCGACCTGTAATAAAGCCAAGATCGGCCTCAATACTTCTCCGGTCACACCAGACGGAAGCAACGTTGGCATGCAATATGATGTGATGCTTCCTGGTGGGAAGACTCTCGGCGGCTTGATTCCATGGACTGCGCAGTATAATCAGGCTCACTGAAAACGCTATCAAACAGCAGAGAGGGCGGCATTCCTTCCGGGAGTGCCGCCCTTGTCATTTTGGGGCTGGACTCCCTGCTTGTGGTCCCCAGCACGGTCAATGGCTCCAATTACTACGTAAGGTTTCCGCAGAGCTCCTGTAGCGAGTTAGAGTGCCGCAGTAGGTCGAAATCGGCAATGGAAGGGTAAAAGGGATCAACAGTCTCTGGTACAGCACCTGATGGTCTGCATCTCTTACGATCACTCTGGAATGAGCGTGTGGAGGCGGCAGAGTTATGATTGTTCGTTCGGATCCGTTCTCGCCATCCGTTGCAGCTCGGCGAGTCGATTGAGCGCATCGAGCGGCGTGATGGAAAACAGATCGATCTGTTTCACTTCTTCTATCAGCGGGTGAGGCCGGGGAAGAGTCTGGGCAGATTGTCGTGGCGGATCCGATGCGGAGACGGTAGGGGACGCCTCAGGTCGCTCAAGTTGTGACAAGACTGCTTGGGCGCGGCCAACCACCTCCTGCGGAAGGCCTGCCAATTTAGCCACGTGAATGCCATAACTGCGATCCGCCTTCCCGGCGATGATCTTTCTCAGAAAGACGATGTCGCCATCGCATTCCTGGACCGCCACACGATAGTTCCTAATCCCGATACGTTGAGACTCCAGTTGAGTCATCTCATGATAGTGGGTGGCAAAAAGTGTGCGCGCACCCAGCTTGGTACAGTCATGGATATACTCCGCAATGGCCCACGCAAGGCTGAGACCATCGTAGGTGCTGGTCCCGCGACCGATTTCATCCAGTAAGAGCAGGCTCCGTTGTGTCGCACTCCGGAGAATATTCGCGGTTTCAACCATTTCGACCATGAAGGTACTTTGCCCTCCGGCCAGATTGTCAGATGCACCGACTCTGGTGAAAATACGATCCGTCAAGCCGATGTGAGCCTCTGTTGCCGGGACAAAGCTTCCTACCTGAGCCATTAACACGATCAAGGCGACCTGCCGAAGGTAGGTGCTCTTTCCCGCCATATTGGGGCCCGTCATGATGAGTAGCCGCTCAGTTCCAAGATCGAGAGTCGTGTCGTTCGGTACAAACACCGAATCGTGACAGAGTCGTTCGACGACGGGATGTCGGCCTTCCCTGATCGTGATGCCACCGCCATCCGTCACGGTCGGCTTTGCGTAGCGATAGAGGGCCGCTGCTTCAGCCAAACCGGCTAGGACATCAACCAGAGCCAACAGTGTCGCCATTCTATCCAACCGATGGGTCTCTGTTGCCAGGCGGGAGCGAAGCGCCGTGAAGGCTTCCTGTTCAGAGGCGAGGAGTTTTACATCGGCACCGATCACTCGCTCCTCGAGTTCTTGTAGCTCGGCCGTTGTAAACCGCTCTGCATTGACGAGTGTTTGCTTCCGAGTATAGTCCGGCGGCACGCGGGCCAGGTTGGCTTTGGTGATTTCAATGTAATAGCCGAACACCTGATTGTAACGAACCTTCAACGACTCTATTCCGGTGCGTTCGCGCTCTCGACCTTCCAGCGCGGCAATCCATTCCTTCCCTTCCTTGCTGGCTTTTCGAAGTTCATCGATCTCAGGAGCGTAGCCTTCCTGGATGATATTCCCGTCACGTAAAGAGAGGGGGGCATCAGGGCGGATTGCTCGTTCTATCAGATCGTACAGATCCTCAGCCTGATCCCAGGTCTCGAAAGACTCGACCAGCAGTTGGCTGTGAAGTAATGTCAGTTGGGCGGAGATTTCAGGCAGTGCCGCAAGAGACTGCTTGAGCGCCAGCAATTCGCGTGGATTTGCCAAACCAAGCGTGATCCGGGTGCCTAACCGCGCAATGTCCTGGACCTCGCGCAATGCCCTGCGCAAGGAGGTTCGTACGAACAAGCTGTCTTTAAGTTCCTCGACCGCATCAAGACGTGCTTCGATGAGCTCACAACGCAACAAAGGCATCACCAACCACTGACGCAACAGCCGACATCCCATTGCGGTGACCGTGTGGTCCAACACGGACAACAGCGTTAAGGGGCCGGTTGCATCCGTCTGCTCCTTCGCAGACAAAGGTTTCAGGAGTTCCAGATTTCGAATGGTCGTCCCATCGAGATGCATGATCTCGTGGTTCCCACGAATGGATAATCGGCGGATGTGATCCAGTGGGACGGTCGGCTGCGTCTCACGGAAATAGTCCAGCACCGCGCCGGCTGCGCCGAGGGCCGCTGGGAGTCCCTGACATCCCAGACTCTCCAGCGAGTTGCAGCGGAAATGGCTCGTCAATATCTGTGTAGCACGTTGTGGTTCAAATGGAGCGGCCGGACGTTCACACAAGCGTGGCCCCGCGATCTGTCTGATCCATTGCACGCTCCGGCTATCGAGGCCCGTCGGGAAGATCAGCTCCCGGGGATCCAGTCGAGACAGTTCATTCAGAGCCTGGCTCAGCGCCTGTGACCCTCGAAACTCCATCAACGAGAACTCCCCGGTCGACACCTCAAGGCTCGCAAGCCCAATCCGTTCACCGAAGTCAGGTTCGGGATGAACGGCGATGGCGGCCAGATAGTTGAGCTCTCCTGGGATCAGGAACTCGGTGTCCACCAACGTGCCGGGTGTGTACAGTCGGACGACCTCGCGCTTCACAAGGCCCTTGACGGACTTGGGGTCCTCCACTTGCTCACATAAGGCGACCAATCGTCCGGCCCTGAGTAATTTCGCAATGTACCCGGTCGCCGAATGGTACGGAACGCCGCATAATGGGATTGGATGAGGACTGTTCTTGTCTCGGGACGTCAAGGCAATGGAGAGAAGTCGAGACGCTTCTACGGCGTCTTCATAGAACATCTCGTAAAAATCTCCCACACGAAAAAATAAAATCGCGTCAGGGTATCCCTGCTTGATGTCTCGGAACTGGCGCATGAGAGGACTGAGCGTTGTCTCACTCATCAGCGAAATGTCTCGAGGGTTCCATGTCTGCTGAAGCGGAGGTCCGTCCGGAGACCTTCTCGAGCGATTGTCGGAGCCGCTCGAGGTCCACCTCCGCTTGTTGCAGCGCCTTTGTCTTTCGGCGGAGTTGAATACGGCTGCGTACCCACGGAGGACAAAGCAGGATGGCGGAAACCAGGAGCCCCACGACGAATCCGGCCATAACGGGTTTATAAATGGGTGTGGAAGCCTCAAGTAAGCCGAAGAAATACCGCAGGGTGACTTCCTGTTCCTGGTTTTGGAGAACAAATGCCAGTGATAGGAGCAAGAGAATGCCGACGAGAATCAGTCGCGTCATCGAGGAGAAGCCTTTCTCTTTCCACTCAATCCGGCGTGTTGCGGTTGGCCGCGCTGCTTGACGGAAGGTAAAACCGTCATGATGCGTGCCAACAGGGCACGGGACCGTTCCCCCCGCGGCATGAACTGAACGGATCGAGTGGTGAATGTTCTGTGGGCCAACCGGACTTCGAGTCGGTCGGAAGGGAGTAGGCTTGGGAATCGATCAGCCCACTCAACGGCTGTCACCCCGTCGTCGGCGAAGACCTCAGCGAGGCCGATGGCCTCGGCCTCTTCAGGGCTTCTCAATCGGTACAGATCCATATGAGTCAACGGGAGTCGTCCGTGGTATCGGTGTATCAGCATGAATGTCGGACTGGTCACCGAGCTGGGGGGGGCCTCAAGGCCGGAGACGATTCCGTGGACTAAGGCAGTCTTACCAGCTCCCAGATCACCGATCAATGCCAGCACGTCTCCTTCGCAAAGGACCCGTCCGATAGCCGTTCCTATTGACTCCGTCTCACGCCGAGAATTCAGGAGAAGACGACGGGAGCGAGCTGGTCGGGCCATAGAAATGCCGTTCGATCAAGCCGTTAGGTGCCCGGTGGGCTCGAGTGTGCGGGGGGGCCAAGAATCCTGTTCAGCGCAGTGGGAATCTGTTCAAGCAAGTCCCCCGCGATCATTCCGACTTCCCCCTTCATCGCTGCAGCCAGATCACCTGCCGCTCCGTGCAGGTAGGTTGCCGTGCAGGCAGCTTCCCATGGGGGCAGGCCTTGTGCCAACAGACCAACGACCATTCCCGTCAGGACATCACCTGTCCCGGCGGTGGCCATACCGGGGTTACCGGTTGGACAGATCGCAACGGCTCCGTCCGGCCGTGCGATAATCGTTCGTGCTCCCTTTAAGATGACGAATAAACCACGCTCACGCGCAAAACGAGTTGCAGTGCCGATCCGATCACGATTGACGGTCTGAGAAGTCGCTTCAGCCTCCAACCGCGCCATTTCTCCTGGATGGGGAGTGATGATCGGCGGCGTCTTGCATGAAGCGAGGATCGCGGTACGTCCCGTCAAGGCATTCAAGGCGTCAGCATCAAGCACTGCCGGTCGGTCAAGCCGTGCGGTCAAAGCCTGGACGAGTTCAACGGTCTCATGATGAGTTGATAAACCTGGTCCTATCGCCACAGCATCTCTGGTTGCCATGAAGGCGAGGAGCCGATCCAGCGCAGCACGGGACAGCGTCCTGGCTTTCGTCTCCGGCATCGGCAGGGTCATGACTTCCAGGAGTTTGGCTTCCAGTATGTCGTTGACACTGGAAGGAGTTGCGACGGTGACGAGGCCGGCTCCTATCCGCAGTGCCGCCTGTGCAGCCAGCGCTGCCGCTCCGGTTTTTCCGACGGACCCTGCGATGATCCCGGCGTGTCCGTAGGTCCCCTTGTGACCGGATCGTTCACGCCGTGGGAGACACCCCTGAACCCACTGAGGTGTGATCACGGTGACGTGACTCTTTATAGCGTCGACATAGGACGGAGGTATCCCAATATCGACAAGGTTGATGTTCCCAGACAGGTCAATCCCTTGATTCTGGTACAGCCCTGTTTTAGGCAGCCCAAACGTCACTGTGAGCGAGGCACGCACGGCCTGACCAAACGCGGTTCCCGTATCTGCGTGAAGGCCAGAGGGTACATCAATCGCCACAACGGGGCGGTTCACCTCATTCATGCTCTCGATGACCTCGCCGTACCGACCCGTGACAGCCGAAGACAGTCCCGTCCCAAGCAGAGCATCCACAAGCAGGTGGCTTTCCTGCAAAAGCGCTCGCGCAGTATCCTTGGATCTGTAAGGAATGACGGAAGATTTGCCGGCGACTTTCACAAACTGTCTGTACATCAACGCGGCGTCGCGGCTTAATTCGGATAAGGAGGCCATGGTCAGGACACGGACATTGGCACGGCGTCTCCGAAGGAGACGAGCCGCAACGAACCCGTCACCACCATTATTCCCTTTCCCGCAGACCACGGTAATCGTCTTCCCGCTGACGGTACCGAGCCACTGCTCGATGCAGGTGGCCACGCCTGAGCCTGCTCGTTCCATCAGTGTGGTCGAAGGGATAAGCCCTTCTCCCATGGTTCGGCGCTCGAGCTCCTGCATTTGTGCAGCGGTAATGACTTTGATCATGAAAAGCTATCGGTCGCCAGATCGACGGAAGCCGGCAGGAGACGACCTTCCCCTAACCAAGCAGCGTTTTCATTTCTTTGACGGCTTGCACGAGACCCACGAGGACCGCACGGGCAATAATGCTGTGCCCGATGTTGTATTCTACGATTTCAGGAATATGCGTCAGCCGTTTGATATTACGGTAGTTCAGCCCATGTCCTGCGTTCACCCCGATTCCGAGTTTATAGGCAAGTTTGGCAGCGAGGCTGATGGCTTCAAATTCGGTATCGGCTTCTTTCGAACGCGTGGCATTGGCGTAACGGCCGGTGTGTAGCTCGACAAAATCCACCGCAATTTTATGGGCGGCCTTGATCTGGTTCAGATCAGGGTCAATGAAGACGCACACCGGGATGCCTCCATTACGAAGTACGTTCACGATGTGTTGAATACGTTCTCGCTCGCCCACGATGTCGAGGCCCCCTTCCGTGGTCAGCTCCTGCCGTTTCTCTGGTACCAGCGTCACCAGATCCGGTTTGATGTTGAGGGCAATCTTTGCCATGTCGACGTCAGCTGCCATCTCAAGGTCAAGCTTTGTCCGGGAGATTTCACGAAGAAGATGAAGATCTCGATCCTGGATATGACGCCGGTCTTCTCGAAGATGAACGACTAAACCATCAGCCCCTGCCAGTTCAACGAGAACGGCGGCCGCCAACGGATCGGGATCGGCCCCCCCGCGAGCCTGTCGCAAGGTCGCCACATGGTCGATATTCACGCCGAGCCGAGCCATTCACCCTCCTTCACCGCTATGCTACTGGGTAAAATAAAGACAAGAGACGGATGAGCGAGACAACCCCAATGCTATTAGTAGCAGAAAGGAGGGAGAGGGGGCAAGAACAGTCAGGACAGGAAATCTTCCGTGTCGGATCCTCGTCTCATGATAGGAAGCCTTTAAAAACATTGGAAATTGACTGGGCTAAAGTGCTCCATTAAAATAGGCGCTTCTTGAGCGCCTATGCTTGTTTGCCACAGCGTAGTCGGGTGAGCATTCTCTCGTACGAACAGTCAAAGGAACTTCATGGGGTTGGGCGACGGGTTTTATCGAATCAAGCGATTGCCTCCGTATGTCTTCGCGCAGGTTCAAGCGCTGAAGCTGGAAGCACGGCAACGGGGTGAAGACATCATCGACTTTGGCATGGGGAATCCCGATCAGCCCACCCCCCCGCATATCGTCGAGAAGATGATCGAGGCCGCGCGTAAAGGGAAGAATCATCGCTACTCCGCATCGCGAGGGATCACCAAGCTTCGGCACGCCATTTGCGGGTGGTACAAGCGCAACTATAATGTCGAGCTTGATCCGGAGACCGAAGCGATCGTCACCATCGGATCAAAGGAAGGCCTGGCCCACCTGGCCCTGGCCATGATTGGTCCCGGTGATGTGGTGCTGACCCCAACTCCGACCTATCCAATCCACATGTATAGTTTCATCATTGCCGGTGGAGAGGTTCGGGGAATCGAACTTCGCCAAGACAGCGATTTTTTTGAAGACCTCACGCGTGTCTATCGGCAAACCTTTCCGCGGCCTAAAATCCTGGTCATCAATTTCCCGCACAATCCTACGACGGCGGTGGCTGATCTTGGGTTTTTCAAGAAGATCGTGGCGTTTGCCAAGGAGCACAACGTCATCGTCATCCATGACCTGGCCTATGCCGATCTGGTCTTTGACGGTTATAAGGCCCCGAGTTTTCTCCAGGTTCCAGGGGCAAAGGACTGCGGCGTTGAGTTTTATACGCTGTCGAAGGCGTATAATATGCCGGGCTGGCGTGTCGGCTTCTGTGTCGGTAATCGAGAGGTCGTCGGCGCGTTGGCGAAGATCAAGAGCTACCTCGACTACGGTATTTTCCAGCCTCTTCAGATTGCGAGCGTGATCGCACTGAACGGCCCACAGGACTGTGTCAAAGAAACCGTGCATCGATATCAGAAGCGTCGCGACGTGCTGGTGGGCGGGCTGAACCGAATCGGGTGGCCCGTCGCGAAGCCGTTGGCCACGATGTTCGTCTGGGCGCATATTCCCTTGCCCTATCGCCAGATGGGCTCGCTGGAATTTTCGAAACTCCTGCTCAAGGAGGCGAAGGTCGCGGTTTCACCGGGGATCGGATTCGGTGAAGGAGGGGATGAATACGTGCGATTCGGCCTGGTCGAGAACGAGCATCGTACTCGCCAAGCCGTGCGTGGGATTCGCAAAGCCCTCAAACTTGAGGGAGGCGAGGAATGAAGTCTCGGATCGGAGTGGGGATCATCGGGTTCGGGACAGTCGGCACCGGGGTCGCCAAGACATTTCTCAAGAATGCCGATCTCATCCGCCGCCGGGTCGGCGTGCCGATCGAATTGGTTCGGGTGGCAGATCTGGACATTACCAAAGACCGTGGGGTGACAGTGGCTCCAGGGGTCCTCACGACCGATGCAAAGCATGTCCTGGCGGATCCTGATATCGATATCGTGATTGAACTGATCGGTGGGTACGATACGGCGAAGCGAATCATATTGGAATCCATCGCTGCCGGGAAGCATGTCGTCACGGCGAACAAGGCGCTCTTAGCGTTGCACGGCGAAGAAATCTTCGCTGCCGCCACCCGGAAGGGAGTGGAGTTGGGGTTCGAGGCCAGTGTGGGTGGTGGGATCCCTGTGCTTCGAGCGTTGACGGAAGGGCTGGCCGGCAATACGATCGAGTCCATTTACGGGATCATCAATGGGACATCCAACTATATCCTGTCGCGAATGACCCAAGAGGGGCACGACTTTCAAGCTGTACTCGCAGACGCCCAGCAGGCAGGTTATGCGGAGGCGGATCCCACGTTTGATGTCGCCGGGGTCGATTCCGCGCACAAACTGGCCATTCTTGTGAATCTCGCCTACGGGACGCCCGTCAACTTCAAGGACATTTATACGGAAGGGATCACGAACATCACGCCGACCGATATCGCATATGCCAAACAGTTTGGGTGCACGATCAAGTTGTTGGGTATCGCAAAGTGTGTGAACGGGGAAATCGAAGCGCGGGTGCATCCCACGATGCTTCCGTCCGCTTCTCCCATTGCCCAAGTTGAAGATGTCTACAATGCCATCCAACTCGTCGGGGATGCCGTCGGCGATGTCGTGCTCTATGGGCGTGGGGCCGGGTCCATGCCGACCGGGAGCGCGGTGGTCAGCGATGTGATCGCTATTGGACGCAATATTCTCAAAGGTGCGATCGGTCGGGTGCCGGTTGCCTCATTTCAACAAGACCATCGGCGACCATTACGGCTTCGGGCCATGGAAGAGATTTGTTCACTCTATTATCTTCGGTTTACCGTGGTGGACCGGCCTGGGGTCTTGGCACAGATCGCGGGTGAATTGGGGCGTTGCGGGATCAGCATTTCCTCGATGGTTCAACAAGGGCGACGAGAGGGACAGACTGTTCCAGTCGTCATTAAGACCCATATGGCCAAAGAGCGTGACGTGCAAACCGCGCTTCGCGAAATCAACCGGCAGCCCTTCGTGGCTGAACCGACAAGACTGATCCGTGTGGAAGGTCGAGACGAATAACCGATGAATCGTTGGCGAGGGGTCATAGAGGAATACCGTAAATTCCTCCCTGTGACAGAGAACACTCCCGTCATCAGCTTGGGCGAGGGAAACACCCCGTTGATTCGTGCTGCGCGATTGGCCAAGGCCATTGCGCCGGGAATCGAACTCTATCTCAAGTTCGAAGGAGTCAATCCCACCGGGTCGTTCAAGGATCGGGGGATGACCTTTGCCATCTCGAAAGCAGTGGAGAGTGGTGCGCGGGCTGTCATGTGTGCCTCCACAGGCAATACGTCAGCTTCGGCCGCCGCCTATGGAGCCCGAGCCGGATTGTCGGTGTACGTATTGATTCCAGCCGGCAAGATCGCGATGGGCAAGTTGTCCCAAGCGATGATGCATCAGGCCACGGTCATCCAGATAGAAGGAAACTTTGATCAGGCCCTCACCCTCGTCAAAGACCTGTCGGTGTCACTTCGCATCGAGCTCGTGAATTCCGTGAATCCGTTCAGGATTGAAGGGCAGAAAACCGCAGCCTTTGAAGTCTGCGATCAGCTCGGCGACGCTCCTACCATTCACGTCTTGCCTGTGGGGAATGCAGGAAATATCACAGCCTATTGGAAGGGCTACACGGAGTATCGTGCCGCCAGTCAAATCACACGACTGCCCCGCATGATGGGGTTTCAAGCGGCAGGTGCGGCCCCCATCGTATTGGGGAAGGTCGTCGAACAACCACAAACCGTGGCGACCGCCATTCGGATCGGCAACCCTGCGAGTTGGTCGTCGGCCTTGAAAGCCGTGGAGGAGTCATCCGGCGCGATCGATATGGTGACAGACGACGAAATCCTTCAAGCGTATACGCTGGTGGCTGCCACAGAAGGGGTCTTTTGCGAGCCGGCCTCCGCTGCTTCGGTGGCCGGCGTGGCCAAGCTCCACCGCAACAAGATTCTACGGGAAGGTGACACGGTGGTCTGTACTCTGACGGGACATGGACTGAAAGATGCCGATACAGCCATCTCCGTGTCCAAACAACCACTCACTGTCAAGGCGACGCGTGAGGATGTTGCTCGTTTACTGAACGTGTGAAAGGCGTGTAGACTCGATGAAATATGTGATCGTACATGCTGGTGGGATGGCGGACCACCCACAAGCAGAACTCAATGGTCGGACACCACTGCAAGCGGCAGTCACTCCCCATCTCGATCAGCTTGCTCAAATCGGAGAACTCGGTCAGCTGATGATTCCCAGCGAAGGGGTTCGTCATGGAGGTGGGTTGCTCGGCGCGGCGATCCTTGGCTATGACCCGAAGAAATACTATCAGGGCCCTGGGCCGCTAGAAGCGGCCAGTTTGGGTGTCTCGGTGACGGGACACGACGTGGTCTATCGCTGTACGATGGTGACGTTGCGTCCGGACGCTGGCAAGGGCGCTGAGATCAAGAAATTGGGCCCGAGCGTCATGATGGATGATGCGACGGGCGGTTTGATTGAGACTGAAGAAGCCCGAGAATTACTCGAGGCGATCAATGAGCAGCTTGGCTCAGAAACCATTCAGTTCTATCCGGGCGCCGGTCATCGCCACCTTATGGTCTGGGTGAATGGCAAGCCGCGAGCGATCTGTAACGATCCACAGTCCGTCCTTGGTCAATCCATTGCCGATGCCCTGCCTACGGGAGACGGCTCAGACATTCTCCGAAAACTCATGGATGCTTCGCATATGATTTTGCGCGATCATCCGGTTAACGATGAGCGGATTGCCGAGGGGAAGAAGCCGGCAAATTGTGTGTGGCTATGGGGCGAAGGACGAGCCGTTCTGTGGCCGAGCTTGACGGAAAAATACGAGGTTGCCGGAGCTATCGTGGCAACCAGCGATGTCTATCGCGGGGTCGGGATCTGTGCTGGCCTCGAGGCAGTCGATCCTGAGCGACTCGCCGATGGCGATCTTCGTACCAGGGCCTCCGTGGCGCTTGCTGAGTTCGCCAAGAAAGATTTTGTGTATGTCCATGCCCGGTTGACGGACGAAATCATCCACGGGACCGATATCAAGGCCAAAGTGCGTGGGATCGAAGAGTTCGATCAGCATTTGGTTGGTCCGCTTGTTGACGGGTTAGCTAAACAAGGCCCCTTTCGGTTCTTGGTCGTGTGTGAGCACGGACGAGGGGTGAATGGTCAACCATTCTATGCATTCGGTGAGGGAAGCAAGAAGGTGGCCGAATCAGCGAGTCGTCGCTTCACAGAGGTCGATGCTCAAGCAGCCAACATGCCTGCCCGTGACGCGACCAAGTTCGTGAATAAGTTCTTCTCCAAAAACTGACCATCGTGGCGTTGATTGTCCAGAAATACGGCGGTACATCGGTTGGTACAACTGAACGTATTCATCGGGTGGCTGACCGGGTCGCTCGCACGCAGCAGGAGGGCAATCAGGTCGTCATCGTACTCTCCGCGATGAGTGGAGAAACAGACCGCCTCATTAAACTCGCGCATGAAGTGACCGCGACTCCCGATGATCGTGAAATGGACATGCTGCTCTCCACCGGGGAGCGGGTGACCATTGCCCTGTTAGCGATGGAGTTACGGGGCCGCGGTATCAACGCCCGCTCCTTTACGGGACGGCAGGTGGGCATCGTGACCGACAGTGCCCATACGAAAGCTCGGATCGCGCGGGTGACGTCAGGGCGGCTCCGCGAGGCGCTGGATCAAGGAGTCGTGCCGGTGGTGGCGGGCTTTCAAGGGATCAATGAACGGTCGGATGTAACGACGCTGGGCCGAGGTGGGTCCGATCTATCCGCCGTTGCGGTGGCGGCGGCCCTCAAAGCTGATCGCTGCATTATCTTCACCGATGTCGACGGGGTCTATACGGCTGACCCCAACATCGTTCCGGCAGCCAAACGCATCGATAAAATTTCCTATGAAGAGATGCTCGAAATGGCCAGTCTTGGTGCCAAAGTGCTGCAGACCAGATCGGTGGAATTCGCGGCCAAGTTCAATGTGCCGGTCGAAGTGAATTCCAGCTTCAAGGAAGGAAAGGGAACGCTCGTGACGAAGGAAGATACGGATATGGAAGCGGCTGCGGTTGCCGGAGTCACGGGAGACCGGAACCAAGCAAAGATCACCATCATTGGTGTACCGGATAAGCCCGGTATTGCCGCCAGGATCTTTGGGCCAGTGGCGGAAGCGAATATCAATGTCGATATGATCATCCAGAACATCAGCCAGGCAGCCCTCACAGACCTCTCCTTTACCGTTCCGCGAGCGGATCTGAAGAAAGCCGTGCCTCTTATTCAAGGCGTGGCCAAGGATATCGACGCCAAATCGGTCTCCGTCACCGAAGCTATCGCAAAAGTCTCGCTCATCGGCGTCGGCATGCGGTCGCACTCCGGTGTGGCAGCCAAGATGTTCAACGTCCTCTCCCGCGAGGGGGTCAACATCATGATGATCAGCACGTCGGAGATCAAAATCTCCTGCGTGATTGATGAGAAGTACCTCGAACTAGCCATGCGCTCCCTCCATTCGGCGTTCGGGCTGGATCAAATTCAGGCCTGACAACAACCGTTAATAAGACAAACACTCGTCCAACGCGTTTGATCCATAGTGGAGTGTCGTCTCCTCGCCTCACCTCACCATAAGTCCGTTTCTTCATCCCCCTAACAGCTGTGGGCAAGGTCCATCAGTGGAATTTTCTCGACGCTCAGAGGCTCCAGGTACGACAGAGGGGAGGATTTGACTCCACCGCTCATACGGAGTTGACGTCTCGACAGGGGGGGGCCTCTCCTGATACCCTTTCGGCCCATGCCTAGAACTACCAAACAATCGCGTACTTCCCGCGCTGTCCGTGAACGGGATCCAGTTTCTGTCAAAAGACCGTCCACTGAACAGGCGGAGACATTAGAAATCTATGACACCACCTTGCGTGACGGCGCGCAAGCGGAAGATGTCAGTTTCTCTGCCGAAGACAAGGTGCTGATCGCGCAGAAGCTGGACAGTCTCGGCGTGCATTTTATTGAAGGCGGATGGCCCGGCGCGAACCCGAAAGATATTGAGTTCTTCAGGATGATCAAGACGATTCCGCTGAAGCATGCGGACGTGATCGCATTCGGGTCGACGAGAAAAGCCAGCAACACAGTCCGGAAGGATCCGAATCTTCACGCATTACTCGGCGCCGACACGAAGATCATCACGCTCTTCGGAAAGACCTGGTCGCTCCATGTCACCGATGCGCTCGGTATCTCCCTCCACAAGAATCTTGAGTTGATCGGCGACTCCATCGCCTATCTCCGGGGAAAAGGACGCCACGTTTTCTACGATGCGGAGCATTTCTTCGACGGCTATAAGACCAACCCGGACTATGCGTTGAGCACGATCAGGAAAGCGGTAGAGTCGGGTGCGGAGCGAGTGATTCTCTGTGATACCAACGGGGGCGCGATGCCGTGGGAGATCCGTGAGATCTGCGGCGTGGTGCAGCGTGAGTGTGGGGTGCCGCTTGGCATCCATGCCCATAACGATTGTGAAATGGCCGTGGCGAACTCCCTGGTGGCGATCGAGATGGGCATTCAGCAGGTACAGGGGACCATCAATGGCATCGGGGAACGCTGTGGAAATGCCAACCTCTGTTCCATTATTCCGAATCTCGCGCTGAAAATGAAACGCCAGGCCTTGCCCAATACCTTGAGCCATCTCAAGGATGTGTCCGGGTTTGTGACGGAAATTGCCAATCTCATGCCCAATAAGCATCAGCCCTATGTCGGAGATTCCGCGTTTGCCCATAAAGGCGGGGTGCATATTCACGCAGTCCTGAAGAACGCGGCCACCTATGAGCATATCGATCCGGCTCGCGTCGGCAATCGGCAGCGGATGTTGATCTCCGACTATGGAGGACGCAGCGGCCTGCTCGACAAAATCGAAGCCTATGGGATCATGCTTTCGAAGAACCATGCCAAAGTTGATGAGCTAGTCCATACCTTGAAAGAACGAGAAAGCCAGGGCTATCAGTTCGAAGGGGCCGAGGGTTCCTTTGAATTATTGATGCGAAAGGCGATGGGTAGCCACACGTCGTCATTTCGATTGCTCGGGTTTCGGGTGATCGTTGAGAAAAAGCAGGAAGATGGATCGCTGCTTTCCGAAGCGACGGTGATGGTCCAGGTTGGGGACGCGGTCGAGCATACTGCGGCGATCGGGGCTGGGCCGGTTAATGCACTGGATCATGCGTTGCGCAAAGCCTTGGAAAAGTTTTATCCGCAGCTTCGAGAGGTGAAACTGCTCGACTATAAGGTCCGGGTGTTGGCCGCGAACCGGGGGACCGAATCAAAAGTGCGGGTCTTAATCGAGTCGGGCGACCACAAAGACAAATGGGGAACGGTGGGGGTCTCTGAAAATATCATTGAAGCGACATGGCAAGCTCTTGTCGATAGTATCGAATATAAACTGCTGTCCAAAAACTAGAGTATTTTCGTAAGCATTCGCCAAATTTATTCTTGACAGGTGTCATAACCTCACGTAACTTAAGACAAACTTACCGCAATGAGTGCATGGTCCTAGCAGAGAGTGCGGTGGGTGGTTGTCATGTAGGGGGGATGGCATGAGAAAGGCGGATATCGCTGAGGAAATTTTTAAGCAGGTCGGCATCTCGAAAAATGAAGCGGCTGATATCGTCGAGTTCGTGTTGAATCTCCTCAAGTCAGTACTGCAGAAGGGAGAATCGGTTAAAATCGCAGGGTTTGGCAATTTTGTTGTGCGGAGCAAAGGCGCCCGGAAGGGACGCAACCCACGGACCGGAGAAGAGATTGGGATTACCCCCCGGCGAGTCGTTACATTTCGCCCAAGCCAGGTATTCAAGAAGTACGTCAATTCGTAAGGCGACTTCACCCACATTGTCGACCGAACCGTGAGGCCGGTCATGGGAACTGAGCCCAGGCTGGGCAGCAAGGTTTTCTATAAAATCGGCGAGGTGAGCCGGCTGACAAGGCTTCCCTCGTACGTACTCCGTTTCTGGGAATCTCAATTCACATTTTTAAAACCCAAGAAGAGTCGAGGTAATCAGCGACTGTATGTCCAACGTGATATCGAAACCGTCTTGCAAATTAAGCGCATGCTGTATGAAGAAGGGCATACGCTGGAAGGGGTGAAGCGGTATTGGGTCCGTCGTGGAAGGGCTGCTACCCGTCGGCTGAGGCCGAGGGAGATCGCCAAAAAGCTGAGAGGCGATCTCCAAGTCATTCTGAAGATCATCGATTCGCATTCATCATAAATCAAAAGAGACGGTGCATTTCACCGAAGACAATCACGAGAGAATCTGCGACAATAACCGGCTCAAGAGTCGAGAACATGTCGGGGCGTAGCGCAGCCCGGTAGCGCACTCGCTTGGGGTGCGAGTGGTCGTGG